>JAGWNK010000037.1 GCA_028871345.1 Alphaproteobacteria bacterium | reverse complement strand
TGACCTTACGGAACACTGGAAAGTGTGACAAAACGGGTACAGCACATAATCTATTCTTGCTGGCCGAAATGACGCGTCCGACAAATTCCTTGCCGCATCTTTGGGCTTATCTCATCCTTATTCATGCCGATTAGCGCCGCTAGGCGTGCTCGGGCGGGCACAGGCGCAACGGCCAAGAGGATCCTCTAAGCGGATCTATCGGGGAGTTCGAAATGCTCGTTCAGGGTCGGACTGGGGCCTTTGGGCCCTTCGCGTTTCTTGGCGCCTTGCTTGTTACCACTGCCTTCGTCGCGCCGGCATATGCACAAATCGAGTCTGTGGTTGTCACCGCTCAGAAGAAGGCGGAAGACATTCAGACCGTGCCGATTTCGGTAACGGCGTTGAGTGGCAGTGATCTTTCCACTCGGCAGATCAATACGTTCCAGGATCTTCAATTCAACATCCCGAGCGTGACGAATTCGAAGGACAACTTCACGAGTTCGAACTTCGAAATTCGCGGCGTCGGAATGAGCGGCACTGGGGCGGCGAGCGAGTCAGGCGTCGCATTCAACGTCAACGACTTCTATCTCAATGCACCGGTGATTGCGGAGACCGAGTACTACGACATCGATCGCGTCGAGGTGCTGCGCGGCCCGCAGAGCACGCTGTACGGCCGCAACGCGACGGGCGGTTCGGTGAACGTCATCACGGCGAAGCCGGACCTCGAGAATTTCATTCTCAACGCCGAGGGCGAATACGGCAACTACAACGATGCGAAGGCGCGCGTCGCGATCAACCTTCCGTTGATCACTGACAAGCTCGCGCTGCGTGTTGCCGGACTCATCTGGAACCGTGACGGAACCACGACGAACGTTTTCGACAACAAGAAGATCGACAGCCGAAATCAGTGGTCGGTGCGCGGATCCGTTCGCTTCGAGCCGACACAGGACACCACGATCGACGTCATGGCCCAGGCTTCGGGCGAAGACTCCTCGCGCATGCGTTCGCAGAAATCGATGTGCGATTTCGATCCGTCGGGTGTGCTGGGATGCCTGCCCGACAAGCTCGCCTACAACACCACCAATCTGAATGCGACGCTGGGCAACATCTCGGCCTCGCCGCAGGCGTTCGTCGGCCTGTTCCAGGGGCTGCCGGCCGGCTTGCAGAACTACTACAATTTCGTGGTCGCGCCGGGATTGGGCGTGACGCCCGCGCCCGGCCTCACGGGGGGCGAGACGATATTCGCCGCGATGGGCCTCGGTCAGGCCAATCTGCAGCTGCCGCAGTCGAGCGGATACAACCCGGCCGACATGCACAAGGTGAACACCGATTTCGATCCCAAGCATCGCGAGTACGAGACGCTGATCATCGCGCAATGGAAGCAGCGCCTTGGAGACTCGTTCGATATGACGCTGCTGGGCGGCTATCAGAACTCCGGGACGTTCTCGCAACAGTCCTATTACAACACGGTCGGGACCCCGATCATCTACTCCAACCAGCAGATCGCGCTGATCGAAGGCATGGCGGCGCTGCCCGCCGCGGGCCTGGGGCTCTCCTACAATACCGCGCCGCTGTCGAACTTCAGCCTGATGACCGCGACACCGATCGGCGGCGGCCTCAACACGCTGTCCATTCCCGTATCCGCGTTCGACCGTCAGGCTTCCGGCTCAATCGGTGGCCACATTCAACACTACTCCGACCTCAACAGTCTGAACGACCAGTCCTCCGAATCGCACGTCCAGAAGGCGGGCGAACTGCGCTTCAACTCCAATTTCTCGGGTCCGGTCAACTTCCTCGTCGCCGGGTATTATCTGAGCTACAACGAAACGCTGGACTATTTCGTCGCCGGGCCGGCCATCGATTATGCTGGCTTGATGATGGGAGCGCTGGCCCTGCCGGTCAGCAACCTGCTGCCGCCGGGCTCGACGCCCAACGTTCCCATGGCGGCGGGGCCGGCCTTCTACTGGAACTCCGAGTACTACACTCTGACGTCCAAGGCCGCCTTCGGCGAGGTCTACTACGATGCCCTTCCGGGGCTGCTCAAGTTCACGGTCGGCCTGCGCTACACCGAGGACAGGAAGGTGCTCACGGGTCGCACGACGCTGTTGAACGCCTTCGTACCCGTCGGCACCGCCAATCTCGAAAGTCCCGTTCCTTATCTCTCGACGACACCGTTCGGCGGGCTGACCGGGCCTGCGTCCTACGTGCCGCGCCTGACCAAGAACGACGCCCTGACGGGCCGGTTCGTCGTCGAATATACGCCGAAGCTCGACTTTACGGACCAGACGATGCTCTACGCGTCGTATTCGCGAGGCTACAAGGCGGGCGGCTCGAACCCGCCGCTGCCGGTCACGGCGCCGGCATCGCTGAACAGCTACAAGCCCGAATTCGTCGATGCCTTCGAACTCGGGACCAAGAACCTTTTGCTGGACGGCACCCTGCAGGCTAACGCCGACGTCTGGTACTACGACTACAAGGGACTGCAGGTTTCCACCATCCTGGATCAGGACGCCATCAACGAAAACGTCAACGCCACCATGTGGGGCATAGAGGGCGAATTCGTCTGGGCGCCGAGCGATCGTTGGCAGTTCAATGTGAGCTTCGCCAATAATCACTCGAGCATCGGCGCCGGTTCGATCGTCAATTCCCGCGATCCGACCCACGGCGATCCGAATGCGACGCTCATCAAGGATCTGGGCACGGCGGAAACCTGTGTCGTCACCAACGACGCGGGCTATCCCGATTGGACCACGGTGGCGGCCGCCACGCCGCTTCCCGTGATCGCGCCGCCGACGTCCACGCCGGGCGTAGCGCACTCCGGTTACAGCAGCTGCGCGAACATCCCGCTTGTCATGGCGGGCCTTCCTGCCGGGCTCGCCGGCCACTATCACTTCTTCGCCAACGGCGAGCCGGTCAGCCTGAAGGGGAACGAGCTGCAGAACATGCCGGACGGCTCGCTCGGGTTCGGCGCCCAGTATACGGTGCCGTTCGATAACGGCTTCAACCTGACCACGCGGTTCGACGGCTACTGGCAGTCGAACATGTGGGGCACGATCTTCAACGAGAACCCGATCGATAAGATCAGCGGCTACTTCGTGGCCAACGTCGCGATGCAGCTCAATTCGTCGGGCGGCAAATGGTATGTGCGCGCCTTTGCCAACAACGTGTTCGACAAGAGCTATGTCACGGGCATGTACGTCTCGGATCCCGCGACTGGTTTGTTCACCAACGAATTCGTCGGCCAGCCGCGGACCTTCGGTCTGACGGTCGGGGTGAATCTCTAGGTTTCGTCCATCCAGGGCACGGGAAGGGCGCCGGGCGACCGGCGCCCTTCGCCTATGTGGCGGGGCTGCGCACGCGGTCCCGGCCCCCGGCAGCCAGTCTCAGGGACAGCCGGTCCATATACACATAGATCACCGGCGTGATGTAAAGCGTCAGGAGCTGGGACAGGAGCAAGCCGCCCACGACCGCCAGGCCAAGGGGGCGCCGCGCCTCGGAACCCGATCCCAGCCCGATGGCGATCGGCAGAGTCCCCATCAGGGCGGCCATCGTCGTCATCATGATCGGGCGGAAACGGACCAGGGCCGCTTCATAGATTGCCGTCCGGGCCGGGACATTCTCGCCGCGTTGCCGGGCCAGGGCGAAATCGATCATCATGATGGCGTTCTTCTTCACGATGCCGATCAGCATGATCATGCCGACGAAGGCGTAAAGGCTGAGCGTCGTGTCGAACGACGTCAGATGGACCAGGAACGCCACGTGGAACAAGCCGAGGGTCATCAGCGCGCCCACGGCCGCGGAGGGCAGGCCCGACAGGATCGTCAGGGGATGCACGAAGCTTTCGTAGAGGATGCCGAGGACGATGTAGACGACGATGATGGCGATGATCAACAGCGTCGTCACGTTGCTCATCGAGCTCCGGAACGCGGCGGCGGTCCCCTGGAAGCTCGTCTGCACCGTGTCGGGCATCGCGATCTGCTGCTGCACCCGCTGGATGGCCGACACGGCATCGCTCAGCGCCATGCCCGGCGCGAGGTTGAACGAAACGGTGGCCGACGGCAGCTGTCCCAGATGATTGATGCTGAGCGGTGTCGTGCTGGTGCCGATCCTGGTGACGGCGGTCAACGGCACCAGGTTTCCGTTTTGCGACGTCACATAGAGCCGGGAAAATGAAGTCGCATCCGCCTGATATCGCGGCTCCAATTCCATGACCACCTGGTATTCGTCGGAGGTTCCGTAGATTTGGGATACCTGCTGGCCGCCGAACGCGGTACCCAGCGCGGCCTCGATCGATTGCGGCGTGACACCCAGCGCGGCGGCGCGGTCGCGGTCGATGGCGACCGTTACGGTCGGCGTCGTGAGGCGCAGATCGTTGTCCACATCCTGGAAGCCGGGCGCGTTGCGCAGGGCCGACGTCAGGCGCACGGCGGCGTCCTGCAACTCGCCGAGGTTCAGGTCCTGAAGCGTGTACTGGTATTGCGAGTTGGTCTGCATGCCGCCGATGCGCAGGCTGGGCGGATTCTGCAGGAAGACGCGGATGCCCGGAACGCTGTTGAACTTGGGGCGCAGTTCCTGGATCACTGCGTCCGCCGACAGCGCGCGTTCGTTTCTTTCCTTGAGATGGAGGACCACTCGCCCGGTGTTGTTGGAGTTGACGGCCGACATGGCGCCGGACACGTTGGGGTCCGAATTCACGATGGCGGCGACCTGCTTCTGGTACTTCACCATCTGCGTGAAGGAGGTGCCGTTCGCCGCCTCGGTGTTGCCCGAGATCATGCCGATATCCGCACTCGGGATGAAATCCTGCGGGATCACGTCGAACAGGACGACCGTCGCAATCAGACTGGCCAGGAAGATGCCGAATATCGTCCTGTGATTGTCGAGGCTCCAGCGTAGGGTCCGGTCGTACAAGTCCTGCATCTGCTGGAACGTCCGCTCGCTCCAGGCGTAGAACGAGCCGTGCTTCTCCGCCTGGCCGCTCTTGAGGATTCGGCTGCACAGCATCGGCGTCAGCGTCACCGACACCACGCCGGAAAGAACGATGGCCAGGACGATGGTGACCGCGAACTCGTGCAGCAGCCGGCCCACGATTCCGCCCATGAACAGCACGGGGATGAAGACGGCGGCCAGCGAGACCGTCATCGACAGGATGGTGAACCCGATCTCCTTGGCGCCCGTCAGCGCGGCGTCGAAGGCGGTTTCGCCGGCCTCGACGTGGCGTACGATGTTCTCGAGCATCACGATGGCGTCGTCCACGACGAAGCCCACCGACAGCGTCAGCGCCATCAGCGACAGATTGTCGAGGCTGTAGCCCAGGAACGCCATGCCGCCGAATGTTCCGACCACGGCCAACGGCAGCGCCAGGGAGGGAATGATGGTCGCCGAAAACGTCCGCAGGAAGATGAAGATGACGGCGATGACGAGCACTGCGGCAATGACAAGCGTCGTCTGGACATCACTGACCGAGGCGCGGATCGAATCGCTGCGGTCGTGGACGATCTCCAGCTTCACCGAAGCCGGCAACTGTTCCATGAAGTGGGGCAGGATTCTTCGAATTTCGTTGACGACCTCGATCGTGTTGGACCCCGGCTGGCGCTGCACCGCGAGCACGATGGCGCGATGCCCCTTGAACCAGCTCGCGGTGCGGATGTTCTCCACGCTGTTGATCGCGGTCGCCACATCGCTCAGTCGGACCGGGGCTCCGTTGCGATAGGCGATGACTTGGCGGTTGTACTCCTCCGCGTTCTGCAGTTGGCCGTTGACGTCGATCACCGCGGCGCGGGTGGGACCGTTCAGCGTGCCCGTCGCAAGGTTGACGTTGGTGGCGTTGACCGCGCTCGACAGGGTGTCGATGCCGATCTGCCGGGTCGCCAGCGCCGCGGGATCGACTTCGATGCGCACGGCATATTTCTGCGAACCGAACACGTTGACCTGCGCCACGCCGTCCAGCGTCGACAACTGGCGGGCCAGCAGGGTCTCGGCGTAATTGTCGACCTGGGACAGAGGCAGCGTGGTCGAGCTCATCGCCAGGAAGATGATCGGCGTATCCGCCGGGTTGACCTTGCGCAGCGTGGGCGGCGTCGTCATTTGCGGCGGCAGCTTGCGCAGGACGGCCGAGATCGCCTGCTGCACGTCCTGCGAGGCGGCGTCGATATCACGGTCGAGCTTGAACTGTACGGTGATGCTGGTGGAGCCCAATACGCTCTGCGACGTCATCGAGTCGATGCCTGCGATGGTCGAGAGCTGGCCCTCGATGGGCGTGGCCACCGCCGAGGCCATGGTCTCGGGGGAGGCGCCGGGCAGGTTCGCCGAGACGACGATGGTCGGGAAGTCGACGCTGGGCAGTTCGCTCACCGGCAAGGTCGAATAGCCGAAAATGCCGAAGATGAGCATCGCCGCCATGACCAGCGTGGTCATCACGGGTCGCAAGATGAACGGGCGTGAGATGTTCATCGCGGTGTCGAAGCTTCCCGGTCCCGCCGCGCTGCGTTCACGATGCTGACGGTCGCGCCCGGCACCACGCGCAGCTGCCCGTCGGTGACGACCTTGGCGCCGCCCCCGATGCCCGTGACGGCCATGTTCTTCCCGTCATCGAACTTTACGGACACCGCCTTCATCATCGCCGTGCCGTCGCGTCCGATCACGAACACGTAGCGGCCGACCGGGCCGTCGTTGACGGCCTCGCGCGGAACCACCGTGGCCTTCTTCAAGGTGGCCAGCGTCACGTCGACGTCGACCATCTGACCGGGAACGAGCCGGTGGTCGCGGTTGTCGAAGGTGGCGCGCAATTCGATCGTGCCTGCCTGGGCGTTCACTTGATTGCTGACGAAATCCACGGGCGCCTCGAGGGGGCGCCCGCCGGTCTGCTCGGGATTGAGACGTGCCGTCAGCTGCCCGGCCCGGGCGCGTTCCTGGATCCGCGGCAGGTCCGATTGCGGCAGGGCGAAGGAAACCTTCACCGGCTCGATCTGCGTGATCGATACCAGCGGGCTTGCGCCGTTGGCGCCGACGAGGTTGCCCGGCTGGATGAGGATGGGCCCGGTCTTGCCGTCGATGGGGGAGTAGATCTTCGTATAGCCCAGATTGATGCTCGCAACCTGCAGGGCGGCGCGGTCGGCGGCCACCGAGCCGGCCAGCGACTTGGCGGTCGCTTCGGTCTGATCGCGCTGCTGCGGCGAGACCGCATTTTGGGCGAACAGCGTGTTGTAGCGGCGCTCGTCGTTCTGCGCACTGACGAGCTGGGCGCTGTCCTTCGCCAGCTGTCCTTGCGCCTGCGCCAACGCGGCCTGGAAGGGTCGGGGGTCGATCTCGAACAGCAGTTGTCCCTTGCGGACGAGATCGCCTTCATGGAAATCCGCCTGCAACAGTTGTCCGGCGACTTGCGCGGTCACCTGCACGGTCGCCTGGGCCACGACCGTTCCGATGGCAGGTTCCGTGACGGTGACGTCCTTCGTCTGCGCCACGGCCACGACGACGGGCACGGCAACGCTCTTGTGGCCGCCCGTCCCGAATCCGAACGCGTACCACAGAATTGCCAAAATCATGGTGACCGCGCCGCCGATGACGAACCAGCGCGTGCGGCGATCAAGTTCGGCGAAGCGCAGCGGGACCCGTTGCACGCGCGCTGGCAAGCCCTCGAAGGCGCTGGCGAATCTGATGTTCATCGTCCGGTTCCAAATCGCGGTTGGCCCCGGGTCGGCCAGCCGGCTCGCGGGCGGCCGTCGTCGTAGTCGGGCGGCCTCCATTGCCGGTGATCCGGTAGCCTACTGCCCCGTTTGCACGCAATCGTCATTTTGGCCAATTGCCCCATTGTGCGCCGTCGCGGCCTCGCCGATAAAGTCGCCCGCGATGCGACCGCACGGGGATGTCGAGTATGTGGGGCAAGAAGCACAAAAGGCTGGCAGTCGCGCTGACCTGCGCCGACTGGCGCTTGCACCAGCGCAAAGTCGACCTCAATGCCCGCCTTGCCAAGCTGCTCGAAGTGGAAGGCGTCGATCTCATCGCGGTGCCCGGACCCGACGGCCTGATCCGAGCCGAGCGGCAGAGCGAGTGGCATGCGGCCGTGGCCCAGATCAAGCTTCTGATCGGAGCGCATGGCCCGGTCGCCCTCATCGTGCTGGCCCATCAGCGTTGCGCCGGCCATCCCGTGTCCGACGCCGAGCATGACATTGACGTTGCGGCCACGGCGCGGGCGCTGAAAGCGGAGACCGGCTACATGCAGGCGGTTCACGCCGCGGTGGCCGTTTACCGTTCGGATATGGCCTGGGATTTGAAGCCCGTCGCGCAGTATTGAGCCGCGGTTGCTCGCCGCCGTGGCGGCGTCTATAAGCCGCGCACCATGGATATCCGCAACATCGCGATCATCGCGCACGTCGACCACGGCAAGACTACGCTTGTCGATCAATTGCTCAAGCAATCCGGCGCCGTGCGCGACAACCAGCATATGGAAGAGCGCGCGCTCGATTCCAACGATCTGGAGCGCGAGCGCGGCATCACGATCCTGGCGAAGTGCACGAGCGTCGAATGGGGCGAGACGCGCATCAACATCGTCGATACGCCCGGTCACGCCGACTTCGGCGGCGAAGTGGAGCGCATCCTGTCCATGGTGGACGGCGTCGTTCTCCTGGTCGATGCGGCCGAGTCGGTCATGCCGCAGACCAAGTTCGTGCTGTCCAAGGCGCTGAAGCTGGGGCTGAAGCCGATCGTCGTCATCAACAAGATCGACCGTTCGGATGCCCAGCCCAAGGAAACGCTCGAATCGATCTTCGACCTCTTCCTGGCGCTCGAGGCAAACGACTATCAGCTTGATTTCCATGTCCTCTATGCTTCGGGGCGGCAGGGCTGGGCAGTGCCCGACCTTGCCGATGAACGCAGAGATTTGTCGCCCCTGTTTGCCCGAATTGTCGCGGATGTTCCCCGTCCGAAGCCGACCGCCAAGGCGGGTGACGCGTTCCCGTTTGCCATGCTGGTGACGACGCTCGAGGCCGATCCCTATTTGGGACGGGTCCTTACGGGCCGCATCGAAACCGGGGCGATCACGGTGAATCGCCAGATCAAGGCGCTCAACCGCGATGGCGCAACGGTGGAACGGGCGCGAGCGACCAAGCTCCTGGCCTTCCGGGGCCTGGCCAGGGTTCCCGTGGAACGGGCCGAAGCAGGCGACATTGTGGCGATCGCGGGCCTGCAGACCGCGACCGTGGCCGACACCCTTTGCGACATCACGGTCGAGGCGCCCATTGCCGCCACACCGATCGATCCGCCCACCCTGGCCATGACCGTGTCGGTCAACGATTCTCCCTTGGCGGGACGGGAAGGCGACAAGGTGCAGAGCCGCGTCATCCGCGACCGTCTGTTGCGCGAGGCGGAAGGCAACGTCGCCATCCATGTCCGCGAGACGGGCGAGGGAGCCTACGAGGTTGCCGGTCGCGGCGAACTGCAACTCGGCGTCCTCATCGAGACCATGCGGCGCGAGGGTTTCGAGCTTTCCATCAGCCGTCCGCGCGTCCTCTACAAGACCGGCGAGAACGGCCAGCGGCTGGAACCGATCGAAGAAGTCACCATCGACGTCGACGATCCCTTCACCGGCGTGGTGATCGAGAAGATCTCCAACCGCAAGGGCGAGCTGACCGACATGCGCCCGACGGGCGCCGGCAAGACGCGGCTGACCTTCTGGGCGCCTTCGCGCGGCCTGATCGGCTATCACGGCGAATTCCTCACCGACACGCGCGGCACGGGCGTGATGAACCGCATGTTCCACGGCTATGCGCCTTACAAGGGCGCCGTGGCGGGACGCACCAACGGCGTGCTGGTCTCCAACAGCAACGGCGAAGCGGTGGCCTACGGGCTGTGGTATCTCGAAGAGCGCGGCAAGCTGTTCGTGGTGCCGGGCACGAAGGTCTACGAAGGGATGGTCGTCGGCCAGCACGCCAAGGACAACGACCTTATCGTCAATCCGACCCGCGCCAAGCAGCTCACCAACATCCGCACCACCTCGAAGGACGAAGCGGTGCGCCTGACGCCGATCGTGCCGATGACGCTGGAGCAGGCCATCGCCTACATCGAGGAAGACGAACTGGTTGAGGTGACGCCGCAATCGATCCGCCTGCGCAAGCGCGACCTCGATCCGCACGAGCGCAAGCGCGCGGCCCGCGCCGAGGCCGGCGACTAGCGGGGCGGCGTCAGGCCGAGCCGCGTGGCGAAGATCTTGTCGGACCATCTCTTTGGCAACACGTTGAGGAGCAGGTAGGTCAGAGGCTCCGGCGTGACCACATAGCGGGTCTTGGGCTTGGCCGCCGTCAGAGCGACCGCAATGATGCGCCCGAGCTTTTCGGGCGGCAAACCCTGTCGCCCCAGCCTGATCATTTCCGCCTTCAACTTTTCGAGTGCTGGCGCGTAGACCGTGTCGGCATAAGGCGAGACGTCCACGGCATCGGCCTTGTCCCAGATCGGCGTGGCCACGGCGCCGGGGGCGACGACGATGACGTCGATTCCGAAGATCATCAGCTCGCGCCTGAGCGCCTCCGAAAATCCTTCAAGCCCGAACTTGGAAGTGTTGTAAGGACCGACGAACGGCGTGGCGCTGCGTCCGCCGACCGAGGTGATCATCACGATCCGTCCCGCCGCCTTGGCGTTGCGCGCCATCAGGAGAGGCGCGAAGGCCTGGGTGACGATGAGCTGCCCGGTGAGATTGATCTCGAGCTGGCGGCGGAAGTCGTCGACCGCAAGATGCAGGAGCGGCCCCGGCACCGCGACACCCGCATTGTTCACCAGGCCCGCCAGCGGCACGCCATCGAGCGCCTGCGACACCTGCCCGGCCGCGGCTTTCACTGCGGCGCCGTCCGTCACGTCGAAGAGCAGCGGCACGAGGCGGTCGCCCAACTCGCGGCGCAGCCGCTCGGCATCGGATGGCTTGCGCACGCTGCCGAAGACGCGGAACCCCCGCTCGACGAGGGCCTTCGCAGCCGCCAGCCCGATGCCGCTCGAAGCTCCCGTGACAACCGCGCTTTTCATTGTTCCCGACCCTCTGTATGCCGAAGCAGGACTATAGTGGCGTTTGACGGTTCGTCTCGCCAGGTTCTCGCGCGGCGAAGGAGGCACCATGGCCGGCCCAGAGGACGTTGCATTCGCCAACCGGCTCGCGGACGCGGCGGGCGCGGTGATCCGGCCCTATTTCCGGCGGAAGATCGATATCGTCGACAAGGGCGCCGGTGCGGCCATGTTCGATCCCGTCACCGAAGCCGACAAGCGGGCCGAAGAGGCGATCCGCGCCATGATCAAGCGGGAACGCCCCGCCGACGGCATTCTCGGTGAGGAGTACGGCGACGACGAGGGCACCAGCGGCAGGGTCTGGGTGATCGATCCGGTGGACGGCACGCGCGCCTTCATCACCGGCCAGACCCAATGGGGCACGCTGATCGCGCTCAACGAGGACGGCACGCCCACCCTGGGCATCCTCGACCAGCCGGTCCTGCGCGAACGCTACATCGGCACGGCGCAGGGCAGCTTCCTGCAGACGCCGGACGGCCGGACCAGGCTCGCCGTGCGGGCCTGCGCAAGCCTGGGCCAGGCCGCCCTCATGAGCACGCATCCCTGGAATTATTTCGACGCCTCGGAGCAGGAGGCTTTCCGGCATCTGTCGGACGCGGCGCTGCTGACGCGCTTCGGCGGTGATTGCTACGCCTACGGCCTTCTGGCGATGGGTTTCGTCGATCTGGTGGTCGAGGCACGGCTGAAGCCCTGGGACATCCAGGCCCTGATCCCCATCGTGGAACGGGCGGGGGGCATCCTGACCGACTGGCAAGGCGGCCCCTGCTTCGACGGCGGGCGGGTGATCGCAGCCGGCGACGCGCGGGTGCATGCGGCGGCGCTGACGCTCCTCAAGGAGTAACCGGCGCTGGTCGTGGGCCATCGGGTCGCGCAGGCGCAGCGGCGAGGCCGCGGGACTCAGGCCTTCATTTGGTGGCCGCTGCGGTTGCCGGCGGGCGCCGCGCGAGAAGAAGGATCAGCTATCCACAGCTTTTCCTGAGGCGTCGGTACCGCAGGGCGATCCGTGTGTGATGAATAAGAACGCGACGCAATAGCAATTAACGAGATCAACCTTGCTCCGGGCGCCTTTCCGCGCCGCGTCCTTCATCAAACCGCTGCGCGATTTCTTTGCCGCCGTGTCAGGCGATTGAAGTGAGGGCGAATGCGTCAAAGGCCTGCCAGAAGCGGGCGCGGACGGCGTCGCGTTCCATCAGCAATTCGTGTTCGCCGTCCTCGATCTCGACATAGGTGGCATGGGGCAGGCGGCGGGCGAAGGCGCGTTCGGCCGATTGCACCACGATGCGGTCATGGCCTGCCGCCACCATCAGGACCGGCGCGGCGATCGCTTCGGCAAATTCGGGTGCCGCCATGCGCGCCATCGAGCGATAGGCCGCGGCCAGCCACCCCCAGGTCGGGCCTGCCAGCCGCAGCGAGGGGTTCAGTTTGAGGATTTCCTGGGTGCGCGCGAAGCGTTGCGCATCCGTGGTGCAGAGCTGGGCGGCGAAGTCGACGAGAAAGGGATCGCGCGCTGCCATGCCCCAGGCGAAATCCATTCTCCGCCCGGACCCGGCATGGAGCATCGTGACGGCGCGCGCCAGCCAGCCCGGATAGCCGCGGGCCGACACCGCCAGCATTGGCGCGCTCAGCGCCGCCGCACGGAAGGCGCCCGGCTTGTCGTGCAGGGTGCGCAGCAGGATGTGCCCGCCCATCGAATGGGCGAGCGCCAGCGGGGGAGCGGGGCTGAGCGGCCGCACCACCTGCTCGAGGAAGCTTGCGAGATCGTCGTCGTATTCCGCGAAATCCCCGACATGAGCCTTCAGGGGATCGTCGAGGAGGCGCACCGAACCGCCTTGGCCGCGCCAATCGAAGGTGGCGACCGTGAAACCGCGGGCCCTGAGCTCGCCGATGACTTCGCCGTATTTCTCGATGAATTCGGTCTGGCCGTGGAGCAGGACGCAGACCTGTGCGCCGCCTTCGAAGACGGCCGTGCGCAGCAGGGTGCCGTCCGAGGCGGCGATGAAGCGGGGCGTGAAGGAAAGGGCGCTCATGCCTTCCTCCGCCGTAAACGGCGAGAGAAAACGCTGCCGCCGCTTATCCCCGCGCCTTTTGCAGGATTGGGCCGAGTTTCATGGCCAGGCCCATGTCGCCCGCCACGCGCAGCTTGCCCTGCATGAAAGCGGACGTGCCGTCGAGCTCGCCCTTGATCATCCTCTCGAAGGTCTCGAGGCTCACGCTGATGGTGCATTGCGGCGCGGGCTTGCCGGCGCCGTCGCTCACCGTGTTGGGCGTCGATGCCCCGTCGATATAGACGGTTCCTTCCTCGCCGAAATCGAATTTGAGCGTGCCGCCCAGACCGGAATTCGCGCCAAGTCTGCTGCCCATTTCGGTGATGATCTGCTGAACGCGTGCGCTGGCCATGGAAATCCTTCCCCGCGATTTTGGCCGCCACCGCTATCGGGTGTGCGTGCCGACAAGACGCTTCGGAAACCAAGTTAATTGAGCATTTGTCAGCCTTCGTGACAACAGGCATGCTCCGGCGGGGAGCTTGACCGCGGGGAATCATGACCGCCGATCCTGGGGGCAGACCTGTCGGCCGCGATGTGCTCGGCCAGGGGTGCTTCGCGCTGCATATCGCGATCATGCTGTACATTGTGGGCGGCTGGGCCGTTCCGGCGCGCGGCGCTCTCATCTTCTATCTTTTGTTCGTCCCTGCCGTCGCGCTGCATTGGCTGTTCAACAGGAACGCCTGCATCCTCAACAATCTCGAATCGGTGATGCGTACCGGGCGCTGGCGCGATCCGACCAACCGCGAGGAGGGCGCCTGGCTTCTGACCCTGGTCAAGGATGCGACAGGCATCGTCCTCACGCCGGGCCAGATGGATGCCGTCAGCTACGTCGTCATGGCGCTGTTGTGGGGCGCCGCGCTTTGGCACCTGCGCGGATGGTGAACCGGCGCCGCCGCCGTCGACCGCGCGCCCGTTCGACCTGAAGCAGCCCATCCGTTACACCCGCAATGATTGTAAAATTTGGCGGTTGTCTGCGGGGTCAGACCCTTGAAGCCGGCTTTTCCGCTCCCCATCTAAGGCGTGCCGGGAGGCCGATAGGGTCCCGGCAAGAAAGTTGTCCTGGCCCAATCGGCAGGACGTCCAAACGCTTCTAGGAGGTTTGACCATGCGTGCATTCGACTTTTCCCCGCTTTTCCGCTCCACCGTCGGCTTCGACCGGCTCTTCGACCTGATGGATTCCTACGCCGAGCAGAGTGCGGGCTACCCGCCCTACAACATCGAGCGTACGGATGAGAACAACTATCGCATCACCCTGGCCGTCGCCGGCTTCGCCGAGAAGGATCTTGATGTCCAGGTGCGCGAAGGCGTGCTGACCGTGACCGGCCAGCGCGACGAGGCGCCCAAGCCGGAAGGCAAGGGCTACCTCTATCAGGGCATTGCCGGACGCGCCTTCGAGCGCCGCTTCCAGCTCGCCGAGCATGTCGAAGTGAAGAGCGCCAAGCTCGAGAACGGCCTGCTCCACATCGTTCTGGAGCGCCTGATCCCCGAGGAGAAGAAACCGCGGCGGGTCGCCATCAACGCCCCTGAGCTCAAGACCATCGAGGGCAAGGCGGCTTGACCCTTAGGCACTGATAATCGTTGGAAGAGCCAGGGTGCGCAGCCCTGGCTCTTCATTTTTCACCAGGGTGCGTAACCTTGGCTCCCTTTTTTTCACCACATCGCATGCTCTGTGGTGTACTGGAGAGGAACGCCTCCGAGTAATTTTGATGCCCAGCTGGCAAAGCTCGTTCTTCGACCGGTACATGCGGATGTCCAAGCCGCGTGTGATCGCCGCCGAGACCGATATCGCCGAGCTGCGTCGGCAATACGCCTATCTCTCAGACCGCTTCGGTGCCATCCCGCGGGGAGTGAGCTTCGAGACGGCGGCGCTCGGCCCGGTCAAGGGCGAATGGGTCAAGATCGGCAAGGCCGCGGAAGGGCGTGTCATCCTCTATTTCCACGGAGGCGGCTACATCGCCGGATCGCCTGAGACCCATCGCGCGCTGGTCGCCAAGCTGGCGCAGGCGGCGGAAGCGACGGCGTTCTCGGCCGCCTACCGCCTGGCGCCCGAAGTTGTTTTCCCGGCGGCGGTGCGCGACGGCATCGACGCCTATCGCCAGATCATCGCCCGCGGCTACGGTCCGCAATCCATCGTGTTGGCAGGCGACGGCTCGGGCGGCGGCCTGGCCCTGTCGGTGCTGCTGGCGATCCGCAACGCGGGGCTGCCGATGCCCGCGGCCTGCGCGGCGATGTCGCCTTGGGCGGACCTGTCGCTGTCGGGTTGGAGCGTCATGCAGAATGCCCCCAAGGACACGGCGTTGACCTGGGAGCTCCTGTTCGTCAGCGCCCGCCATTATCTCAAGCACACCTCGCCGGGCGACCCGTATGCTTCGCCGCTGTTCGCGAGCTTCAAGGACTTCCCGCCCATCATGGTGCACGCCGGCAGTCACGAGATGTTGCGTGACGATGCCTCGCGCATTGGCGACAGGGCGGCGGAGTCGGGTGTCCCCGTGAGCGTCGAGATCTACGACGGCATGCAGCACGTCTTCCAGGCCAACTCGCACGTGCCGGAAGCGCGCGTCAGCCTGCAGCGCCTGGGGCAGTTCATCCGCGGCCGCACGCCTTCGGTACGCGAGCCGCAACCGGTGGCGGCGCACCGCTAGACCGCTCGCTCCGCCATTCCCATTTGGTGAAAGAACATCGGCAGGCGCGCGCCCGTCAGATCGGCGCTGCGGGTGTCGGTGTCGCGCATGTGGGCGTCGCTGAAATTGGCATAGGAGAAATCGCCGCCCGTGAGCCTGGCGCGGCGCAGATCGGAGCCGCGGAAATCGGCGTAGCGGGCGATGACATCGTCGAGGCGGGCGGGCAGCAGGCGATCATCTGCGATCAGCAGCGGACCGAGCTTGGCGTCGCGCAAATCGGCATGGTTGAGCTTGGCGCCCACCAGATTGACGCCGCGCAGGTCGACCCCCACGAGCCGCGTCGAGCGCAGGTCGGCGCCCTGGAGGTTGCTGCCCTGCAGCGAAGAGCCTTCGAGGTCGAGGCCGTAAAGCGTGGCCCCCGGTGCGATCAGCGCCGTGAGATGGCGCGCTCCCAGCGATCCGAGCTTGCGCATGTCGACGCCGGTGAGGTCGGCAGGCTTGCCTTCGAGGCCGTCGGTTTCGACCCAGCGGACGTGGGCGTCGAGCATCTCTTCGAGGGAGGCCGATGAGGGCTGATGGCCGGCGGGAGCGCTGGTCAGGGTCTGGTTGAGATCGGCACCGTCGAGGACGGTTGCATCCAGGCGGGTGCCGACGAGCACCGCCCCCGTGAGCAGGGCTCCTGTCAAGTTGCAGCCCGTGAGGTCGGCGTTCTCCAGGTTGGCGCCGACCAGCCGCGCCTGGCGCAAATTGGCGCGAGTCAGCCGGCAGTCCTTCATCATGGCGTCGCTGAAATCGGCCTGTTGGGCGAAGACACCGTGCATCTTGGCCCGCGACAGGTTGGCGGAGGTCAGCAGCGCCGCCGGAAGCTCGGCCGGGCCGAGGTCATGCTTGCGGACGCGCAGGTTCCCGTACTTGTCCTTTTCGGCGATGGCGCCTTCGCGCAAATCGGCTTCGTAGAGGTCCGCGCCGACGAGGTTGGCTCCCCGCAAACAGACGCCGCGCAGGTCGGCCCGTCGCAGGCTGGCTTGCGTCAGATTCGCACGCCGCAGGTCGGCCCCGAAGAAACTCGCCGAATCCAGGCGGGCAGCCGAGAAGTTCGTTTCCTCGAGGACAGCCCCGGTGAAATCCGCGTCCGAAAGGTTGCGGCCGGAGAGGTCGAGCCCGCTCAGGTCCATGAAGGTGAAGACCGCGCGGGCCCCACCCATGCGGCCCGCATACAGCATCTCGTGGCGCGCTGCGGCGTCGCCGACCTGTTTCTGCGACAGTTTCTCAGGTATGTTGCCTTGGGCCATCGCCGCCGGCCGTCCTCGTGAGGCGCCGCGGCCATTTTTCTCAGCAGCCGCTAATACCTGATTAAAAAGCGGAAATTTGCGTTTGCCGCCCGTCAACGCTAGGTCATAGGGTGGAAATTGGGTATGGTCGCCGCGGCTTGGGCGGTTCCCACGGGACTTTCGCGCCGCTCTCACATTGAAGTGCCAGGGCCGGGACCATTGCGTCCCCGGAGGGTCCTCTGGCGTGCAGAAGCATGAGGTCGCACTTGAACAAGCGTATTTTGATGCTGTCGTCCGCCACGATTGCCCTGTTGGGCAGCACGGCCCTGGCCGACACCACGATCAGCAAGGCCACCTCGACGGCGCTCACCACGAGCAGTGCCGGCAACGTGACGATCGACTCCGGCGGTTCTATCGCCGTCAGCAGTGCGAGCGGTGCCATCAAGGTCGATTCCAACAGCTTCGTTTCCAGCGCCGGCGGCATCTCCAACAAGGACAACACCAACGCCACGGGCATCCTGGTCGACGTCACCAAGAACCCCGATCCGCTGATCAGCACGAATACGGCCAACACCTCGGCGATTGGCATCGATCTGCTGTCGGGATCGTCGCTGACGGTGAACGGCACCGGCACCAACCACCACGGCATCTGGCTTCAAAACACAGACGCCACCAGCACCACGATCTACACCTATACGGGCCCCATCACCTTCGCGAGCGGTTCGACGGTCAGCGTCACGGGCGACTCGAGCCAGGCGCTGCTGATCGACGAGAACGTGGTCCTGCACGGCAACCTCACCTTCGGCGGCACGGTGTCGGTGACGCCGAGCTCGACGACAACGACGTCGGGCACCGGGACGGTGGGATTCGAGAGCCTGGGCAAGGTGAACGGCGACGTCACGCTGGCGAGCGGCGGCACCATGACGGTAACCGGCGCCGGGGCCACAGGCATGTCGGTCCAGGGCGGCGGCATCACCGGCAGCCTGACCGTCGGCGGCACGATGACGATCTCGGGCCAGTCGGCGAGCACGAACCTGACAAACATTTACGCCAAGCCGAAGGTGACGGGGAATCCGGATGCCGGCCCGGCGCTGGCCATCGGCGCGAACGTCGACGGCGGCATCGCCATCCTGGGGCCGACGGCCACGGTGTCGAACGTGGCCGCGGGCAGCATCACGGTGATCGGCGGCGGCACGTCGATCGCCAACTCGCCGGCGGCGATCTTCATCAGCCCGACGGTCAATTCGCTCTACAACGCGACGGCGCCGCAGAATGCGCCCCTCACCATCGGCGTTTTCAGCGACGCTGCCGATCCCGGATTCAGCTTCGTCAGCCGCGGTCCGGTGGCGATCCAGCCCAGCAACGTCGACGAGTTCGCCATGGCGATGCACATCGCCGGCGCCTCCGCGCTCTATCCGACCCAGCTGGCGGGCGGCTTCTACAATTCGGGCAGCATGACCGCGGCGGCCACCACCACCGGAACGCAGGTTGCTGGCAACGGCGTGGTCGGCATCATGTTCGACAACTACACGGTGCTCGACAACGTTTCGGCCACCTACAATTACAACACCGACCCCACGGTGGTTTCCGGCGGGACGGGCTCCACCGACGCGACCTTGGCCGGCAAGCACGGGCCAACCAGCACCGATCCCGGCGACCAGGCGGCCTTCGTCAATTCGGGGATCACCGGCAGCGGCGTGATCAGCGCCTCGACCACGGGCACGCGCGGCGGCACGGCCGTGGCGATCCTGATCAATACGTTGGCCAGAGTGCCGTCGATGATCAACACCGGCACGATCTCGGCCGCGGCGGCCACCACCGATGCCGCGCTGGCGGGCAACACGGCGGGCAGCACCAACCCGCTGGAGGCCACGGCCATACAGGATACGTCGGGCAGCCTGACCTACATCTACAATGGCGGTACGATTTCCGCGTGCGCCGGCGTTTCGACATCGTCCACCTGTTCAAGCATGTCCGCCCTCGACAACAACAGCCAGGTCGCCCGCGCCATCGATCTGTCGGCCGACACGCCGTTGTCGGCCGCGGGCCAGGGCGTCACGATCATCAGCCAGTCCTCGCTCAACAAGAGCGCCACGATCCTCGGCGATGTGCTGTTCGGCACCGGCGACAACCAGATCCTGACGCTGCAAGGCAACGGACCGACCCATCCCTCCACCCTCACCGGCGATGTCAGCTTCGGGTTGATCGGCACGGGAACGGACTCGGGCGACCAGCTCAACATCGGCAACTATGCCGACCTGCAGGGCAAGGTCGTGGCGCCGAGCGGGGTGGCGGTCAGCATCCAGAACCAGGGCATACTGGATCTGCTCAACACCACGCAGGCGCTCAACGCCACGACGGTGCACGTCTACCATGGCGGCGCGTTGAGCCTGGGCGTCTCGGAATCGCTGACGTCGTCGGGCGTGATTGCGGCCAGCGACACCGTCAATATCGATTCCGGTGCGAATCTCGGCGTGGCCTATTCGAGCTTCGTGCCGCAAGGCAGCAGCAATTTCGTCCTGATCACGGCGCCGAGCGGCAAGCTGAACATCGATCCGTCCACGGTGACGATGGCGAACACGTCGCTCTTGAGCAATGTCGGGAGCGGCGGCGGTTCGCTGCCCTTCCTGTTCCAGTCGGCGCAGCTCTGCGCCATCGCGGCCGGCGCCACCGTCTCCTGCAACGGCTCGACGGTGGCGAGTTCCACCAGCGACCGCCTGGTGCTCAACGTGCAGGCCAAGACGCCCGTGCAGCTCGGCCTCACCGGCTACGCGGCGCAGATATTCCCCTATGCCAATACGGCGCTGGGGGTCGACGACTCGCTGGGCGCCGCCATGGTCAACGGCATCCACAACGCCCAGGACGCGCAGCGCGCCTACGCCGCCTTCGCGCCCAACGTCACGGGCGGCACGCGCGCCATCGCCATCTCGATCACCGACCAGGCGACCGGCGTGGTCGCCGCCCGCCAGCGGTCCTTGCGGATGTACGGCAAGGAGGAAGGCGGCACGACGCTGTGGGCCGACGAATTCGTCCAGATGATCAAGGACCCGGGCCAGGGCGCCACGCAGGTCGACGGCACGCGGGCCAAGTCCGGCTTCAAGGACCACGGCTTCGGCTTCTCCATGGGCATGGACGGCGGCAGCCCGAAATACGGCTGGTACGGCGGCGCCTTCACCTTCTATGCGGGCGATGTCGGCGAGATCGAGCGGAACTCCCACGAGAACCAGCAGTGGTACGTGCTGACCGCCTACTCCACGTGGCGCGGCAAGGGCCTGTTCTTCGATTCCAAGATCGATGCGGGCTACGGCAGCATCAAGGGCAAGCGCTTCATCAATCTGAACATCCCGACGTCATCGGGGACGACCGTCTACACCCGCGAGGCGTACAACAAGCACGCCGCCACGATGCTGTCGGGCGGCTTCTCGACCGGCGCGATGTTCTCCTACGGCGCCGCCACCATCATGCCGCAACTGAGCGTCGACGGCCTGCTGTTGCGCGAAGACGGCTACACCGAAAGCAATCCCGGCACGGCCACGGTGGGCGACGGCTTCAACCTGAAGGTCCAGCCTTACTATGCCCAGTCGCTGCGCGCCTTCCTCGGCGCCGATGTCCGTTACGACGTCGACCTGTGGGACTTCTACCTGCAGCCCGAAGCGCGCGCCGGCTATCGCTATGACTTCTTCAGCGATCCGGTGAAGCTCAAGGCCGCCTTCGCCCATGCCACCACGGGCGTGCCGGCGACGGCGGGGGCCCAGTTCATCCTGCAGGGGCCGGACCCGTCGCAAGGCAACTTCGTCGTAGGCGGCACGCTGGCGGCGACGACCGACACCTGGACGATGGGCCTCAACTTCGACCTGGTGAAGGGCTCCAACGGCGTCCTCGAGGAAGTGGGTACGCTCAGCATCCTGGGACGGATATAGCGTTATTGAATCACTCCGGATGGCGTTCCCTCCCCTGAAACGGGGAGGGAACCGCCCGTCTCAGGCAAGCTTTCAGCCGTCGGCCGCCAGCTTGATGAAGCTGTCGACGTGCTGCTCGGGCGTCGCGAAAGACGTGACGAGGCGGATCAGCGTGCGTCCCTCGGCCGGCGGGCCCCAGTCGTAGAATACCGCGCCGCGGGAGCGCAGGCGGCTCACCGTCGCTTCGGGCAGCCTGACGAACACCGCATTGGCCTCGACCGCATGGGCGATTTCGACGCCGGGGATCGCCGCGAGACCATCGGCCAGCCGGCGCGCCAGCGCGTTGGCGCGTTCCGCGTGCCGGATCCATCGTTCGCCGGTGAGATAGGCGTCGAGTTGCGCCGAGACGAACCGCATCTTCGACACGAGGTGCCCGGCCTTCTTGCGCCGGTACTCGAAGTCCTTCACGTCATCGTGATGAAAGAAGATCACCGCCTCGGCGCCCAGCGCGCCGTTCTTGGTGGCGCCGAAGCTGAGCGCATCGACCCCCGCCTTCCAGGTCAGTTCCGCCGGCGTGCAGGCGAGGTGCGCCAGCGCATTGGCGAAGCGGGCGCCATCCATGTGGACCTTCATCCCGTGGTCGCGCGCCACGCCCGACAGGGCCGCGATCTCGCCGGGCGTATAGACGGTGCCCAGCTCCGTCGCCTGGGTCAGGCTGAGGGCGGCCGGCTGCACATGGTGGACGAAGCCGGGAAGAAAATGCGCCAACGCATGATTGAGGCCAGCCGCGTCGACCTTTCCGTTCCAGCCCTCGATGCCGACAAGCTTGGCGCCGTGCGTGAAGAATTCCGGCGCGCCGCATTCGTCGACCGCGATGTGGCTTTCGGCGTGGCAGAATATGGCGCCGTGCGGCGGCACCAGGGTGGCGAGCGCCAAGGCGTTGGCCGCCGTGCCGCTGATCACCGGATGCACGACGAGGTCGCGTTCGAAGAGTTGCGACAGCCGCTCGCGCACTCTCGCGGTCAACGCATCGTCGCCGTAGGACGGCGCCGGGCCCATCGCGGCCTCGCCGATGGCCGCGATGATTTCAGGCCACGCACCGTAGGCATTGTCGGAGGCAAAATTCATCACCAGGTTCCCGTGTTCGGCATGGATGCCCAGGGTTCGCGCGGTTCCGGGGCCTTTCCTGCCTGCAGAAGTTCGATCGAAATGCCGTCCGGCGAGCGGATGAAGGCCATCCTGCCGTCGCGCGGCGGCCGGTTGATCGTGACGCCGGCGTTCCTCAGAGATTCGCACGTCGCGTAGATGTCATCGACCTCGAATGCGAGATGGCCGAAAGTGCGGCCGCTGTCGTAGCTCTCCGTGTCCCAATTGTATGTCATCTCGACGAGCGGCGCGCCGTCGCGCCGTGCTCGGTCGCAGTCCCCGGCAGCGGCCAGGAAGACCAGCGTGAAGCGGCCCTTTTCGTTTGTCACCCGATGGGTCTCCCGCAGCCCGAGCTTGGCGCAATAGAAATCGAGCGCCGAATCAAGGTCGGCGACCCGGATCATGGTGTGCAGATAGCGCATCGAGAATCCTTCCTGTTTCACGGTTCAGTAGAAGCGGTCCGACATTTGTCGCCTAAGCATTTCCATATTGCACCGCGAAATAAGCGCCTGCCGAAACGTTTGTCTGCACAGGTAAGCGGCTTGGATAAAAGCTCTTTTGGACGGGCCACGGTCCGGGGCAGCGCAGCGCTGTGCGAATTGACCGCAAGTCGGTTGCCGAAAAAAGGACAATTTCTCTTGCGTTTTTGTCTGCCATGTTATGAGACCTCGCCTCGGCGAGAAGTCCTTGGAATAGCAAGCGTGATGTTAACCAAACTCGGGCAGAGTTGGCATTTCGAGGCGGACCCACTGGACCGGTCAGCGAACGGCGTTTACGATTGCTTTAGAACTGCGCTCGGGGCACAGCGAGCGGCCGGTGGGGGACGCACGAGCTTGGTCTGCAATGATGTCGCCCGGTGCATTAGCGCCGGGTCAAGTTTTATCAGGTACTGGTAAACACCCATGGAACAACCGATCCACACTCTGCGAACAACGCATAAGTCGATGCTTTCACCCACGCGCCTGACAGCGCTTGGGGCGTCGGCCGCGCTCGTCATCGGCTTTGGCTGGGCGCTTTCGACTGGTCTGGCACAGACATTGATCGAAAAGCCCCTCGAAGAATTGAAAGCCGAAGTGCTTCCCGAGAAGCTCCCCGACAAGACCCCGCCGCCGCCGCCGCCGGAGCTGAAGGCTCCGCCGCCGCCCTACGTGCCGCCGCCGGACATCGTCATCCAGACGGAAGCACCTGCGAATACCACCGCCATCACGACCCAGAGTAAGGTCGCCACGGCTCCCGCAATCTCCTCGCCTGCCTCGATCGGCCGGCCGCACAGCTGCATGCAGGACTACCCGGCGATCTCTCAGCGCCTTGGTGAAGAGGGAACGGTGACCATGAAGTTTACGATCACCCCCGATGGCTCGGTGGAGAATCCGCAGGTGGTCAAATCGAGCGGCTCGGAGCGCCTGGACCAGGCCGCCTTGGAATGCGTTCCGGGCTGGAGATACAAGCCCGCCATCCAGGAAGGCCATCCGGTCTCGGTTTCCTGGCAGGCCCAAGTCGTCTTCAAGCTTCAGGGGGCCAGGTGAAGCTGGGCCATCGCTGAGTAACAACGGTCTTAAATTCGATAGCTACGGAGTAGTACTGACATGATCTCGAAACACCTGACGATCGCAGCCGCTTTCGTCCTTCTCGCCGGCCTCGCCGCCGGTCCCGTCATGGCGCAAAACGCGCCTGCCGCGCCGGCGACCACGACCGCCGCTCCCGCCACCGCTCCAGCCGCACCGGCTGCCGGCAGCACCGTCATCAAGGCCCCCACGGCCGCGGCGCCGACGGAGAACCCGTACGGTCTTATGGACATCATCCATAAGAAGAACCCGGTCTCCTACACCGTGCTCGCGATCCTGTTCGTCATGTCGGTCGGCACGTGGTTCATCTTCTTCACGAAGTACTTCGAGCAGAACCGGATCATGGGACAGGCCCGCACCGTCGAGCGCCGTTTCTGGACCTCGGGCACCATCAACGAAGGCATCGACAAGCTGCCGAAGAACTCCATGTTCCGGGCGATCGCCGAAGCGGGCGTGCGCGCGGCACAGGGCGGCACCAGCCTGGTGAACCAGTCGGACTGGATCGGCATGAGCCTGACCCGTCAGCTGGAAGATGCAACCGGCCAGCTTGCCGGCGGCGGCATCACCTTCCTGGCATCGGTCGGCTCGGTCGCCCCGTTCGTCGGACTGTTCGGAACGGTGTGGGGCATCCTGCAGGCCCTGATCGCCATCGGCGTCGCCGGCCAGGCCTCGATCGACAAGGTCGCGGGTCCGGTTGGTGAGGCCCTGATCATGACCGCACTCGGCCTGTTCGCGGCCGTCCCGGCGGTGCTGATCTACAACTTCCTCGTCCGCCGCAACAAGGTCATCACCGAGAAGCTGCGTGGCTTCGCGGGCGATCTGCAGACGTATCTTGTTTCGAAGGGCAGCAAGTAACACGCCTCCTTTTCGAACGAGGTCCGCTGGAGAATTACCATGGCTGTTTTTGCTCAGAGTGGCCACGACGAAGACGAGGCCGAGCTGAACGCGACCATCAACGTGGTTCCGTTGGTCGACATCATGCTCGTGATGCTCATCATCTTCCTCGTCACCATTCCGGTGATCGTGAAGACCGTGCCGTTGACGCTGCCCAATGCGCGCAATATCGCGACCGTCACGAAGCCGGAAAATATCGTGATCTCTGTGGACGCCGCGGAAAACGTGTACTGGAACAACGCTCCGGTCACGTATGCGGAGCTGCGCCAGCGTTTCGAGGCGGCTCTTCTGCGCTCCGTCCACAGCGGTACTCCGCTGCCGGAAGTTCATATCCGTGGCGACCGGACGGTCCGCTTCGAAGCGGTCGGCCGGGTGATCCTGGCAGCGCAGATGGCGGGCGTTCCGAAGGTCGGCTTCATCACCGAACCGCGCAACACCGGCACCTGATCCGTAGCGAACTAAGAAGGTATAGTTGCCATGGCTGGCATGACCGTGAAGACCGAAGGCGGCGTGATGATGGAGATCAATATGACTCCATTGATCGACGTCATGCTCGTTCTTCTGACCCTGCTTATCATTACGCTTCCCATCCAGACGCACGCCGTGAAGCTGGATATGCCCAGACCCAATCAGCCACCGCCGTTGGTGCAACCGCCGGTGGTCAACCTGAGCATCGATTTCGACGGCAGCATCCTGTGGAACGGCGCGCAAGTCGACCGCCCCACATTGGATGCTTATTTCCAGAATGCGGCTACGTCTGATCCGCAGCCAGAAATCCACCTTAATCCGAACAAACTCGCCAAATACGATATTGTTGCGAAGGTGCTGGCGGATGCGCAGCGCCTTGGGGTGAAGAAGATCGGGTTTACCGGCCTAGAACAGTATATGCAGTAAGTGTGAGGGGTTGGCCGTAGCTACACGGGGCATGCGCAAGCGTGCCCCGTAGGCCTGTGTGCCAGAACGAAGACATAGAGGTCTAAGAGATGATCGTGAAGAGACTGCACGCCGTTGCTACGGCGCTCTTGCTTGGGACGGCCACGGTTGCGGCGGCCGGCATCATGACCGCAACGCCTGCCGAGGCCGCCGTCCGCGCCGCCGTGGGCAAGCCGCTTCAGGAAGCCATTGCCGCGGTGAAGTCCGGCAATTGCCAGCTCGCAACCGCGAAGATCCGGCAAGCCGAAGGCGTCGGCGGCTTGAGCGCCGAGGAACAGAAGATCCTGTCGCAGACCAAGCAGTACGCCGAAGTCACCTTCAAGGGGCAGTGCGGCGTCAGCAGTGGCGAAGGTGCCCAGGCGAAATTCGATGCGGACTACCGCGCCGGCAAGTACAGCGACGCCATCAATGACGAGGACCTGCTGCGCAAGTACGGCGTCCTCAACGCCAGCAACATGGTGATCATCGCCCAGGCCTATTACCGCATGGGCAACTACAGGGGCTGCGTGCGCTATGCCGCAAGCCATACCAGCGCCGGCCTCGAAATGCTCGACCTGCAGGCGCGCTGCGCCTTCGAAACGGGCGACGACGAAGACATGCGCACGGCGACCGAACAACTGGTGGTCGCCAGCCCGACGCCCGAGCATTGGAACCAGCTCATCAATCTCGACGAGCGCGCCAAGGGCCTCACCGATCCGCAGACCCTCGACATCTACCGCATCAAGTATCTGACCGGCGGCATGACGAAGGCCGACGACTACTTCACGCTGGCCCAGCTCCTACTTGCGGCGCATCTGCCCAACGAAGCGCTCAACGTGATCCAGAAGGGCGTACAGGCCCACATCCTGGTCGACCAGCGCTCGCAGCGTCTTCTGGCACTCGCCAAGCAGTCGGTGGCCGGCGACCTCGCCAGCCTCTCCAAGACCGCAGCCGCGGCGAAAGCCTCCAAGACCGGCGACGAGCTGGTCAAGCTCGGCGAGGACTATTGCGGCATGGGCAAATACGCCGAAGCCATCGCCGCCATCGTCGACGGCATCAAGAAGGGCGTGAAGGATCCGGACAACGCCCAGGTGCGCCTGGCGCAGGCCTACAACGGCGCCGGCCAGAAACCGGCCGCCCTCAACGCCCTTGCCAAGGCCGACAAGACGCCGAACGGCAAGATGGTGGCGCGCCTCTGGTCGCTCTACATCCGCTCCGGCCGCTAAGCGAGCGAGACACAATCGCGAAACCGGCCCTCCTCGCGGAGGGCCGGTTTTTTTCTGCCTGGGCGCTATGGCGTGGTCGGCTCGCGCAGCAGCCAGCGCAGGGTCGGGGGTGCCTCTTCGACGGCATTGGCGGGCTTGGGCACGCGCGCCGAAAGGAGCTTGCGGGCGTCCGTGTCGGGCGGCTCAGCGACGCCCTTGCCCGGCCCTGGTTCCTTCAGCTCCGTCAGCGTGAAGTCCATGCGGGCCTCGTAGGTGCGATCGATCTGGTTGCGAAGGTTGTGCTCGGCTTCGTACCAGGCCTTCTTCAACGCATTGTCGGGGCAACTGGCCAGCTCGGCGGGGGCCGTCGCACCCCAGCGCCGCTCGACGCACTGGTACGGGTCGAAGGACATGTCGAACAGGCGCCGGCGGGCATCCTCGTAGCCGAACGAGACGGTCGAGCCGTCGCTGCGCCGGTAGGTGACGCGGCACTGGGCGGCATGGGCGTCGTAGACCGCCAGCATGTCGGCGGCCAGGTTCTTGCCCTGATAGGAGAGCTTCTTGTCATGGTGGTCGCCCATCCACAGGAAGCGGCCGACGCTGTCGCGCAGTTCCTTGAAGGCGGTCTTGAGCCGGGCGTCGCGCGAGGGGGTGGAGTAGGTCTCCCAGTCGCCCTCCGTGCCGTAGATGTTGGGCGGCAGCCGGTCGGGCTCGTCCTGCTTGTTGAGCCCGGCCTGGATCGACAGATCGACCGCCTGGACGCGGTAATGCAGGTCGGCGCAGTTCGAATCCACCATGTCCGCCACTTCGCGCAGCGGATCGAACAGCAGCGTGCCGCCAGCCAATTCGGCGCGGACGAAATCGTAATAGCCGAGGTTCTCTTTGTTGAGCGTGAAGGTGCCCGACCTCCAGTCGCTGTCGTCCTGGGGCCGCGCCCCGTTGCCGAAGAACTGCACCAGGGAGAAATCGGGGATGTCCTTGTTGGCGGTCAGCACGATATGGCCGCCGCTATACGTGCCGTCAGGCTGCAGCGTCGCCCCCACCAGCTTCTGGGGCCGCCAGTTCTTGAAGCCGGCGCCCATGCCCGGCGAGGAGCGCACGAAGCGCAGGTCATAGAAGCCGCGCGTCACCGAATAATCGGGATGGGCGTCGAGGTAGTGGATGCGGCCGTTGCGCTCGACCTTCCACACCGTCGCCAGATGTCCGTTGGGATCGTAGATCACCGTGCCTGGTTTGATCGATTTGGGATCGATGGCGGGCGAATACAGATCCTGCTCGTAGGGCTCTTCGAGCTCGGGGTCGATGCGATAGGTGGCCGACGATACCGCGTCGCGCAGCTCGTAGAGGATGGCGTAGCCGCCCTTGTGCTCGTCGGCGGGCGACGTGCGCGCCGTCACTTCATTGCCGCGCACGGAGTAGCGCAGGTCGTTCGAGGCGCCGCGGGATTCCACCACGCCTTCATAAGAGAACGGCAGGCCGCGCTTCCAGGCGAAGTAGAAGCGCAGATAATAGGGCAGGTCCGCACAGTCGGATTCGAACACCGTGCCCGGCGGATCGGTGCCGCGATAGGGATTGCGCGGATCGTGCAGGCAGGCATTGACCGTGGCGCAACCGGAGGCACCCAGCTCGGCGATGAAGGCGCCGTAGTCGCGCTCGTCGGTTTCGGACCAATGGTCGGCGCGGATGACGTAGACGGGGCCGGGATTCATGTCGGAGGGAAACGGCGGCGGCGACTCGGCCTGCGAAGCATCGTGCGGCGTCAGCGGCTGCACGACCGCTCTGGTGCCGTCAGGCAGGGTGATGGTTTGAGAAGGCGCAGCATCGAGCGGCGCAGCGCCGACCACGGCGTCCTGTGCCAGCGCCGCAGACGCCAGTGCAGCCATAGCGGCTGCTCCCGCGAGGTGTCCCCACCGGTCCCCCATTCCCCCGACGGTAGAGCCCCCGCCGGGCGGGTCAACCCCCATGCGGCAGTTTCCCGGCGGTGGCGGGACGGTTCCATCGGCCATACTCTGGGGCAATGACCGATTTCCTGACCTCTGCCGAAGCCGAGGCCCTGCGGCTTTCCCTTCTGGTGTCCGGGACAGCAGTCCTATGCGCCTTGCCGTTGGCCTTCCTGGTGGCCCTGGGGCTGGCGCGGACTCGATTTGCCGGGAAGGCCGTGGTCGACGGAATCGTCCATCTGCCGCTGGTCCTGCCGCCGGTGGCCGTGGGCTATCTGCTGCTCGTGGTGTTCGGCGCCCGCGGATCGATCGGAGCCTGGCTCGATCTGCATCTCGGCATCCGGCTGGTCTTCAGCTGGACCGGCGCGGCGCTGGCGAGCGCCCTGATCACCTTCCCGCTGCAGGTGCGTGCCATCCGGCTGTCGCTCGAAGGCGGCGACGAAGCGCTTGGCGAAGCGGCCCGCACGCTCGGCGCCGGGCGCCTCGACCGGCTTTTCAACATCACCGTGCCGCTGGCGTTGCCGGGCATCCTGAGCGGCATCCTCACCGCCTTCGCCGCCAGCCTCGGGGAGTTCGGTGCCATCATCACCTTCGTCTCGAACATCCCGGGCGAAACCCAGACCCTGCCGCTCGCCATCTATGCGGCGTTGCAGGCGCCGGGCGGCGAGGTCGAGGCGGCGCGCCTGTGCGCCCTCTCCGTCATTCTGGCGCTCGTGGTGATGACCGCGGGCGAGGCGGCGCGGCGGGCGGCGGCACGCCCATGAGCCTCGAGGTCCGCATCAACCATCGCCTGGGCGGCTTCGCGCTGGCGGCGGAATTCTCCACCGGCGGCCGCGTCACCGCCCTGTTCGGTCCGTCCGGCGCCGGCAAATCGAGCATCGTGCGCGCCGTGGCGGGGCTGCTGCGTCCCGATGAAGGGCGCATCGCCGTCGACGGGGCCGTGCTCGTCGATACCGCGGCGCATCTTTTCGTGCGGGCGGAGCAGCGCCGCGTCGCCGTGGTCTTTCAGGACGCGCGGCTCTTTCCGCACATGAGCGTGCAGCAGAACCTGCTGTTCGGCTGGCGCCGCTCATCGGCGAAGGCGGATGCCTCGACGATCGCCCGTGTCGTCGATCTCTTGGCGCTGGGCGGGCTGCTTCACCGCAGCCCGCGCCGCCTGTCCGGCGGCGAGAAAAGCCGCGTGGCGCTGGGCCGCGCCTTGCTGTCGTCTCCGGCCATGCTGCTGCTCGACGAGCCGCTCGCGGCGCTGGACGCGGCGCGGCGCAACGAGATCCTGCCTTATCTCGAGACCCTGGCGCGGCAGACGCAGCTGCCGATGCTCTATGTCAGCCATTCGGTCGAGGAGGTGGCGCGCCTCGCCGACTCGGTGGTGGTGATCGACAACGGACGCATCAGGGCGCAGGGCTCCGTCTTCGACCTTCTCACCGATGTCGATCAGATCGCGGGCGTCCCGCCGCTTGGCGCGGTGATCGAGGCCACCGTCGCCGAGCATCGCGGCGACGGGCTGACGCGTCTATCCTTCGACGGCGGATCGCTGTTCGTGCGGCGCCTGGCGCAGGCGGCCGGCGGGCGGTTGCGCGTGCGGCTGCGGGCCGAAGACATCATGCTGGCCTGCGAGGAACCGCGCGCCATCAGCGCCAACAACGTCCTGACATCGATGGTGGACGCCATTCGCCGGCACGGCGACGACGTCGACGTGCAACTGCGCTGCGGCGGCACCAGGCTTGTCGCGCGCATCACGCACGCCTCGCAGGAACGGCTCGGCCTCGAGCCTGGACGGGCGGTGTTTGCCATCGTCAAGTCGGTGACCGTGGAGCGTTAGAGCAAGCTCTAATCCCGGAACACGATCAGCTTCGACAGCGTGAAGTTGAAGATCAGGCCGATCACGGTGCCCACGGCAAGCGCCAGATAGGGCGTGGACACGGGCCACGGCGCATAATGGATGCACGCCGCATAGACCGCGAAGTTGGCCGCGGCGCCCAGGCTGTTGGTGGCGACAAACCGGGCCCATTCGGCGAGAATGCCGATGTGGTGGTCGCTCGCCTTGTCGGCGAAGGTGAAGGTGCGGTTGCCCCACCAGGTGAAGGTGACCGAGATCGCGAAGCCGAAGAACCAGGCGGCATGGTCGCCCATGCCGAGCAGCTCCTTGGCCACCGCCAGCGCCGCTTCGTTGACCAGGAAGCCGGCGGTGCCGACCGTGGCGAAGCGGATGAAGCGCGACTGCGATGTCCTGCGCACCAGGTCCTGAACGCTCATGGATGCCGCAGGTCCTGCGGTCCGGGGATCGCCAGATAGATCATGCGCTTCAACTCCCAACGGCCGCGGGTGACGGTGTCCAGCATAAGGCCGGTGAAGAGCGACAGGAAGGCCAGGACCATGGTTCCCGTGACGAGGACGGCCGTGGGCAGACGCGGCACCAGGCCGGTCTCGAAATACTCGATCACCACTGGGATGCCGATGGCGAATGTCATCAGTGCGAAGAAACCGAAGATCGAAGTGAAGAAGATGAGCGGCCGTTCGCGGCGCATCAGGCCGACAATAGTCAAGAGGATGCGCATGCCGTCGCGATAGGTGTTGAGCTTGGAAGCCGAGCCGGCCGGCCGCTCCTTGTAGCGGGTGGCGACTTCGGCCATGGGGACCAGAAGGCGCACGGCGTGCACCGTGAGCTCGGTCTCGATGCCAAAGCCCTCGACCGCCGCGGGGAACGACTTCACGAACCGGCGCGACATGATGCGATAGCCGCTCAGCATGTCGCCCAGCTTGACCCCGAACATGATGCCGGTGAGGCCGGTGAGAAGACGATTGCCGAGGACATGCCCGGCGCGGTAGGCGGCGGTACCGGTGGCCTCGCGGTGGCCGGTCACGATGTCGAGGCCTTCTGCAATCAGCTTGGCGATGAGCTGCGGCGCCGCCGAGGCGTCATAGGTGTCGTCGCCGTCGACCAGCACGTAGACGTCGGCCTCGATGTCGGCGAACATGCGGCGCACGACATTGCCCTTGCCCTGGCGGTTTTCGCTGCGGACCACGGCGCCGGCCTGCCGGGCGCGTTCGATCGTGCGGTCTCGCGAGTTGTTGTCGTAGACATAGACCGTCGCCGTGGGCAGGGCCGTGCGGAAATCGTCGACCACCGTGGCGATGGCCGCTTCCTCGTTGTAGCAGGGGATCAGGACGGCGATTCTCGGATCGGTCATGGATTGCGGCGCACGAGGGGGCACCACTGATAGGCCCCCGCCAGATTCGTTGTGAATATTCTGCACTTGCGCCAGTCGATTGCCAGCCCGTAATCGAGGACCGCGGCGCTGGCGCGGCCCATTTCGTAGGCGTCGGCGATCAGGAAGATCGGACCCTTATGGGCGTATACCCGCTTTTTCATCTCCCGGGTGAGGTATGAGCCGTCCTCGGGCTGCATCATCCAGCCGTCGATGCGCAGGACGGGAATCTGGCGCGGCAGCTCGGGCGCGATGAAACCCAGGGGTGCATCGCCTGTCATCACCACCATGGTGCGGTCCGGATCGGCGATCCTGGGGATCTCGGCGGTGATGTAGGGGTCGCCCAGGGGGGCGCCTTCGAGATGGGCGCTGCGGGTGAACAGCAGGGCGAAGAAGAAGAGAGCCCCAAGCCCGATGATCTGCGTGCGGCGGGGCAGCGGCAAAAGCCCCACCGCCAGGACAATGATGAGCGGCGCCAGCATTTCGAGCTGCAGGATGTAGCGGTAGATGGCGAACAGCTTGATCCAGAAGAAGTACGACACGGCCGCGTAGGCGAAGATGATGCGTGCCGCCCTGGGATCGGCGAGCGGCTCTCTGGAGCGCTTGCCTGCCAGCCAGACGATCACCGCCGCGATGACCAGGATGTAGGCGAGGCCGGCGCGAATATCCGTGTATGGCAGGTCGTCGGCGGTGCGCCAGTCGATCGAGAACAGGATCGGAAACAGCAGCGCCGTCGAGGTCGAGCGCGGCAGGAAGCGCATGTCGCGATAGGGTGAGGGCAGGGCGTAGGGCGAACGGAAGACGTCGTTGAAATAAGGAAACAATGGATTGCCGGTCAGGATGTCCATGCGCGCCATCCAGAACCCGGCACAAAGCAGGAAGCCCACGAGCCCGCCGATGCCGCCGGCCGCGAGCCGGGTCGCCAGGTGCTTGCCGCTGCCCCCGCCGGCGAGGAGCGCCGCCGCGAAGCCCATGGCAAACGGTGCCTCGGGCAGCTTGAGACCGGCGGCACAGCCGCACAGCAGGCCGCCCAGCGCCGACCACAGGGCGGTGCCGCCCAGGGAACCCTGCGCCAGTTCCTCGCGCTTGACGACGAGGATGGCGAGGCCTGTGAGCGTGAGCAGGCTCATCACGTTGTCGTAGTAATGCGTGCCGTAGAGGCTGAGGGTGAGCCCACCCGTCATGCTGAAGAACGCCAGCCCCGCCGACGCCAGGACGTTCTGCTCGTGGCGCAGGACGGAGCGCGCCATGACATAGAGCGGCACGATGTTGGCGGCCTGGAGCATGCCCAGGACGGCGATGGCGAACCACGACGGGGTGTGCGTCGCCAGCCAGTAGAACGGCACGTCGCTGAGCGGATTGTAGTAACTGCCCTGATGGGCCACCGCGATGTCGATCCCCATGCGGTCGTTCAAGAGGGCATAGGGGATGTACCAGTGGTAATTGCGGAAATCCCAGCTCGTGTCCTTGCCGAGCCAGACGACATAGGCCGTCCAGACCAGGATGGACACGCCGAGGAAAGCGTATTCGCGGGGCGCCAAGCGCAAGGCTTGTGGTTTGGAGGGGACTGAGGACATGGATCGACCGCCCGCGAAGCGGTTGACGTTCTAGCGCATTTTCCCGGCTTGCGAGAGGGACTCGCGAGAAGGTCTAGGGTTCGCTCTCGACCGCCAGGTTGGAGAGGAATTGCAGGGTGCAGGCGCGCCAGGACCGGCTGACGGCAAAGGCGCGGGCGGCTTCCCGCGGGATGGAGAGGGCCTGCCTGCAGGCCTTTTCGAGGTCGTCGTCGAGGACGGCCACGGGGGCGCCGTCCACCACGTCGAGGGGGCCCTGTACGGGATAGGCCGCCACGGGCGTGCCGCAAGCCAGCGCCTCCAGAATCACCAGTCCGAAAGTGTCTGTGCGGGACGGGAAGACGAAAACGTCGCTTGCCGCATAGGCCTGCGCCAGCGCCTCGCCGACCCGTGGGCCCAGGAATTTCGCTTCGGGGTGAGCGCGCTGGAGCGAAGTCCGCGCAGGTCCGTCGCCGATGACAACCTTGGTGCCCGGCAGATCGAGCTTGAGGAAGGCCTCGATGTTCTTCTCGACGGCGATGCGTCCGACATAGAGCCAGACGGGTTTGGGGAAGGGCAGCGCCGCGCCGGGTATGGGCCGGAACAGCTCGGTGTCCACACCGCGCGACCAGATGCGCACGTTGCGGAACCCCTTGTCCTCCAGCTCGCGCTTCAAGTTCGGCGTGGCCACCATCATGGCGGTGGCGGGCGCGTGGAACCAGCGCAGGAAGCGATAGACGTACTCCGCGCTCACCAGCGGAAAGCGGGCTCGGACATATTCGGGAAAACGGGTGTGGAACGAGGTCGTGAAGGGGATGGCGTAGCGCAGGCAGATGGCGCGTGCGCCCAGTCCCAGAGTCCCTTCGGTCGCGATATGGATGGCGTCGGGGGCGTACTCGCGGATCTCCTTCTCGAGCGCGGCGCGCGGGAAGACGGCCAGGCGGATCTCGGAATAGGTCGGCAGGGGAATCGTGAAGCGGTCTTCCGGCGTCATATAGCGCACGTCATGGCCGAGGGCGCGCAGATCGCGCCCCAGCATCTCCAGTGTCCGCACGACGCCGTTGACCTGCGGTCGCCACGCGTCGGTGACGATCAGCACCTTCAGGACCTGAGATTCATGAAGCACGCCCGTATGCCCGACGCCCGCGGGCATCGCGTGACGTGCTCTTCGTCTACGCGGGTATAAGCGCAGCTTCACCTTGGGCGCCCGCGACGGCGCCGGCAGGATCCTTTGCAGGAGAAGAGGTCGTCCAGCGCAGAATCTCCAGATGTCCGCTGGCATCTTCGACAACGGCAGTACAGCTTTCAACCCAGTCACCGTCATTGAGATAAAGGATGGGGCCGATTTGGCGGATTTCCGCCTGATGGATGTGGCCGCAGAGCACACCATCGACGCCCCGGGGCTTCGCGGCCCGCGCCACGACCTCCTCGAAGCGCGAGACGTATTCCACGGCGTTCTTGACCGTCCGCTTGAGGTAGGCCGAAAGCGACCAATAGGGCAGGCCGACGGCGTGTCGGAGCGCGTGCAGGCGGTCGTTCAGCGCCAAAGCCAGGGCATAGGCGCGGTCGCCGAGATGGGCGAGCCACTTGGCATAACCGATGACGCCGTCGAACTGGTCGCCATGCAGCACCAGAAGTCGCAGGCCGGCGGCCGTTTCATGGATCGCCTCGCGCACGACCTCGATGCCGGCGACGCTGCGGCCGCAATAATTGCGCAAGAACTCGTCGTGGTTGCCGGGCACGTAGACGACCCGGGTCCCCTCGTCGACCTTGCGCAGGATTTCTCCCACCACGCGGGTCTGGTCGTCCGTCCAGTACCACCGTCGCGCCAGCTGCCAGCCATCGATGATGTCGCCCACGAGGTACAAGGTGTCGCAGGCGTTCTGCTCGAGGAAATCGGCGAGAAGCTCGGCCTTGCAGCCGCGACTGCCCAAATGAACGTCAGAGATGAAAATTGTGCGGTGCCGTCGGGGTCCGACCGGCAAAGCGACCGGCCGGTGAACTGCCGGGCGCCGGCGGGCGGCTCCTGCGACCGGCAGGGCGCGCTGATAAAGGTTGGTCGACCAAGCGGTTTCGGCCATCCGAGCGTGCTCCTATGGCGTTCGCGCCGCCTTTGGCGGCTCGCGCCACGCCTTAGCTGCTTCGCACGACTCTTTTTTTGCAGTCGCGAGACAGTCCGGTGAATCAGGCCGAAATGTGGCGAACGCAGGACAATTGGGATCGGTATCATTTTGCACTGCACATCAATGCATCCGGGGTTGCACATGAACTGTGCAACAACACATTTGTATAATTGTTTCAGTATATTAATGAGGACCAGCCGATTTGCCGCGGCAGCCATTCCGGGCTTGATCCTGGCGATTGTTGGTGGCATATTGCTGCAGCGCGGTAACGCGGGCTTTTCCGCTTACCGCGGCCCTTCCTGGGCGTTTCCTCCCTGAACTTGGCCGCTCCCTCGGGAGCGGCCTTTTTTCTTTGGCCCCGGAACCAACCGACGACGCGGCCACGGGTCCGCCAGCGGGGCTAGAGGTGGCGCCGGTGTCGCCGCGGCGCGGCATGGCGGCTGTCGCACAGAGCCTCGGGCGGAACGCTATTCGGCGGCCAGCGGACGCTGCGCACCCAGCTGAGCGTGATCGATGGCGAGGAGCCTGTGGAGTGCCTCGTGCAGGCGGCAGCGGACCGCCTCGAACAGCGGCCCGTGGCGGACGGCGTCTTCATCGAGATAGAGACCGCGGTTGATCTCCACCTGGAGCGCGTGGATGCCCTCGGCGCGCCGCCCGTAGAGGAAGGTCGTGTGGCCGCCCGCATAGGGCATATTGCGCGCCGTCGAGAAGCCGCCCGCTTCGAATGCGCGTTCGGCATGACGCATCAGATCAGGGCCGGCCGACATGCCGTAGCGGTCGCCCAAGACCAGATCGGCCGTCGACGGCCCGGACGGCATGGAGTGGCAATCGATCACGACCGCAACGCCGAATCGCCGGACCGTCTCCTTGACCAGCAAGGCCAGAGCGTCATGGTAAGGCCGGTAGAAGAGGCGCAAGCGTTCCTCGGCGTCATGGGCCGGCAGGCGATCGCGGTAGATCTCGGCGCCGTCGCGCACGACTTTGGGAATGACGCCGAGACCTCCGGACACGCGTTGGGTCGGCAGCCCGACTTCGACGGCCAATGGCGCGTCGAACATGGCGGCGTCGAGTTCTGAGGCGGCCCGATTCACATCGACGAAGACGCGCGGGAACAACGCGACGATGCGCGGCGCGCCGAGTCCTTCGCTGCCTTCGAGCAACTCGTCGACATAGGCATCCTCGGAGCGCCGCAGGGCCAGCGGCGTCAACCAGCTCTCGGCCAGGAAACTCCGGGGATAGGTCCGTCCGGAATGCGGCGAGGCGAAGACGAACGGGGCGGTCTGGATCGCGGGGCGCACTATTCGGAACGGTTCGCAGGCCAAGGCGGCCAGCGCCGTATCCTCCTGCCTGCGCCGATCCAACATGCCTGGCCGGTCCTCGGGTCCGAATTTGCGCGGGCATCAGTGGATCACCAACAGGGGCGCCGGTTCAAGCTTGACAGGCGGCGTTCCAGCCCTTCTTGCCACACCCGTCGTGGCGAACGCGGTGTTAACCGGCATTTACGGATTCGATATTATACGCTTTAGTCGGCGGGGGCGGAGCGGCGTATGGCGCACATCCTTCTGGTGGAAGACGACGAGTCCTTGCGCAGATTCCTGGCGCAGGCGCTGGTGCGCGCCGGCCATGACGTCGTGGACTTCGGCGACGGCGAGGACGCCCATCAGTGCCTGAAGGACATGAGCTTCGACCTGCTGCTCACCGACATCGTGATGCCCGGCATGGACGGCATCGAGCTCGCCAAGCGCGCCGCCGACATGAACAGCGCGATGAAGATCATGTTCATCACCGGCTTCGCGGCGGTGGCGCTGCATCCGGCCTCCAACGCGCCGAAGCAGGCCAAGGTGCTATCCAAGCCGTTCCATCTGCGCGAGATCGTAGCGGAAGTGGAACGCATGATGGCGGCGTAGACGCCGCCCCGATTGCGCCAGCCGCGTCTTTTCGATCCCAAAGGCCGAGCGCCGTGCAAAGCCCGGCCGGCGCCGCGCTGACGTTCGATCCGCAGGGCGCAGGTTGACGGCAGGCAACCCGGCATGCCCTCGACGCGCCCCAGTCGCGCCCCAATCCGGCCGGAAAGCGGGCCCAGCCTTTTGGCGTTCGCCGGGAGCTGGGCCCGCGACGCCGCGGGCTCTCCCGTCGAAAATGGGAGGGACAGCCATGCAGGCCATCGAACACGGAATCGCCCCGCCGCCGGGGCGCACGAAGCGACGCGTCACCGCGCTCATTCTCGCAGGCACGCTTCAGGCCGGCGTCATCTACGCGCTCGTCACCGGGCTCACCGTCAAGGACATCAACGACTACATCGACCATTCGATCATCGCCACTTTTCCCAAGACGAAGGTGTTGCCGCCGGTGGCGCCGCCGACGCCCACCCACTGGGTGCAGCCGAGCGATCACGCCATCGAACCGCCGAAGTTCACCATCGACGACGGCCAGCCTCACGACACCATTACGCTGCCGCCGCAGCACGGCACCGGTCCGGGACCCGCCGACAGCGGGCCGCAGGGCTTGGCCGCGACGCACACGATCCCGCCTTACCCGCCGCTCGCCATCCGTCTGGGCGAGCAGGGCAGCGTGCAGCTGAAGCTGCTCGTCTCCCCCGACGGCGCCGTCACCGACGCGATCATCGTGCAGTCCAGCGGCTATCAGGATCTCGACCAGGCGGCGCGCCGCTGGGTCGTCGGGCGCTGGCGCTACCGGCCGGCCGTCCGCGGCGGTACCCCCGTGGCCTCGGCGGTCTATGCGGTGGTACGTTTCGACCTGAGAAACGGCGGTTAGCCTTGCCAGTGTTGCCCGGCGGGGGCTATAGAAACGCCCCCGCTGGACCTCTGGTCCAGACCGGTCGCAGGCCCAGTCTGCGGGAGGGCGCGTAGCTCAGCGGGAGAGCACTACCTTGACATGGTAGGGGTCACAGGTTCGATCCCTGTCGCGCCCACCAGTTACGCCTTCGACTCCCGGCGACATTCCCAAACGGGAAAGACCTGCCGCCAAACCCGGCGGCACGGCTGCCTACGCCTCGGGTGATGGGCGATCTTCTTCGACCGCATCGCGGTCGTCGTCGGCAGCGCCGCCTTCATCCGGCGGGGCCGATTCCGCCAGGACGGCAAGGGAAAGCCAGCGCTCCGCCAGCGAGGTCAACTCGGCCTTGGCCTCGGGCGTGGTGGCTTGCTGCGCCGCGCACAGGGCGCGTCCCGCCATCCCGCGATAATGACGGACCCGCACGACAAACGATCTTTTGCTGACCTGATCCAAGTTCCCCGCCTCTGTGCCCCGGCAAAACGCCCGGGCCGCGGCGATTGTTCCCTTGAGCGGCCGCAATGGCTTGGCGATTTTCCGCGCCGACCGCGCGCGTTTGCCCGCGGCGCGGATTGCAGGGAGAGGTCCGCCAAGGCGCCTACCGCGCCACCTTCGTCGGCGCGAAATTGATGCGCCCGGTCTCCTTGATCTCGGTGCGCGACAGCCGGCCTTCGACGAGTTCGTAGCCCATCAGAGCGAAGACGCGTCCGCCCGCGAAGATCGGCCGCGCATTGCCGTACCAGTCGACGCACGAGGCGGTACAGGCGTCGTCCACGGCGGTCTCCGGCCGGGAGTCGAGTTCGCCGAGGTTGGCGAATTTCCCCTCGGCCCGGCGCAGATAGAGGATCGCGGCCGAGGCATCGAACAGTTGGCGGTAGGCCGGCGTCGCCGGACGGGTGACGGGCAGGCCCAGCACGCCGTCGTTGCCGCCAGGCGGCTCCGGCTTGAAGAAGAAGCCGTGGCTGCGCGTTTCGGATTGCGCCGCGCCTTGCAGGACGTAGCGGTCGCCCGGCGCGGGATGGGCGCCCAGCAGGATCGACGAGAAGATCACGTCGCTCGCGGTGCTTCCGACCGCCACGGCGTCGGTTCCCATGGCCTCGATGCGGTCCACCGGATGGGTCAGCGCCACCGGCACGGCCTCGCCGCCCTTGAGCGGCGCCACGATCAGGACGGAGCGGGTCTGTTGCGGCGCGCCCCAGCCATTGCCCTCGCCGTAAAGCACATAGTCGCCGACGAAGCGGTTGTGGAAGGCGTCCTCCGATCCCGCTGGCGTCGGCAAGGCGCGATAGCGCGACGCCGGAAGCTGCCCGCTGCCGTCGCCGAACAGGTCGAGGGGAATGCGCGCCAGCGCCACGGCGCCGTCGGAATGCTCCGCGGTCCACATGGCGTCGCCGGCGCTGTCGGCCCGCACCAATACGTCCAGGAGCCCGCCTCCGGAGTGGAACGAGAACTGGTCGACTGGCGCCCCGTGCACGCCGATCGCCTGCGGCGGCGTTGCGTCGAGCGGCAGCCGGTAGAGATAGGATGTCGGCATGCCTTGCGGAAGCGCATGGCCCCAATAAGGCGTGACCCACACATAGACCGCGTCCTGGGCGACATAGAACACGCGGCCGTCCGGGCCCAGCACGCTGTTGGCCTTGCAGGCGAGAACGGGCGTGGTCAGGTCGCAGAACGTCACCGTGTGCACCGCTTCGATCTGGTCGTCTGGCATGGTGGGCGGTAGGTAGACTTGGCGGGCCGTCGAGATGCGTTCGAAACCGGCTTGGGGGTCGCCCGTCCAGCGGCGCAGCGCCGGCAGGGCCACGAACGGATCGTCGCCGCCCCAGGGCAGATAGCGCGGCGAATAGAGGATCAGCGTGTTGCCGATCAGCCGCGAGGCGTAGTTGCGCGACGAATAATAGTCGTTCGAGCGCAGCTGATAGGCGTCCTCGAACGCCAGGTGCCCCTCGGCGTCGAGATGGAAGCGGTTGATCTGCGTGCCGCCGCGCGAATAGCTGTAACCAATGACGACGACGCGGTCGGAGGCGATCAGCATCTCGTCATACCAGTCGTCGCGCGCGTCAACGCCGGGCGGATAGGCATTGATCGAATCGACGGGATGCATGCCGCCCGCGAGCGACACCGTGAACAGCCGGCCGCGCCGCAGGATCACCAGGACGTTGTCGTGCAGCTTGACGATGTCGCCTTCGTCGACGCCCGAGACCTGGTTGTTGGTGATGGAGCCTGCGCCAGTCGCCCCCGTCGCCGAGATGGTTTCGGCGCTCGGGGCCGCCATGGCCTGGTCCGTGACGCCGGCGGATGGCGGCGGCGGCATTGCCGGCGGCGGCCTGCGGACATGGCGCTTGAAATACGCCCGCAATTGCGCATCCGAAGCGAATGCCGTGAGCGTCGCATGGCTTGCGTGCACCGCAGGCCCGGTGCGGCCATCGGCCGGAGGCGATGCGCCGCTGCACAGGAAGAGCGCGGCCAACGCCGCAGCAACCGCGGATTTCCGATGGATCATCGCACCTGCCCCCCGATGTCGCCCGCCAAGGCTGATCCCGCGCCATGGCGAGATTGTGGTGGAACCGCGCCGGGACCAAGGGTGATCCATCTTTCCTCCCCCGCGACGACGAAGCACTGCCGCTTTCCTCCCTCGCTTACGGGGGAGGTGTCGTAAGCGTCCCGAGGGGCGCTTGCGACGGAGGGGGCATACGTGACTCTTCGCTGAGGCGAGAAAGTGCCGAATTGGCCGACAGCCTGCCTCAACTGCCGGCCATTCGCAGGCCGGGATTGGATATGCCGTCGCCGTATGCGTCTCGAATGGCGAGCTGTGGCGCACTCCCGCCGCAGGACCTACTTCCGTTCCCAGACCAATTGCAGACATTGTTCTGATGGCGAGGTCGCGGCACTTGCGGACACACCCCTCGAGTGTGACTTTGTCCCGACTCGACCTCTGATGTCGTTCGCTTTGTGGAGGCCTCATGGTGGAGATGCTTTTTCGGCGCCTGCGGTCTCACAAGAATGGGCAGCTTGCTGCGTCATTCCGGTCGCCCCAGAACGGGAACGTTCTGCTTCCGAGCCAAGCGGACTTCAAATTTGGAAGGCAAACCGGCCAAGGCGAATGGCAAGAAAAGGTGAGAGCCGTTCGTCACCGCTATGTCCGGAGACGGCCCCAAACTCACCCTTCGAGATTGGTCCAAAGTGCGCCGTGAGTTCAATCGGTCGCTGCAACACGTACCTTAGACCAAGGACGTGGAGCGACAGCGATGAGGAAGCCGTATCACCGGGTTGGATTTACTTCAGCCCAGATCACTGAGCTTTGGGAGCGTTGGAAACGAGGCGAGGCGCTGAAGG
>JAGWNK010000004.1 GCA_028871345.1 Alphaproteobacteria bacterium | reverse complement strand
AAAGGCTCCTCAGGCTCTCTTGACTATGTTGTATCGCTCGACGGATCGCCTCTGTCGTTGTGGCGCAGCCGTGAAGAACCTGGCCCATAGTGCATCCCTCCACTCCAGGGAAAATAATGCACCATCAAAACCTGGGATCAAACATCTAGTAACATCCGGCAATACGCCCCGTTGCGGGCGCAGATGTATCTTCAATTCTGCGCCGTTGCTGCGGCCGCCGTTCGAGCGGTGTCGGGGGGAATCACCCGCAGCATGGTGATCTGGTTGCGCTGGCGGCGCACGATCTCGAACTTGAACCCGTAGAAGGCGAAGCGCTGTCCCACTTCGGGAATGGTGCGCGCCTCGTGGATCACGAGTCCCGCCAGCGTAGTCGCCTCTTCGTCGGGCAGGCTCCACTCCATGGCACGGTTGATGTCACGGATTGGCGTCGTGCCGGCGATGTAGAAGGAGCCGTCTTGCTGCGGGCGGATGCCGGCCTGGGATCGGGCGGCATGTTCGTCCGGGATGGTCCCGAAAACTTCATCCAAGATATCCTCGCGCGTGACGAGCCCCAATATTACGCCGTATTCGTCCACCACCAGGGCGAAATGCGACCGTCTGTGCCGGAAGGCGTCGAGCAGTTCGTCCAGCGGCATGGTCTCCGGCACGAACCATGGCGGGGCCATCATCATGCGCACGTCAAGACCTTTGAAGGCCTCGCGGTTGCCCAGCACGGCACGGACCATGTCCTTGGTGTGGAGGACGCCGACGATATTCTCCGGCTGGCCGAGCCACACGGGCACCCGGGCATGGTGGGTCGCCATCAGGATGCGGACGATCTCTTCGGCGCTCTGCTCGACGGAGACCGTCATCATGTTCTTGCGGTGGGTCATCACATCGCTGACGGTCAGCTCGCGCAGGTCGAGCACGCCTGAGATCATGTCGCGGCTCTCGCGCTCGACCGAACCTTCGCGGTGGCGCAGGAATACCGTGCCACGGATCTCGTCGTGCACTTCCTCGATGGTCTCCAACTCCTCTGGCCGGATGCCGAAGTACCGCAGCAATCGCCAGATGGCGGACTGCACTGCCCCCACGATCGGGGCAAGGACCGCGACAAACCAGCTGACCGGCGAGGCAACTGTCAGCGCGAAACGGTCGGAGCGGGCGATCGCCAGCGTCTTGGGCAGGACCTCGGCAAAGATGAGGATCAGCAGGGTCATGACGAGCGTCACATAGACGACGGCCGGCCGGCCGAGTCGGTCCTCGAGGATCGACGTTGCGAGCGACGACGCCAGAATGTTGACGAAGGTATTGCCCAGGAGCAGGGCGCCGATCATGCGCGCCCGGTGCGCCAGAAGCCGGTTGATGATGGCCGCTGCCCTGGAACCGTCCTTCTCGAGTTGATGCATTCGGCCCTCGGAGACCGCCGTCAACGCGGTTTCGGAACCGGCGAAGAAGGCAGACGCCACCGTCAGGGCGATGACGGTCAGAAATGTGACGATCAGGGGTGTATCCATGGGAGACCTCGGTCAGGGCGGAAAGTATAGCGCCGAACGGCGGGGCATCCCGCGGAGGTCGTTCAGCCAAGCGCGGCCTGGATCGCGTCCACCGGCACATCCTGGGTCAGGAAGGCATCGCCGATGCCGCGCAACAGCACAAAAACGGCGGTTCCGCCTTTAGCTTTCTTGTCGTGGCCGATGTGCTCGACCAGCTCCTGGGCCGTTGGCCGTCCTCCAGGAATGTCAGAAATTTCCGTGGGCAAGCCAACTGCTTTGAGATGACGGATGAAGCGTTCTGCATCTTGCCCGGGGCAGAGACCCAACTTGACAGAGAGGCGGAAGGCCAGCGCCATGCCTATGGCCACACCCTCGCCGTGCAGCAGCCGATCGGAGTAGCCGGTGGCGGCTTCCAGCGCGTGGCCGAAGGTATGGCCCAAGTTGAGAAGTGCGCGTTCTCCTGATTCGCGCTCGTCGCGCGCCACGATGGCCGCCTTCATGCGGCAGCAAGTGGCCACGGCCTGTGCCATGGCCGCCGGGTCCCCGTCGAGCGCCTTGTTGCCGTTCGCCTCCAGCCATTCGAAGAAGGCCCGGTCGCCGAGAACGCCGTACTTGACGACCTCACCGTATCCGGCCCGCTGCTCCCGGGCGGGTAATGTCGTCAAGACCTCGGTATCGGCCAGGACGATCCTGGGCTGGTGAAACACGCCGATAAGATTCTTGCCCTCGGCCACATTGATCGCCGTCTTGCCCCCGACAGAGGAATCGACCTGCGCCTGCAGGGTCGTCGGCACCTGCGCAAAATCGATGCCGCGCTTGAGGATGCCTGCCGCGAATCCGGTAAGATCCCCGATCACGCCGCCGCCCAGGGCTACAATCAACCCGTCGCGCCCGACACCGCTGGCCAGCAGCGCGCTTGTCAACTTCTCGAGATGACGGAAGCTCTTGGTCCCTTCACCGGCGTCGAGTTCGATCGGGCAGCTGTCGATTCCATGGGCGCGCAAGGCGCTGATAACGCGATCCAGATACAACGGCGCGACGTTGGCATCAGTGACGACCGGAACGGGACCGTGCGCCAGCGGCTTGAGCAGGCGTCCCACGTCGGCGAGCAGGCCTGGCCCGACGTGGATGGAGTAACTGCGGTTGCCGAGTGATACCGGGATACTTTCTGTCATGCCTCGCTCCACATGCCGCGGTCGGTCAGGGCGTCGATGATCCGATCGACCATGTCGCCGTGCGGACCATCCTCGCTTTCGAAAGCGACATCGGCTTGAGCGTAGAACGGCTCGCGCAAGGCCATGAGCTTTTCCAGTACCTCGCGGGGATTGCCGGCTCTAAGGAGCGGGCGGTTGTCCTTGCGCTGGACCCGCGTCAGAAGGATGTCGACGGGCGCCTTGATCCAGATTGATAGCGCGGCTTCCTTCAGCCGCATTCGGGTGTCGGCGTCCATGAAGGCGCCGCCGCCGGTCGCCAGCACGTGCGGCGGTTCCTGGAGAATGCGCTCGATGACTTTTCTTTCACAGTCGCGGAACGCACTTTCGCCATACCGTTCGAAGATATCGGAGACAGTGCAGCCGGCCGCGACTTCGATCTCGTGGTCGGCGTCGCGAAAGGCTACACCCATGCGCGTCGCCAGCCGGCGGCCTATCGACGTTTTTCCGGCCCCCATCATGCCGACCAGTGCTATCGTACGCGCCAGATGCCCCATGATTTCCTCGATTACAGGACTTGCGGTGGCATCGCCAGCGGGACGTACGGTTTCGTGGCCAAATCCTGGGAGAATTGGGGGGCCGTTAACTGAGGTGTCCTGATGCGCGGTAGTAGTATGAGTAGATCGGAAGGTATGGGTTGGGGTGGGTGGCTTGCCATTGTCGTTGCCCTTGTTCTGGTTGCGGCAGCGGCCGGTTTGACGGTCTATGGCGGCAAGGTCCACCCCCAGCAGCATCAAGTGGAGCAAGTTCTGCCGAATGACCGATTCCCTACTTAAGCGATTGGTGTTTGCGGCGCTCGCGGCGCCGCTGCTGGCAGCTCCTCTCTTGGCCCAATGGTCAAGCGACAAGCCGCCGGTCCTGAGCCCCGACGATTATCCGCCGGTGGCAGATGCGCCGGCGTCGCAGCAGGGCACGCCGCCTGGCAATTCTGGACAGGACCAGGCGACTTCAGGACCCCGCTCCCTCAATCAGCCGCCCGCCGATGAGCCCACGGCGTTGCCCGCCGTCGGGCCGGCTGTGGAAGTCGGATCTCTGGGCGCCGCCGAGGGCACGCCGGTGGGAACGCTCGACGCCGCGAACGGCGGGCTGGATGAGACGATCTGGAGCGGTTCCGAAAAGGCCACGGTCGAAACGTTGTTGCAGAGGGCACCTCTGGCCTCTACAGATCCGGCGCTGCGTTCGTTGGTCAAGCAGGTCGCATTGACCAGGGCGGCCGCGCCACCGGGATCGGCCAAGCATGCCTTCGTCACGATGCGCCTGCGCAAACTGCTCGATGCCGGTATGGTCGAGGATGCCGGCGCTATCGCTGCCCAAGCTTCGGTGGTCAACGACATGGAATTCGCCCGCGTGCAGGCGGACGCCCTTCTGTTTGCCAATCGTGCGGGCGACGTCTGCGGCAACGCCACCTCGGCGCGCCTGACGGAAGGCGATCCGTTCTGGCTTGAGCTGCGCGCCTATTGCGCAGCATCCTCGGGTGACGAGCCGACCGCCGATCTTACACGCCAAGTGCTGGACGCGCAGGGCGATGGTGATCCTGCATTCGAGGTCCTGTACAGCGACGCCATCAATCATCAGGCCGATCCGCCTCCGGCCATCGCGGAACCGACGGCGATGCACATGTTCCTGCTGCAACAGGCCGGTCTGGCGATCCCTGCCGACATGGCACAGAAGCTGGGTCCCGCGGCCGACGCTGTGCTCCTGCACAACTCCAAGAATTCGCCCCAGTCCCGCGTGGCCGCAGCCGAACGGCTGGCCCGTATCGGAGCGGTGCCTGCAGCCGATCTGCGCGTGATCGCTGATGCGCAGGATATCCCACTTACCAAGGTCGCAAACGCGACCACTGACGCGCCGACGCTGCCCTTCTTTGCAGGGCAGATGGTCCTTCGTCGCGCCGCGACGATCGAGCCGCGTCCCGATGCAAAAGCGGCACTCGTCTATGAAGCGATGAATATCGCCGAAAAAGCTCACCTGTTGCCGTTGGCAGCCAATCTGCAGTCCGATCTGCTTGTCGCGGTAAAGCCCGACCGCTCGGACCCGGCGCTGGCGCGGCTGCTGGCACGGGCCCTTCTGCTCGCCGGCGATCCCCGTGTTGCGGCACGTTGGGTTCCGGATGGCGACGTGCTCCAGGCTGTGGCGGATCTTGAGGCCAATGACCCGGCAAATGAGCCGCGCCTGCAAGCCGCCTATATTGCCTTCGCAACCGGGCTGATGAAGAACCCGGCGGACCCGGATCCCGACCGTTCCTACAAGGCGCTTCTGTTGGGACTTGCCGATGTCTTGGGACGCTCCATGCCCCAAGGCCTGCAGGTTCAATCTCTGGAGGCCCAATCGTGGGATGGACGGCGTCCGGAACCCCAGGTCATGCGCACCATAGAGCAGGCCGCCATGCGTCCTGATCGCAGGGGAGAAGCGGTGTTGCGCATTGTTGATGCCGCGCATGGCGTCGGTCTACGCGATCTGGCTCCCGACGTGACGGTCGAGTTCGTGCGCCTGCTTGAGAGCATGGGGTTGGCCGACGGCGCCCGGCGGCTGGCGTTTGAGGCCCTTGCGGAATACGTCCCGCCACCACCGTTGCCGCCACAGCCCGCGGCCGCTGCGCAATGAGCCGCGCTGGCGGTGGTGACCCGCATCTGATCGAGTCATTTCTCGATATGATGAGCGCCGAGCGCGGCGCCAGCATCAATACGATCGCCGCGTATCGCCGCGACTTGCTCGACTTCCACGCCTTTCTCCTTCGTCGCAGCAAGGATGCCAAGCGCGCGGCACGCGACGACGTTCGTCAATATCTTGGAGGATTGTCGGCTTCCGGCATTGCCGGTTCGTCTCAGGCACGGCGGCTATCCGCGCTGCGGCAGTTCTTTGGCTTCCTTTATTCGGAGGGCATGCGCTCCGACGATCCGACGGTCGCCGTAGAGGCTCCGAAGCGCGGGCGCGTGCTGCCGAAAACGTTGTCGCGCCAGGATATGGATCTGTTGTCCAAGGCCGCATGCAAGATGGACGGAGACAATGGTGCGCGTCTCACCTGCATTCTTGAGTTGCTCTACGGGTCCGGCTTGCGTGTTTCGGAACTAGCGGCGCTGCCGCTCCATGCTGTGCGCGGTCGCGAAGGCGTTCTTCTCGTTAAGGGCAAAGGCGGCAAGGAACGGCTCGTGCCGCTCAGCCCGCCGGCCAGACAGGCTATCTCAGATTACCTTCTGACGCGCGACGCGTTCCTGCCCAAGGGCGAGCGCCGCCATCACGCGGAACGGTTCCTGTTTCCGTCTCGTTCGGCCGAATGCCATCTTACGCGCCGCCGCCTGCACCAGATGCTCAAGTCTCTGGCGCTCACGGCCGGTCTCGATCCGGAAAAGCTCTCGCCGCACGTCCTGCGCCACGCTTTTGCGACGCATCTGGTGGAAGGCGGAGCCGATCTGCGCAGCGTGCAGGCCATGCTCGGCCATGCCGACATCGCGACGACACAGATTTACACGCATGTCGCAAGCGACCGGCTGACAGCGACGGTCAATGCCGCGCACCCGTTGGCCAAGCGCAAGACGACGTCATGACGGCAGGCGACGCACAGCTCCGCACGGGCGCATTCACCATTTCGGGGCGCTGGAAGAGCGTGCGCCACGCGTACCTGGGCTTGCTCTTCATGCTGCGAACGCAGCACAACGCCTGGATTCACGCCGCGGCGACGGTCGCGGTCATCGCCGCCGGAGTCGCCCTCCAGGTATCGGTCGACGACTGGCGCTGGCTCGTCGTCGCCATTGTCATGGTGTGGATCGCCGAGGCCCTCAATACGGCGTTCGAGCACCTATGCGACGTCGTTTCTCCGGAATTCCATCCGTCCGTGAAGCGGTCGAAGGATATCGCGGCGGGCGCGGTGCTGCTCTGCGCGGCGGGCGCCGTGTTCGTAGGTGTATCGGTACTACTGCCCCATCTGACTCGCTGATGCGCGGCGGCCAATCCCGATCAACGCGGCGGTCGGCCTGCGAGCGCCGCGGCCGCCTGTTGGTTCGATTGGTTCAAGAATTCAGTCTAACAGGCTGGAATGTAAGTGTTATTGGCAAATTCTGGAACTCTTGGTGCGGGTCTTAACGCCTTGGTCTGCCTCAGATTGACTTGGGGGAGGGACATTGTCACTTTCCCGGCCCTTTTGGCGCCGATAAGCAGACCCCATGCACGCCTACCTCGATTTCGAACGCCCCATCGCGGAACTGGAAGGCAAGATTGTCGAGCTGCGTCAGCTGGCGTCGGCCGATCCCACGATGCAGATCGACGCCGACGTCCAGCGCCTCCAGGCCAAGGCTGAGCAGCTGGTCAGGGACACCTACGCCAAGCTGACCCCATGGCAGAAGGTCCAGGTCGCACGCCACCCCGGGCGCCCGCATTTTTCCGATTATGTCGCGCAGTTGTTCGACGATTTCACGCCGCTGGCAGGCGATCGCAATTTCGGCGAAGACCGGGCGGTCATCACGGCGCTGGCCCGGTTTCGCGGCCGACCCGTTGCTGTCGTGGGTCAGGAGAAGGGCAACGACACCAAGACCCGGCTGGAGCACAACTTCGGCATGGCCATGCCCGAAGGCTACCGCAAGGTGCAGAGGATTTTTAAGTTGGCCGAGCGATTCGGATTGCCGGTGATCTCGCTGGTCGATACCTCGGGCGCCTATTCGGGCGTGAGCGCCGAGGAACGGGGCCAGGCGGAAGCCATCGCCCGCACGACGCAGGCGTGCCTCGATCTCCGTGTGCCTCTGATCGCTACGATCATCGGCGAAGGGGGATCGGGCGGCGCCATCGCCATCGCGACCGCGAACAAGGTCTTCATGCTGGAAAACTCTGTCTATTCGGTCATTTCGCCCGAAGGCTGTGCGTCCATTCTCTGGCGCCGTCCGGAAAAGGCTCAGGACGCCGCTGTGGCGCTGCGGATCACGGCACAGGAGCTGGAGGCTCTCGGGGTCGTCGACGGCATCATCCCCGAGCCGCTGGGCGGCGCCCACCGCGCACCCGATGAAGCGATCACCAATGTGGGCGAGCAGATTTCCCGCACCCTGGCCGAACTCTCCGCCCTGCCACCCGACGATGTGCGCCGCCAGCGCCGCGAAAAGTTCCTCGCTATCGGGCGCGATCTGGTGAAGTGATCCGGTCCGACTTTCCCTTCGGGGAATGGCGGAAAGTACGCAGTATTTCTCCTGCGGGACGACTGAGATGCCTTTCGCGACCTCACTCGAAGACTCGGGAGCAAAAACGTCTGCGGGAGGGGAATTGCACAGTCCGTATGCCGCCCTGAAGGTAATTTCCGCGCGCACGGCCGCCACTGCCGTGCTGCTGCTCGGCGGTGCGATCGTCTATCTGATCAATTTTCCGGGCTCGATGGAGGACGATTCCTTCGCCCAGCTCGTCGAGGGTCGTACCGGCAGCTACAGCTTCTGGCACCCGCCGATCATGTCGTGGATGCTCGGCGTGTCCGACGCACTGCCGGGGCCGCCCGAGGCTTATTTCGTAGCCTTCGACATGCTGCTGGCGTTCGGGGCGCTGGCATCGCTGGTCTGGCTGCGCCGACGGGTATCGTGGGGTGCGGTTGCCTGTGGCGTGATCGTCTTGCTGCTGCCGCAGCTGATGCTGCTTCAGGCCGTGGTCTGGAAGGATGGTCTGTTCGCGGATCTCTGCCTGGCGGCCTTTGTCTGTCTCGCGCACGCGGACAGCCACTGGTTGAACGTCCGGATACGCTATGGCCTGGTGATCGCAAGCATTGGATTCATCGCGTTGGCGATGCTGGCCCGGCAGAACGGCTTCGTCATGTTGCCGTTTGCGGCCGGAGCGCTGGGATGGAGCGCGACACGCATCTTCGGTTGGCGCAAGGGGCTCCTTCATGCTGCGGCCTTCGCCGCGCTTTCGGCAGGTCTGGCGCTCGGCATCAATGCCTTGCTGGCGCTTCGCAGCGACGGCCTGCCGGCTCAGGAGGAACAGTTCAAGGTCCTGCATCTCTATGACCTTACCGGCATGGTGAGGCGAGACCCGTCGCTGCCGCTGCCGGTCCTCGATCGCCAGTCGCCGGGCTTGGCGCATCTCATCCGCACCGAAGGCGTGCGGTTGTGGTCACCCGTCAAGAACGACACGCTGGAGCTGTCCGGGAAGATCGTCGCCGCGCTCGAGGACACGCCGGCAGATGTTCTCACGCGGCAGTGGCAGGAGGCGGTCCTGCGTCATCCAGGGCTGTATCTGGCCGTCCGGGGGCAACTGTTCGCATGGGTGTTCTGGCCGGTTCACGTCGAACTGTGCCATCCCTACCATATCGGCGACGAAGGAAATCCTGACGATCTGGCGATGCTCGGCGCGCAGCCGCGCATGGATGCACGCGACGTCGCGCTCGGCGACTATGCGCACGCTTTCGTCGGCACGCCCGTGTTCTGGCATCCGTTCTACGCGCTGATTGTGCTGGGCGTCATGGTGGTGCTGTTGCGCCGGCGCGCGCGGGGCGACATCGCCATCGCGGCGTTGCTCGCCTCTGCGCTCGTCTTCACCGCCAGCTTCTTTGTGATCTCGATTGCCTGCGACTACCGCTACCTTTACGTGATCGATCTGTCGGCGCTGGCGGGACTGCTTTATCTCAGCGCCGACCCGGGGACAAAAAGGGGGCCCGAAGGCCCCCTTTGAAACCGAGGCAATGGCGTGGGTTACTTGGAGAGTTGGAACAAGAGCGACGACACCCAACCCTGGTTGCCGAGCTCGTCCTTCACTTCCCACCAGACGCCGTCCTTGTTGCCCGTCGGGTACAGCATCATGCCGGGGTCGAGGCTGCGCACTACGCCGCCCTTGCCGCCGGACTGCTTGTACATGTGACCAGGCTTGGCCATCGTGACGGCCTGCGCCGCGTTGTCCGCCGAAGCGTTGTCCGAGATGCCTCCCAGATCGGTGACGATCTTCGTATAGGCGTCGATGTAGGCGAGCGTCACGACTTGTCCGATTTCCGTGTTCTGATAGTTCGAGACACCTAGGCCCGCGGCCCCGCCGCCCCACCAGCCGCCGCCGCCCAGGCCGAAACCGACGTCGCTCTTCGAGCCGTGGCCTTCCTCCATAGCGACCTGCTCGGAGGAGCGCACGTCCGTCACCGTCAGGACCACGTCCGCAGTGCTTGAGTGGATGCTGAGGCCGCCCAGCACCGCGCCGACGCCGCCGCCGACCAATCCGCCGAGGAAACCTCCAATGTTGGTGCCGCCGGAATTGGCGTTCTTGGAGACGATGTCGGGGACGATGACGTAGTCGGCCGCCTTCATCTGGCCCTTGCCGATGTTCGAGCCCTGGCGCAGATCACCTTCGCCAGCCAGCGCACGTTCCTGCTGCGCGTAGGAGAATCCTTTGCCGCGGTCGACCAGCGTGAAGCAGCCCGATCGCATGACGAAGACCTTGATCAGCGCTTCCGGCGATTCGAGGCCAAGCGGCTGCCACCACTTGTTCTCAGGTTCATAGATGGCGGCCGTACCGATCTTGTGCGAACAAGTCGGAATCTGAGCCTGTTTCCTGTTCTGTTTGTCTGTGATCGATTCAGCGAACGCCGGCGACGCTACGGCGCCTGCCAACGCGAACGCCGCGCAAAGGCGCAGCGACGTCGAAATCCGCATCTTGGAGTCTCCTGTGGTTCCCCTAAAACCCCGGCAACTCAGCCGGCAGCCGCAGCTTGCGCGGCGTCAACAAGGATAGTCCAAGAATGGCCTTTGGTAAACGCCGGGAATATGCGGAGCCGCTGGGCGGAACGGCGCGCCGCCGGAGTTTTCTCTTAGGCCAGCGTGCCGTGGCAGTGCTTGAACTTCCTGCCTGACCCGCAAGGACAGGGGGCATTGCGCTGCACCTTGCCCCAGGTTGACGGGTCGTTGGGATTGACGGGCACGTCGCGCTGCTGCCGCACAATCGTGCGCTGGCCACGGCCGCCGTTGCCGTCATTGCCCATCTCGTCTTCGCCGGTGAGTGGATCGATCTTGGTTTCGCGCATTTCACGCGGTCCCTGAGCCTGTATCTCTGGCGGCGGTTGCTCGATGCTGATCTGGAGGTGCATGAGCTGACGCACCACGTCGAATCGCAGCTTGGAGAGCAGGGCTTCGAACAGCTCGAATGCCTCACCCTTGTATTCGTTGAGCGGGTCGCGCTGGCCGTAGCCCCGCAGGCCGACGTACTGGCGCAGATGGTCAAGATTGACGATATGCTCCCGCCAATTGTGGTCCAGTGTCTGCAACAGAATCGCCTTCTCGGCGTACCGCATGATCTCGGGACTGAAGGTGGCGGTGCGCTCCGCCGCCCGTGATTCGACCGCCTTGAGGATGCGATCGCGCACCTCTTCGTCGGCGATGCCTTCCTCGCGCGCCCATTCGACGACCGGCAGGTCGAGGTCGAATATCTTCTGCACTTCGTCCTGGAGGCCCGGTGTGTCCCACTGCTCGGCATAGGCCTTGGGCGGGATGTGGCGCTCGACGAGCTCCTCGACGACCTGGGCGCGGTACTCCTTGATCTCATCCGAGACGTCGTCGGACGACATGATGACTTTGCGCTGCTCGAAGATCACCTTGCGCTGGTCGTTGAGCACGTTGTCGAACTTCAGGATGTTCTTGCGGATTTCGAAATTGCGCGCTTCGACCTTTTGTTGCGCCTTCTCCAGTGCCTTGTTTACCCACGGATGGGTGATTGCCTCGCCCTGTTCGAGACCGAGGCGCGTCAGCACGGATTCCATGCGTTCCGACCCGAAGATGCGCATCAGGTCGTCCTGCAGGCTGAGGAAGAACTTCGAGGCGCCGGGGTCACCCTGGCGGCCTGATCGGCCGCGCAGCTGGTTGTCGATGCGCCGGCTTTCGTGGCGTTCGGTACCCACGATGTAGAGGCCGCCCGCGGCGATCACCTTTTCCTTGTCGGCGGCGACCTCGGCGCGGATCTGCGCCGCGCGCTGCGCCAGTTCGCTTTCCTCCACGATGCCGCCGAGTTCGGTGCGGATGCGCATGTCGGCGTTGCCGCCGAGTTGGATGTCCGTGCCGCGGCCCGCCATGTTGGTGGCGATCGTGACGGTGCCGGAGACGCCGGCCTGCGCCACGATGGTCGCTTCCTGCTCGTGGTATCGGGCGTTGAGCACGTTGTGCTTGATCTTGCGCTTCTTGAGAAGCCCGGACAGTTCCTCCGATTTCTCGATCGAGGTGGTGCCCACGAGAACCGGCTGGCCGCGCTTCTGCGCGTCCTCGATCACCGTGATGATGGCGTCGTACTTCTCTTCCACCGAACGGTAAATCTCGTCATCGTGATCGATGCGCTTGACCGGCAGGTTGGTCGGGATGTCCATCACCTCAAGCTGGTAGATGTCCATGAACTCGGCGGCTTCGGTCATCGCCGTGCCGGTCATGCCCGCCAATTTGTCGTAGAGACGGAAATAGTTCTGGAACGTGATCGAGGCGAGCGTCACGTTCTCGGGCTGCACGGTGACGCCTTCTTTGGCTTCCAGCGCTTGGTGAAGGCCTTCCGAATAGCGCCGGCCCTGCATCATGCGGCCGGTGAATTCGTCGATGATGATGACGTCGTCGCCCTTGACGATGTAATCCTTGTCCTTCTGGAACAACGCATGCGCCTTCAACGCCTGATTTACGTGGTGGACGACGGCGATGTTGTCGATGTCGTAGAGATCACCGCGTTCGAGCAGCCCGGCTTCGCGCAACAGCGCCACCATGTGCTCGTTGCCGGCTTCGGTCAGCGTGACCTGGCGCTGCTTTTCATCGATCTCGTAGTCGCCCTTGTCTTCCTCTTCGTCGGCTGCGTCGCGGCTCAACAGCGCCTTTGCTTTGCCGGCGGCGGTGGCCGCGGCGGTCTTCTTCGGAGGAAGAAGCTTGGGGATCAGGGAGTCGACCTTGCGGTACATCTCCGTGAGATCTTCCGTGGGCCCTGAGATGATGAGCGGCGTGCGCGCCTCGTCGATCAAAATCGAGTCCACTTCGTCGACGATGACGAAGGAATGTCCGCGCTGCACCATCGTGGCGATGGAGTGTTTCATATTATCGCGCAGGTAATCGAAGCCGAACTCGTTGTTGGTGCCGTAAGTCACGTCCGCGCCATAGGCCTCGCGGCGCTCCTCGTCGGTGAGGCCGTGGACGATGCAGCCGACGGTCAGCCCCAGGAACCGGTAGATCTGGCCCATCCACTCGGCGTCGCGTTTTGCCAGATAGTCGTTGACGGTGACCACGTGCACGCCTTCGCCCGCCAGGGCGTTGAGATAGACGGCGAGGGTGGCCACCAGGGTCTTGCCTTCGCCGGTCTTCATCTCGGCGATGTTGCCGTAGTGCAGGACCATGCCGCCGACCAGCTGGACGTCAAAATGCCGCTGGCCCAGCGTGCGCTGCGACGCCGCGCGGACTGTCGCAAAAGCTTCCGGAAGGATGTCCTCCAGGGTTTCGCCCTTGGCCAGGCGCTCTTTGAAGGCCGGCGTCATGGCCTTCAGTTCGTCGTCCGACTTCGCCATGAAGGCCGGTTCGAGAGCGTTGATCTCCTCGACCGTGGACCAAAACTTCTTGATTTTCCGCTCGTTGGCGGAACCGAAGAGACGCTGCAGGAACGCGTCGAGCGGGTTCATGAATTCCTCTGACCGGCCAGAAATCGGCGGCCGGGACGGACTCCCCCGAATTCGCCGCGCCGGAGAGATAAGAACGCTGCACCCCCTTGTCAAATCAGCCGATTCCGGCCAAAGGGGCCCGCCTGCCGGCGCAAGGGGAGTGACGCAGCTATGACGCAGCAGTGGTCGCGGAAATCCGCGAAAACGTCCTCACATATGGTCTCACCGCTGGCCCCCAAGCGATTGCCCAGGATGCCCGCCGTGGCTGGCGTCTGGCTGGCCGCCGGTGAAGCCGGCGTGCGCTACAAGCACCGTACCGACGTGATGCTGGCGGTCTTGGCGCCGGGGACCAAGGTGGCGGGCGTCTTTACCCGGTCGCAGACGGCCTCGGCTCCGGTCGAATGGTGCAAGGCCCATCTGAAGAAAGGCGCAGCGCGCGGGTTGGTGATCAACAGCGGCAACGCCAACGCCTTCACCGGCCGCGCGGGGCAGGCGGGTACGCTCGATATCGCCGAGACCGCCGCCCTGGCCATAGGCTGTCGGCCTCGCGAAATTTTTCTCGCGTCCACAGGAGTAATCGGGGAACCGCTGCCCGCCGGGCGCATCACCCGGATATTGAAGAGCTTGACGGCTGCGGCCCGGCCGGACGGCTGGGAAGGCGCCGCGCGCGCCATCATGACGACCGACACCTATCCCAAGATGGCGACCGCCAAGGCGCGCATCGATGGCGTGCCGGTGACTATCAACGGCATGGCGAAAGGTTCGGGCATGATCGCACCCGACATGGCGACGATGCTGTCCTTCGTGGCGACCGATGCCAAGCTCTCGGTCGGCGTTCTCCAAACGCTGTTGTCCGAAGGCGTCAAGCCGTCGTTCAACTCCATCACGGTCGACAGCGACACGTCCACCAGCGACACGCTGCTGTTGTTTGCCACCGGGCAGGCCGCCAATCCCTCCATCGCCACGGCTGCCGACAAGCGGCTCGACGATTTTCGCGCCAAGCTGAATGAGGTGCTGATGGACCTGGCGCTGCAGGTGGTGCGCGACGGTGAGGGAGCGGGCAAGCTGATCCGTATCGATATCACGGGCGCGGTCAATGACGCCGCCGCCAAACGCATTGCGTTGTCCATAGCGAACTCGCCGCTGGTCAAGACGGCCATCGCAGGAAATGATGCGAATTGGGGACGCGTCGTGATGGCGGTCGGCAAGTCCGGTGAAAAGGCCGACCGCGACAGGCTTTCGATCAAGTTCGGCAAGGTGCTGGTGGCGGAGAAGGGCGACCGCGCCAAACGTTACGACGAAGCTGCCGCAACGAAAGCCGTGTCGGGGCTCGAAGTGAACATCGCGGTCGCCCTGCACTTGGGCAAGGGCAAGGCTCGGGTCTGGACCTGCGATCTGACCCACGGCTATATCGACATCAACGGCAGCTATCGCAGCTAGCCTCGCCGACGAGCCGTCTTGGAATGCCCCCGTTGCGGGACGTCCCGGGTCGGGCTCAAGTATCGGTTGCCTTCGAATCCGAACGAATCTCTTAAACGGACCTTAAGAGGGCTGCCCCAGGATGGAGCCGATCACATGACGCAGACGAGGCTCGTTTTCGTGGCGGCCTGCGCCCTGATCGATCCTGACGGGCGGACCCTGATCGCCCAAAGGCCAGAAAACAAGGAGATGGGGGGTCTATGGGAATTTCCGGGTGGCAAGATGGAGCGGGGGGAGTGTCCGGAGGCTACGCTGATCCGGGAACTCCGCGAGGAGCTTGGGATCGAAGTGAAGGAGCCCTGCCTGGCGCCGTTCACCTTCGCGTCCCATCGCTACGAGGCCTTTCATTTGCTCATGCCGCTCTACATCTGCCGCCGTTGGGAAGGCATTCCGTCGGCCCTGGAGCATGCGCAGATCAAATGGGTGCGGCCGAAGGATTTGTCGAACTATCCCATGCCCCCGGCGGACGTCCCGCTGATCCCGATGCTGCGGGACCTGCTGTAGACGAGCTGGGCCACAACGAGCACGGCTCCACCGCCATCGAATATGCGTTGTTGGCAAGCCTCATCGCCTTAGTGATCTTCTCCTCGATCGGGGCGATCGGCGAGCACGTCAGCGCCATGTTTGCTAGCATCAAGTTCTGAATTTCCTTGATTTTGGCCTCGCCGGCCCTGATATGGTCGGCGCATGACCAGCCGCATTCACGTCCGCTATCTGGTACGCGGCGACGCCAAATCCATTGCTGCGCGCGCCGAGGGCATCGCCGTCGAACAGAGCGTCGAGATGCCCGTCGAGCCGATCGGTAATCCGTTCGTGATCGATCAGATCATTGGACGCGTCGAGGACATCCACGACCAGGGCAATGGCCTTTTCGACGTCCGCATCGGCCTGGCCACCATCACCACGGGTCTTGAGGCCGGCCAGCTCCTCAACATGATCATCGGCAATACCTCCATGCAGGACGACGTCACGCTGGCGGACGCCGAGTTCCCGGCCGAAGTTGCGGATGCTTTCGGCGGCCCGCGGCATGGTCTGGCGGGCCTGCGCGAGCGGCTCAGGGCGCCCGTCAGGGCGCTGACAGCGACGGCCCTGAAGCCCCAGGGCTCGTCTGCGGCGTTCCTGGCGAAGCTGGCGGGCGACATCGCACTGGGGGGGATTGACTACATCAAGGATGACCACGGCATCGCCAACCAGTTCTACAGCCCCTATGCCGAGCGGGTTCCCGCCATCGCCGAGGCCGTGGCAAGGGGTGCCGCCCGGACGGGCGTGCCCACTCGTTACCTCCCCAGCCTCAATGGCAACCTCGACGCCATGCGAGGGCAGATTGGGTTGGCGCGGTCCTGCGGTCTCGACTGCGTGCTCATCGCGCCCCTCATCGCGGGCCTGGCCCAGTTCCAGACGCTAGTGACGGAAAATCCCGACTTCGCGTTCATGACCCATCCCACGATGTCCGGAACGGCCCGCATCCGCCCGTCCTTCCTGCTGGGAAAGCTGTTCCGCATGCTGGGGTCGGATGCCACCGTGTTCGCTAACTACGGCGGGCGGTTCGGCTACACCGCAGAGGAGTGCGGTCTTCTTTCCCGCTTCGCACTCCAGGATTGGCCGGGCATCAAGCCCTGCGTACCGGTACCAGCCGGCGGCATGCTCTTGGAGCGCATCCCGGAAATGCTGAATTTCTTCGGCACCGATGTGATGCTTCTGATCGGCGGCAGTCTGTTGTCGACGCGCGAGCGCATCGCGGCGGAGACGGCGCGTTACGTCGAAGCCGTGCGCGCCGCGGCGAAAGGGTAAGGTCGATGGAAAAGCCCATCCGCAGGTTCCAGAACTTCCGTTGGGAGAATACCGATCTTCTCGCCTACAAGGAGGAAGGCAGCGCGCCCTTCAAGGCCATCACACGGCAGACGCTGTTCTGCGACCCGGCCTTGCATGCCGAGCTGCGGTATTTCGACGTCTCACCGGGTGGCTATTCCACACTGGAACGGCACGAGCACATGCACGCGGTCCTCATCCTGCGCGGCACGGGGACGTGCCTGGTTGGAGACCAAGTCTACAATATCGCTGCCAACGATCTGGTGACCATACCGGCCTGGACTTGGCACCAATTTCGCGCAGAGCCGGTCTCGCATCTGGGCTTTCTTTGCATGGTCAATGTCGATCGTGATCGACCGGCGCTGCCGACGGTGGACGAGTTGAAAGCGCTCCAATCGATCCCAACGGTCGCGGCATTTCTGAAAGGCGGTTAGCGCGGGCGCGCCTTGTCGCCGGTGGGATGTTCGCTGGTTCCCAGCGCATCCGCCAATCGCATCTTGGCGCTGCCGGGCCTCAGTGGCTGCTGCTGCGATTCATGGGGCGACCAGCCGATCAGATAGGCGATATCGAAGGTAGCGAGCAGTTTGCCCTGTTCGTCGGAATGCTTGGTCCCGTAGCGCTCGAGCGCAGCCCGCAACGTGTCGCGCCGCAAGGTGCGCTGCCGTCCGGCGAGTGCGTTCGTTTCTCCCATGAGCCGCAGGTCGTCCACCAGGGTCTTGAATGCGCGATACCGAACTGTCGTGCGCTCCACATCAGCCACCGGCAAGGCAAAGCCGGCCCGTTGCAGGAGGGTACCCAGCTCCCGCACATCGGCGAATGGCGCCACCCGCGGCGTGATCCCGTCCAACGTCGCGATCTCGCCAGCGGCCAGCGATTCGCGGAGCTCGGTGAGCGTCGAGCCGCCGAACATCGCGGCCGCGAACAGTCCGTCGGGATTGAGTGCGCGTTTCACCTGTGCCAACACGCCGGGCAGGTCATTGACACTGTGCAGCCACAGTACGCTGACGGCGAGATCGAAGCCGCCGTCGGCAACGTCGAGACGATCCATGTCATCCAGCAAGCCGGTATGCCAGGCAGGTGCAAGGTTTCGCAGGGCCGCCGGCACATCCCCAAGAACCGCCAGGCCACGCGTGAATTTGCGGTTCACGGGAACGAGACGCGCCATCAGGCCGTCGATGGCAACGTCACAGAGGAACCGGTCCCCGTTTCTGCGACTTGCTCGCGCTCGATGAAGCGCCTGTGCATGCCTGTCGAAAATCCGCGGCGGGCCGTTGGTCATCGCACTAGACTAGCAAGATGGATGTCGGCATGGCGAGCCTCTGGCGGCGGGCAGGGCGTACTGCGCTCGACCTCTTCTATCCGCCGCTGTGCATCATCTGCCGCGAACCCGTCGGTGATCCGAACGGTTTGTGTCCGTCCTGCTGGAGTACGCTGCATTTTTTGGAAGGCGCTGCGTGCGGCATCTGCGGCCTGCCGTTCGAAGTCGATCCGGGCGGTGAGATGTTGTGCGCCGCGTGTCTGGCGCATCCGCCCGCTTTTGACAGGGCCCGTGCCATCCTGCGTTACGACGATGCCAGCAAGGGACCGGTGCTGGCCCTCAAGCATGCCGACCGGTTGGACCTGGTGCCGGCCTTCGGTCGCTGGCTGGACCGGGTCGGGCGGGACCTGTTAGCGCATTCCGACGTCATCGTGCCCGTGCCGCTGCATCGCCTGCGGCTGTGGACGCGCCGCTACAACCAGTCCGCGGAGATCGCAAGGGCGCTGGGGCGCGCTTGCGGGAAAACCGTCGATCCGCTGTTGCTCAGCCGCCGCCGCGCCACACCCAGCCAAGGCAAGATGCCCTCCGCCGCTGCGCGCAGGACCAATGTCCGCGGCGCCTTTGCGGTACCCGCTGAGCGGGCGCGCGATGTGTCCGGGCGCCGTATCCTCTTGGTGGACGATGTCATGACGACCGGGGCGACCGCCGACGCCTGCGCCAAGGCATTCAAGCGGGCGGGGGCCGACAAGGTCTTCGTTCTGGCTCTGGCCCGCGTTGTCCGGGCGTAAGTGGACGCTATATAAGGGGGTGCCGCCCCGCTGTGTTTCGAAATGCCGAAGGTTCGCATCTACACCACCCCGATTTGCCCCTACTGCGTCCGCGCCAAGGCGCTTCTGACCAAGAAGGGTGTCTCGTTCGAGGAGATCGACGTCTACATGGATGCCGACGCCCGCGACGAAATGCTGGCGCAGACCTGCGGCGCCAGGACCGTCCCCCAGATCTTCATCGGCGACCGGCATGTGGGCGGTTGTGACCAGCTATACGAGTTGGAACGTGCCGGCGAACTTGATCCGCTGCTGACCGAATGACGAGTTTCCGCGCCGCCTGCGTACAGTTGCGCTCCTCCGATGATGTGGCGGAGAACATCGACGCTGCGGTGCGCCTTATCCGCGAAGCAGGCGCGCGCGGCGCCCGGTTCGTGGCAACGCCGGAGAACACCACGCTCATGGCGCCCGACGGCGGCGCGAAGTTGGAGCGTAGCGAGGTCGAAGAGGCGGATACGGCGTTGCCGCGGTTTCGTGCGCTTGCGGGCGAACTGGGCATCTGGCTCCTGGTCGGATCCCTGGCGATCAAGGTCAGCGACGCGAAATCCGCCAACCGTTCGTATCTGATCGATCCCCGCGGCGCCATCGCCGCGCGCTACGACAAAATCCACCTCTTCGATGTCGATCTGCCGTCGGGCGAACGTTACCTCGAATCTAGCACGGTCTCGGCCGGCAACAGGCTAGTTACGGCCGACTTGCCGTGGGGCAAGCTGGGGCTGACCATCTGCTACGATCTGCGATTTCCCGAGCTGTATCGGGCCCTGGCCAAGGCGGGTGCCTTCATGCTGTCGGTGCCGTCTGCGTTTACCGAAACCACGGGAAAAGCGCATTGGCACGTACTCCTGCAGGCGCGGGCCATCGAGAACGGTGCATTCGTTGTCGCGCCGGCGCAGGGCGGGCGTCATGCCAACGGTCGGCATACCTACGGACATTCGCTGATCGTCTCACCCTGGGGCGAGATTCTGGCGGAAGCAGGCGATGAACCCGGCGTGGTTGTAGCCGAGATCGATCCTGCCTTGTCGGCGGAGACACGTGCGAGAATTCCGAGCCTGCAGCACGAAAGGCCCTTCGTGCAGGCCCGCGAACAGGGTTAACGCCTTGCGGTCCCGAATGTTTGGATTCATCCTTGCCGGCAAGGAAAGCAGAGCGCCGTGATCGTCTACAATCTGAGATGCGCGAACAGCCACGAATTCGAGGGCTGGTTCCAGTCGAGCGCGGCGTTCGATGAACAGGCCGCGGAAGGCAAGCTCGTTTGCCCGGTGTGCGACACGCGCAAGGTCGTGAAAGCGATCATGGCGCCGGCCGTGGCAGGCACGAAGAAGACTGCTGCCAGGGATGAGCTCAGGAAGATGCACCAGTTCGTTTCCGGTATGCGCAAATACGTCAAGGAGAATGCCGAATATGTCGGGCCCCGCTTTCCCGAGGAGGCACGCAAGATCCATTATGGCGAGACCGACGCGCGGCACATCTATGGCGAAGCCACGCTGAAGGAAGCCAAAGAATTGATCGAAGAGGGTGTCGATGTCGCACCGCTGCCGCCCGATCTCGAGGAAGAGGCGAACTAGGAATGCGTGACGGTGCGAGCGCAGTGGCGCTGATGGGCGGCATTCTACTGGCGGCCGTCACACCTTCTGCCGGTGCTTCGACCGATGCTTTGACCGACGGACAACTGGTCAGCCGCGCCGCGGCGGTTTTCGCCGTCAAACAAGTGCCGGCAGATCCTGTGCTGGGTATCCATCACGGGATCCGTGTGATCGTCGACATTCGTTGCGGAGACATCTGTCCGGCCTACACGGTCAGGATCATCCACTACGACATGCCTGCGGGCGCGGAATGCACCAAGATGGGCGCCGACATCGCCACGGTCATGGTGCCGCGGAGCATTGCCGTGGGGCAGGAGAACTTCTGCGTGCCCCATGTGCTTTATGGCAGGAAAATGTACGTCGATCGTCCCTATCAGAAATAACGCCGGGTCTAGCGGCCGACCACCATCATGTAGTTCACGTCGGTATCGTGGGACAGCTTCCAGGCCCAATTCAGCGGATCGAAGCTGACGCCCTGCAAGATCAGGACCTTGAGGCCCACCTCCTCAAGCATTGCCTGAAGCCGGTCGGGCTCCACGAAGCGGTTCCAGTCGTGCGTTCCCGGCGGCAGCCAACGTAGCACGTATTCCGCGCCGATCTTTGCCAGGGCCAGCGACTTGAGCGTCTTGTTGAGCGTGGCCACGAACATCAGCCCGCCAGGCCGGACGAGTTTGGCGCAGGCCCTCAGATAGCCCGGCAGGTCGGCCACGTGCTCGACGACCTCCATGTTGAGGACCACGTGGTAGTCCCCTCCCGCCTCGGCGAGCGATTCGGCGGAGGCCACCCGATAGTCGATATGCACTCCGGACGACGCGGCATGTGAAGCGGCTGTCCGGACGTTCCTCTCGGAGGCGTCAATGCCAAGGACGCTGAATCCGAGATTGGCCATGGGTTCGGCGAGGAGGCCGCCCCCGCAGCCGATGTCCAAGAGCTGGAGGCCCTCGAACGGCTTCAGGGCGGGCCGCCGGAAATGGGTCGCTGCGACGTCTCGGATGAATTTCAACCGTACCGGATTGAACTTGTGCAGGGGGGCGAATTTGCCGGTCGGGTCCCACCATTCGGCCGCCATGGCGGAGAATTTGGCGACTTCTGCCGGATCGATGGAGGGTGCGTCGGTCATGAGCAGGTTTCGGCGTTGAGTAGGGGCGAGGTGCCGTCTATGTATGGCCCTCTGGTGCGTAACGCGCAAACGGGCGAGGCCATGGCAAAGATTGCGATGAAATTCGGCGGTACTTCGGTGGCCGACCTGGATCGCATCCGCCATGTGGCCACCCTCGTCAAGCGCGAAGTGGACCGGGGCCACCAGGTGGCTGTCGTGGTGTCGGCGATGGCTGGCGAGACCAACAAGCTGGTGGGCTGGACCAAGGACATTTCGCCGCTGCACGATGCCAGGGAGTATGACACGGTCGTGGCCGCGGGTGAGCAGGTCACGGCGGGCCTTCTGGCCGTGGCCCTGGGCGCCATCGGCGTGCCGGCCCGCTCATGGCTGGGATGGCAGATCCCGATCCGGACGTCGGCCATGCACGGCTCCGCCCGAATCGAGGGCATCGAGCCCGGCCTTCTTAACGAGCGGCTCGGACAGGGGCAGGTGGCCGTGGTCGCCGGGTTCCAGGGCATCGCGGCCGACAACCGCATCTCCACTCTGGGTCGCGGTGGTTCCGACACCAGCGCCGTGGCGGTGGCGGCGGCCATCAAGGCGGACCGTTGTGATATCTACACCGACGTCGACGGCGTCTACACCACCGATCCGCGGATTGTCGCCAAGGCGCGGCGTCTGCCCAAAATTGCCTTCGAAGAAATGCTGGAAATGGCCTCGCTGGGCGCCAAGGTGCTGCAGACGCGGTCCGTCGAAATTGCCATGCTCTATCGCGTGCCTGTCCGCGTCCTGTCGACGTTCGACCCGGATGCCGGCGGCACCCTTCTGTGCGACGAGGAAGACATCGTGGAAAAGAAACCGGTCACCGGCATCGCCTATTCCCGCGACGAAGCGAAGATATCGCTGATGAAGATCCCCGACCGCCCCGGCATCGCGGCGGCGATTTTCGGTCCGTTGGCCGACGCGGGTGTCAATGTCGACATGATCGTGCAGAATGTCTCGGAGGACGGTCGGCGAACTGATTTGACCTTCACCTGCGCCCGCAGCGAATTGGCGCGCGCGCTGAAAGCCCTGGAGGACGCCGCTCCCGCCATTGGCTACCGGGAGATCACGTCCGATTCCAATGTCGCAAAGGTGTCCATCATCGGCATCGGCATGAGGGCGCACCCCGGCGTGGCGCAGGCCATGTTCCGCACCCTGTCCGACAAAGGCATCAACATCCAGGTCATCTCGACCTCGGAGATCAAGGTCAGCGTCCTCATCGCCGAGGAATACGTCGAACTTGCGGTCCGCGCCCTGCATTCCGCCTACGAACTCGATACGGCATGATATGCTCTCATCCTCCCCGATGGCGGGGAAGACTGGAGTGTGACTGATGCCACCCGTCGCCACAGGCGGACCGCGCACGCTGCTGCGGCGCCTGCGGGAAATCATGGCCGAGCAGACGAGCGCGCAGATGCGCCTCGACAAGCTCGTGACGGTGATTGCCGCGAACATGGTCGCCGAGGTCTGCTCGATCTATCTGCGCCGGGCGGGCAAGGCGCTGGAACTGTTCGCCACCGAAGGGTTGAACCCCGCGGCCGTCCACCGCACCCGGATGAAGGCGGGCGAGGGTCTTGTCGGTCTGGTGGCGGAGACCGGCGAACCCGTGAACCTCAGCGACGCGCCGAGCCATCCGCACTTCTCGTACCGGCCCGAGACAGGTGAAGATCCCTATCATTCCTTCCTCGGCGTGCCCATCGTGCGCGGCGGGCAGGTATTCGGCGTCTTGACGGTGCAGAACCGCGCCTCGCGGCAATATGCCGAGGAGGAAGTCGAGGCTCTGCAGACCGTCGCGATGGTGTTGGCCGAGGTCGTCGCGCAAGGCGGCTTGTTCAACGTCGCGGAACTTGACGAGCCGGACCTCAGCCCGGAACGACCGCGCAAATTCCGGGGCGAGGGTTTGTCCGAAGGTGTGGCGGTGGGCCATGTGTTCCTTCACGAGCCGCGCGTTCTCGTGGAACGCATGATCGCCGACAATCCGCAGGAGGAACTGATCCGTCTGGAGACCGCGATCGGCGCCTTGCGCGACTCCGTGGACCAGATGCTGGACTCGAGCGAGCTCGATCTCACGGGCGAGAGTCGCGAAGTGATCGAGACCTACCGGCTCTTTGCGCACGACCAGGGCTGGCGCCAGCGAATGCGCGACGCGGTACGCACGGGCCTGACGGCCGAAGCGGCGGTGGAGCGCGTGCAGGACGAAATGCGGCTGCGGGTGAGCCGCCTGAACGACCCGGTCTTGCGCGAGCGCGCGCACGATCTCGACGATCTCGCGCGGCGCCTGCTGCGCCATTTGTCAGGCGACGGCAACAAGGCGGCCAATATGCCCAAGGATTCCGTGCTCTTGGCGCGCGCCATGGGGCCTGCGGAATTGCTCGATTACCGCCGCGACCATCTGCATGCACTGGTGCTGGAAGAGGCCGCGACCACGTCGCACGTCGCGATCGTGGCGCGGGCGATGGGGTTGCCGCTCGTCAGCGGAGTGGACGAGATCACGGACGCGGCGCGCGCCGGAGACCTGGTCGCGATCGACGGGGAAAGCGGCGAAGTGCATTTGCGCCCCGCCGAGGAGATCGTCGCGGCCTTCGAGGCGAAACGGACGCTGCGCGCGCACCGCGTGGCGCAGTACGCGGAAGTCCGCGACTTGCCGGCCGTGACGCGCGACGGCGTACACATCAGGTTGATGATGAATGCCGGCCTGCTGCTCGACGTGCCGCATCTGCACGAGTCGGGCGCCGATGGCATCGGTCTGTTCCGCACGGAACTGCAGTTCATGATCGGCGAGACGATGCCGCGGCTGTCCGATCAAATCGAATTCTATTCGCAGATCATTGACGCGGCCGGTGACAAGCCGGTCGTTTTCCGCACACTTGATCTCGGCGGCGACAAGGTTCTGCCCTATGCGCGCTGGGAGCGCGAGGAAAACCCCGCACTGGGCTGGCGCGCCATCCGCATCGCGCTCGATCGCCCGGCGTTGTTGCGTTACCAGGTGCGTGCCCTGCTGACCGCGTCGGCGGGCAAGGTCTTGCGCATCCTGCTGCCGATGGTCAGCGACGTTTCCGAGTTCAATCAGGCCAGGGCGTTGGTCGATCGCGAAACGGAGCGGATGCGCCTACTCGTACTGCCCCAGCCGCGGCAAGTGCTCGTCGGCGCGATGCTCGAGGTGCCGGCGTTGGCCTTCATGCTGCCCCAGATCATGCGCAGCGCGGATTTCGTCTCGATCGGTTCGAATGATCTTCTGTCGCTCGCCTTCGCGGTCGACCGGACGAACCCGCGTGTCGCCCGCCGGTACGACATGCTGCATCCCGCGGCCCTGACCCTGATCCGCCAGATCGTTCGCAGTGCCACGGAAGCCGGAGGAGAAGTCTCGTTGTGTGGCGAAATGGCGGGGCGGCCGCTGGATGCCATGGCGCTGGTGGGGCTGGGCCTCAGGACCCTGTCCATGTCCCCGGGCAACATCGGTCCGGTCAAGATGATGATTCGAAGCCTGAATTACGGCGAAGTCTCACAGTTTGTCGAAAGGCTTTGTGGTCGCGCGGACCATTCATTGCGCAGCCGCCTTGCTGCATTTGCGGCGGAACGAGGCGTTGTCCTGAAGTGACGTGGCCTGTAGCGTACTCATTGTAAGATTATTTCTGGGATAGACTTAAGTCATGCGCGGGCCTTGGGGGCGGTATGGGACAATGAAGGTTCTGCAACAAACGACGGATACCCGAAAATCGGCAATTCTTGTGGATCGCCAATTGTCTGAACGGGGTTCTTGTAGGTAGATTCATGGCCGGTGCACGGACTTCGTTCCGGTGCATGATTGGCGTATTGCTCCAGCACGAAAATTGCCCGTAGATGACCAAAGTCACACGATTGACACTCGACGACGAAGGCGGCCTGGACCGTCGGCGGATCCATTTGCGCGAAATCTCGGGCGACCTCGACTCGCCGCTGGATGCCGTGGGACAGGACCTGCGCGCTGCGCGGCTGCGGCGAGGCGACGATCTGGCTACGGTCTCTCGCGCGCTCAAGATCCGCAAGGATCACCTAGAGGCGCTCGAAGAAGATCGCATCGATGCGCTGCCCGGACGCACCTACGCCATCGGCTTCATCCGTTCCTATGCTGATTATCTCGGCCTGGATGCAGTGCAATGCGTCGAACGCTTCAAGGCGGAAATTTCGGGCCGCACCGACGATCACATGCCGACGATTACGGTGATCGACGAAGACGATAATCGCCGCATGCCGCAAGGGTGGAAGATCATTGCCGGCGTGATCCTGGTACTGGTGATCTACGGGGCCTATCAGCTGGCGGCGCAGGCGGACCGGGCCTTCAACGAGCAGGCCACGCCGGCGCCGATCGTGGCGGTCCACCCGGTTTCCCATGTGCGGTTGTCCCCGGCGCCCAAGGCACCAGGGACCGCGCCGCTCACAGGTGTCGCGGTGCCTTCGCAGACGGCCGTTCCGCCGCCCGCAGCGACCACATCCCAACTATCCGCCACTGGCGCGCCTGCGTCGGCTGCCCCGCCAACAGCCGCGCAGCAACCGCCGCCACTTCCGCAGGGGCAGGTATACGGGGCCGGGAACAAGAATGCCCGGGTCGTGTTGCGTATGCATCAAGCCGCGCGAATCCTGGTGCAGGGGCCGGATGGCAGGGTCCTGATGAATCGCACGTTGAAGCCCGGCGATACGTTACAGCTGCCCAATCTGGTTGGGCTTACGCTGACTACATCAAATGCAGGGGCGGTCGAATTGGACCTGGACGGGCAGTCCGTCGGTGTCGTAGGCCGGGACCAGGAGACCACGGAGGCGCTGCCGCTGGACCCGCAGGCGATCATGGATCGCTACAACTCGGGCCGTGGCAGGTAGGGGGACGAAAGGCAGTTCATGAGCGTTCGAGCGTATCGCGACATCCATAGGCGCAAGTCGCGGCAGATTCACGTGGGTCCCGTGGCGGTTGGCGGCGATGCCCCCATCACCGTGCAGACCATGACCAATACGGTGACCGCCGATGCCAAGGCGACCATCGATCAGATTCGCCGCGTCGAAGAGGCCGGTGCGGATATCGTCCGCGTCTCCTGTCCCGACGAAGAGTCAACCGCTGCGATGAAGACGATCTGCCGAGCGGCGCACATTCCCATCGTTGCCGACATCCATTTCCACTACAAGCGGGCCATCGAGGCAGCCGAAGCCGGCGCCGCCTGTCTGCGCATCAATCCGGGCAACATCGGCAGCGCGGCGCGGGTCCGCGACGTCATCAAGGCGGCCAAGGATCACGGCTGTTCCATGCGGATCGGCGTCAACGCCGGTTCACTCGAGAAGGACCTTCTTGAACGCTACGGCGAACCGTGCCCGGAAGCGATGGTCGAGAGCGCTCTCGATCACGCCAGGATCCTCGATGACAACGACTTCCGCGAATACAAGATTTCCGTGAAGGCGTCCGACCCTTTCCTGGCCGTGGCGGCGTACCAGGCGCTGGCGGAAGCGACGGACGCACCCCTGCATCTGGGCATCACCGAGGCGGGCGGGATGATCTCCGGCACGGTGAAATCCTCGATCGGCATGGGAATGCTTCTGTGGAGCGGGATCGGAGACACGATCCGCGTCTCATTATCGGCGGATCCGGTGGAAGAGGTCCGTGTCGGTTTCGACATCCTGAAGTCGCTCAACCTGCGTCATCGTGGCGTGAACATTGTTTCCTGCCCGTCCTGCGCGCGACAGGGCTTTGATGTCATAGAAACAGTGCGCCTCTTGGAAGACCGCCTGAAGCACATCACCACGCCGATGTCGCTCTCGATCATCGGTTGCGTCGTCAACGGGCCCGGCGAAGCGCGTGAGACGGATCTGGGATTCACCGGGGGCGGAGCGGGCAAAGGCCACGGCCAAGTCTACCTCAACGGAGTGCCGTCGTACCGGTTGGACAACAAGGATCTCGTCGAACACGTCGTGGAGCTTTGTGAGAAGAAGGCTGCCGAGATCGAAGCCGAACGGGACAAAGTTCCGGCGGTCGCTGCCAACTAGATGCTCGCTGGCGGGGGAGCAGCACCGTCCCGCCGCGGGTGGCTCGCGTGCACGCTGCTGTTCCTCATTTTGCTGTTGTTTTATGGCGGCTTGGTCGCCTTATGGTTCCTGGACCATGGCCTTTACGCCCGCCTGATCCACTGGTGGGGCGTAGATTATGTCCATGCGTCCTATGCAGGCTATGCCCGCTGGCCGGTCCCGTTCTTCGACATCGAGGGCGTGCTTTCATGGGCCGACTGCAGCCGTCGGGGGGTGGACGTGTACCTCCACAATCCGTGCGACATACTAAACCGGCCCGCCAACTACTCGCCGCTGCTGGTCGACCTGCCGCTGAACTGGGTGGGGGCCCGCAACACCGTGGCAGCGGGATTTTTCTTGGACGGACTGTTCCTGCTGCTCCTGCCGTTCGTGCTGCGCCCGAAGACGTGGATGGACTTGGCTTTCGGCGCGGCAGCCGGCGTTTCGCATGGTGTGCTGTTCGCGCTCGAGCGGGCGAACTTCGACATTGTGATTTTCATCTTGGTTGGATTGGCAGCCCTCGCGCCTCAGAAGGGCCGTTCCCGCCTCTGGCTCTACGGCACGGCCATCGGCGGCGGACTGCTGAAATTCTATCCGTTCACCCTGCTGTTGCTGGCCGCCCGCGAACGGCTGCGGATTTTCTTCGCACTGGCCGCCTTTACCGCCCTCGTTCTGCTCGGATTCATGGCCCACTACCATCGCGAGATGGCAGAAGTTGTGACGCATCTTCCGCCGTTTACGCCTTGGTACGACGTTTTCGGCCTGTCGGTTTTGCCGCTGGAGGCCGCGAGCCTCCTCGGCCTGCCGATCGCGGTGGCGGCAGGAGCGGTCGTTCTGATCCTGGCTGGCCTGGCTGGAGTGTCGATGTTTCTGGCCAAGAGACACGCCAGCGCCCTGTCGTCGGGATGGGGCGGCCGCTCACAGGTCATGCTGCTCTGCGGCAGCATTCTGATCGTCACTTGTTATCTGTTGCAGCTCAACATCGGCTACCGCACCGTATTCCTGCTGTTCGTGGTCGCCGGTGTGACGGACTTGCGGCGCGGCAGGGAACAATCGGCGGTCGGGAGAATGCTGTTGTGGACCATGGTGTTGACCCTGGTTTGTCTGTGGATCGAGGCGGGGCGCGTGGCGCTGGTGGATTGGTTGCACGCCCAAGATGCATCAATGCGGAATGCGGCCTACATCACCTTTTTCGTTCTGCGCGAGGCCGTTTGGTGGTGCGAAATCGCGCTACTGGGAGGCGTCCTTCTGATCTTTGGGCGCGGGTCGGCCAGCGTTCTTGAAATCGAGGGCTGGCTCAACTCACGCATTCGCGAACGGCGGCGGTTCGGCTAGTTTGGAGACATGATTCCGGCAAACAAACTGCAGCGACTTTTGGAGCGCTTCCAGGCGGTCGAAGCAGAGCTGTCTTCGGGCGTGGCGGGCAATGCTTACGTGAAATTGTCCAAGGAGCATGCCGAACTGTCCCCCATTGTCTCTGCCGCGCAGGCCTATCGCTTGGCCGCCAGGCAATTGGAGGAAGCAGACGCTCTGGCAGCGGATCCGGACACGGAGGCGGAGCTGCGCGGCCTCGCCGAACAGGAACGGGCCGAGCTCAAGGGGGCCGTCGAGCGCCTTGAGCACGAGTTGAAGGTAAAACTTCTGCCCCGCGATGCCGCCGACGATTCTTCCGCGATTGTCGAAATCCGGGCGGGCACCGGCGGCGACGAAGCGGCGCTCTTCGCGGGCGACCTCCTCAAGATGTACACGCGTTATTGCCAGCTGCAAGGATGGAAGACGGACCTGATGTCGCTGTCGGAAAGCGATCTTGGCGGCGTAAAGGAAGCCGTTCTCGAAATCGCCGGCCGCGGTGCCTATGCCAAGCTCAAGTTCGAAAGCGGCGTGCATCGCGTGCAGCGCGTGCCGGTGACCGAAGCCGGGGGCCGCATCCACACCTCGGCGGCCACGGTCGCCGTCCTGCCGGAGCCTGAGGACGTTGATGTCGAGATCAACGAGAAGGATTTGCGCATCGATGTGTTCCGGGCGTCGGGCGCTGGCGGCCAGCATGTGAACAAGACGGAAAGCGCGGTCCGGATCACCCATCTGCCGACCGGCCTCGCCGTGGCGCAGCAGACGGAAAAGTCGCAGCATAAGAACAAGGCGCAGGCCATGAAGCTGCTCAAGGCCAGGTTGTTCGAGATGGAGCGCGAACGTCTCGCCAGTGAGCGGGCGAGCGAGCGCAAGAGCATGGTGGGATCGGGGGACCGCTCCGAACGGATCCGCACCTACAATTTTCCGCAGGGTCGGGTGACCGATCATCGTATCAACCTGACGCTCTACAAGCTCGACCGCATCATTTCGGGCGACGAACTCGGTGAAATCGTGGATGCGCTGGTGACCGAGGATCAGGCCAGCCGGCTGGCGGAGCTCGAAGCGGACGCATGAGCCAAGCGCTACTGGCCGAGGCGGTGCGCCGTCTCTCTGCCGCATCCGTAGATTCGCCGAGGCGCGATGCCCGCATCCTGTGGAATCATGCCCAGGGCGATCGGGCGGCGTTCGAAGCATGTGTCGAGCGCCGTGCCGCGCGGGAGCCGATCGCCTACATCGTGGGTCACAAGGAGTTCTGGAGCCTCGAATTCGCGGTGGGTCCGGGAATCCTGGTGCCGCGGCCGGAGACAGAGACACTGATCGAACAGGTGCTGAAGTTTCATCCCGATCGGGCGGCTCCGTTGCGGGCTCTGGACCTCGGCTGCGGATCGGGCTGTCTCATCGTCTCCTTCTTGAAGGAGTTTCCCAATGCTCACGGTATGGCCATCGATCGCCTGGACGTGGCCTGCGATTTCACACGGCGAAACGCGGAACGGCACGGGGTTCTGGGCCGTTGCGAGATCAGGCAGGGCGATTGGAGTGGAAAAACCTTACCCGAGGCGGATGTCATTCTGGCCAATCCACCCTATATACGGACTGACGATCTGAACCGTCTGGAACCCGAAGTAGCGGCTTACGAGCCGCGGGGTGCGTTGGACGGCGGCGCTGACGGCCTTCAGGCCTACCGCATGCTGGCCCCTGCGGTGGCCATAAGCGTCGGTCGGAGCGGTCTGGGATTTGTGGAGGTCGGGATCGGTCAGGCGGAGCCAGTCGGCGCGTTGCTGGCGGTGTATGGCCTCAAGATCATAGGTATTGCCCCCGATCTTGCGGGAACGCCCAGAGTCTTGGTTATTGGTGCCTCTGGGTGAACCGCGACGAAAAAAAGGTTGGAAATACCCGGCCAAGGGGCTAGTTTCCCCAGCCGGGGACAGGCATCCAGCCGGGCCACAGGCCATGGCGGACGGGACGCGTGGGACGCGTCCGGCTTGTACGAAGCGAAAGACGACTTCGGCATGGTGTCATCGCAAGGCGAGCCGCGCGTGCGCAGCTGACGTTGACGGTGAAAACCAATGCGAATGGTAAACGACGTCCGAACATAAAGGGACAACTGTGAAACGCTCTAGACGAGGCGGCCGGCGGCCGCAAAACGGCCATAACGGACATAACGGCGGAGGCGGCGGAGGCGGCGGCGGGTTCAACCCGAATCGCACGTTCGATTCGAACGGCCCCGAAGTGAAGATCCGCGGCTCAGCCTCCCATATTTACGAAAAGTACCTTCAGCTTGCGCGCGACGCCAACGCATCCGGTGACAGGATCATGGCGGAGAACTATCTGCAGCACGCAGAACACTATTTCCGCATTCTGGCCGCGGCCCAGGCCCAGTCGCAGCAGTACCAGCAGCAGCAACAGCAGCAGAACGGAAACGGCCAGTACCGGACGCCCAACGGCGCCGGCGACCAGCCGTTCGTCCAGCAGCCGGGCGGGCCGACCAGCGCGCCATCCTTCTCCCTGACCGAGGCCCAGGACGAGTCGGACGAAGAAGGCGAAGAGGCGGACGCGCGCGACTAGCGCCCCCTTGCAAGAACCGCTCCTGGTTCCCACATTTCTGCCGGGAACGGTGCCCATGCGGGGCCGTTGCCTGAACGCATGAGACTCGTCCTAGGCTGCCATGGGAGCCTGGTCGAGGGCTTGAGAGGCAGAAATGGATATCGAGAAATTCACCGAGTGGGCGCGCGGATTTATCCAGTCGGCCCAAGGTTTGGCGCTGCGGTCGAACCACCAGTTCTTCAGGCCGGATCACCTGCTGAAGGTTCTCATCGACGATGAGGAGGGCCTTGCCGCGCGACTGATCGCAGCGGCCGGCGGCCGGCCGGAAGATGTGCGCGATGGTGTCGCACGCGTTCTGGCGCGCCTCCCGAAGGTCAAGGGCTCAGGCTCGGGTCAAGTCTATCTGAGCCCGGAGACGGCGCGCCTTTTCGACTCCGCGGAGCAGATCGCAAAGAAGGCCGGCGACAGCTATGTCACCGCCGAGTATCTGTTGCTGGCTTTGGCCATGGCGGCGGGATCCGATGCCGCCAAGTTGTTGCAGCAGGCCGGCGTCACGCCCCAGTCCCTCAACAAGGCCATCGCCGACCTGCGCAAGGGGCGAACGGCTGACACGGCGACGGCCGAGAATGCCTATGACGCCCTGAAGAAGTACGCGCGCGACCTCACCGAACTCGCACGCACGGGCAGGCTCGATCCGGTAATCGGTCGTGATGAAGAGATCCGGCGCACGATCCAGGTCCTGTCTCGGCGAACCAAGAACAATCCCGTATTGATCGGCGAACCCGGCGTCGGCAAGACGGCGATCGCCGAAGGTCTTGCCCTGCGCATCGTCAACGGCGACGTCCCCGAAAGCCTGCGGGACAAGCGCCTGATGGCGCTCGACATGGGCGCCCTGATCGCCGGCGCCAAGTATCGCGGCGAATTCGAGGAGCGGCTGAAGGCCGTGCTGTCCGAGATCACGGCCGCCGAAGGCAAGGTCATCCTCTTCATCGACGAGATGCATACGCTCGTCGGCGCCGGCAAGGCGGAGGGCGCGATGGACGCGTCAAATCTGCTCAAACCTTCCCTGGCCCGCGGCGAATTGCATTGCGTCGGGGCCACGACGCTCGATGAATACCGCAAGCACATCGAAAAGGATGCGGCGTTGGCCCGTCGGTTTCAGCCGGTCTTCGTGTCGGAACCGACGGTCGAGGACACGGTCTCGATTCTGCGCGGCTTGAAGGAGAAATACGAAGTTCACCACGGCGTGCGCATCACCGATTCCGCAATCGTCGCGGCGGCGCAGCTGTCGAACCGCTATATCACCGACCGCTTCCTGCCCGACAAGGCCATCGACCTGATGGATGAGGCCGCGAGCCGGCTGCGGATGCAGGTGGACTCCAAACCGGAGGAACTCGACGAGCTCGACCGGCGCATTGTCCAGCTGAAGATCGAGCGCGAAGCGCTGCGCAAGGAGAGCGACAAGGCCTCGAAGGACCGTTTGGCCGCGCTGGAGGCCGAGCTGGCGGACCTCGAGCAGGAATCGTCCCTGCTGACGGCCAAATGGCAGCAGGAGAAGAAATCCGTCCAGAACGTCCAGGGCCTCAAGGAGAGGCTGGACCGTGCCCGCGCCGAAGTGGAGATCGCGCAGCGCCGCGGCGATTTCGCGAAGGCCGGCGAACTGACATACGGCGTGATTCCCGGTATCGAGCGACAGCTCAAGGACATCGAGGAAAAGCGCAACAGCGCCCTGGTCAATGAGGCCGTGACGCCCGAGCACATCGCGCAGATCGTCTCTCGCTGGACCGGCATCCCCGTCGACAAGATGCTGGAGGGCGAGCGCGATAAGCTGCTCAAGATGGAGCAGGCCCTCGGAACGCGCGTTGTCGGGCAGGACGAAGCCGTGCGCGCCGTCTCCAATGCCGTGCGCCGCGCGCGCGCCGGGCTGCAGGACCCGAACCGGCCGATCGGATCGTTCTTGTTCCTGGGACCGACCGGCGTGGGCAAGACGGAGTTGACGAAGGCGCTGGCATCCTTCCTGTTCGACGACGATAACGCCATGGTGCGCATCGACATGAGCGAGTTCATGGAGAAACACGCCGTGGCCCGCCTGATCGGAGCGCCTCCAGGCTATGTCGGCTACGAGGAAGGCGGCGTGCTCACCGAAGCCGTGCGCCGCCGGCCTTACCAGGTGATCCTGTTCGACGAGGTCGAAAAGGCCCATGCGGACGTGTTCAACGTCCTGCTCCAGGTGCTCGACGATGGCCGCCTGACCGACGGGCAGGGGCGTACCGTCGATTTCAAGAACACGGTGATCATTCTGACGTCAAACCTCGGCACCGAATTCCTTACCGGGCAGGAGACCTCCCAGGCTCGGTCGCAGGTGATGACCGCGGTGCGGGCTCATTTTCGTCCAGAGTTCCTCAACCGGCTCGACGAGATCATCCTGTTTCATCGGCTGAGCCGCGCCGATATGGACAAGATCGTCGACATTCAGATCGGGCGCCTGCAGAGGCTGCTTGCCGACCGCAAGATCGAAATCACCCTCGACCAGAAGGCGCGGTCTTGGCTGGCCGACGCCGGCTACGATCCCGTCTACGGCGCCCGGCCGCTGAAACGCGTGATACAGCGCCGGCTCCAGGACCCTCTGGCGCAGCTCGTGCTCGAAGGGAAGGTCTCGGACGGCGCGACCGTGCAGGTCGGCGCCGGTCGGACGGGATTGACCATCGACGGCCAGGAATTCGCGCCGCCACCGGACGATGCGGATATCGAACGCGCGCCGAGCAAGGCCTTGCACTGACAAGGCCCGCTGTCGTTCAGTTCGCTTTGCGGATGTCGCCCGAAGCGTCGGCGACCTTCGTCTCCAGCTTCGTGGCGACGATCTGGTTGTCGATGCGCATGCGCTCGGATTGGAATTGACGCAGCTCCGCGCCCGACAGAACGCGACCCTGGGCGATCCTGACCTTGAGCGGGTTCACTTGCACGTTGTTGATCCGGATCTCGTAGTGCAGGTGCGGGCCCGTGGCCATGCCGGTCATGCCGCTATAGGCGATGATCTGTGCCTGGCGGACGCCTGAACCGACGTGAAGTCCGGGCGCAAAGCGCGACAGGTGGCCATAGGCCGTCGAATAACCGTTGCCGTGGTTGACCAGCACGAACTTGCCGTAGCCGCTCTCCCAGCCCATGAAGGCGATCCGGCCGCTGCCGGCCGCCATGACGGGGGTGCCGATCGGAACGCCGAAATCGACGCCCTTGTGCATGCGCGAGTAGCCGAGGATCGGATGGAAGCGCATGCCGAAACCCGAGGTGATCCTCGCGCCGTCCACCGGCGTCTTCATCAGCATGCCCTTGGCGCTCTGGCCCTTGGCGTCGAAATAGTCGGCCGGCTGGTTGGGATCTGGTTGATAACGGTAAAGCGCAATCTGCTTTCCGCCGAGCCGCATCATCGCGTAGGAGATGCTGCCCTGTTTCGCGGGCTGTCCTTCGGGCGTGTAGTAGTAGTCATAGTAGACTTCGAAGGAGTCTCCGGGATGCAGGTCGCGCTGGAAGTCGACCTTGTAGGAGAACATCTTGATCATCTCGCCTACGACATCGGTCGGGATGCCCGCGCGCATCGCCGAGAGGTAGAGGCTGGAATCGATGGTCGCTCCGGCCCTGTGAACATGGGCAACCAGCTGTTTCGTTACGTCGTTCGCTACGAAACTTCCGTCGGCCGCGCGCGTTACTGTGATGTCGTGTTCGACTGAAGGCGAAAACTTCAGGGAGAGAAGCCTAGAGATGGGGTCGGCCGCGACAGGCTCGGCGGAGGCGATGTCTCCACCGGTGTCGTCGTCGGATGTCGTGTTCGTGAGATTGTAGGCGCCGGACGCTGGAACGGCCGGCGTGTGGTACGTCAGGTCCAAGGTCTGCCCGGCGCGAATGTTGCGCGGGTTATAGACTCTTGCGAGCGCTGTAATCACGGCGGTCGCGTCGCTGGCGGCGACCCCGGCGTTTTCGAGCGCGCCGGCGAGGGTATCGCCCGAATCCAACGTGATCGTGTGCGTCTCGATTTCCGGTCTGCCGGCGCGTTCGACGGCCAGCCTGCGATCCAATTGGTCGGGCGCGCGGACTCGCGCGGTGTTCTGATCGGTATCCGCGAAAAGCGCGCTTCCGGAACGGGCGAGCTGCTGAAACAGCTCGTAGGGGAGGAAGCCGCGGCTGGTGTCGCGCGCAGCCGTGTCGACTGGCGTCATGGTGCCTACCGCAAGCCAGGCGATCGACCCCACGATGAGCGCCGAGAGGGACGTCGAGACAAGGGCCCAGCGGCCCTCGAGATTGGGTATGGTGGCGGTCGCCTCTTGTGGGCGCTGCCAGTCAGGTTCGAATGCAATCTGCGTCGGTTCGTTGCGACGGTCCACGATGGCTCCTGTTTTTTGGGATGTGCGGTTGCTTCGCTCCCCCGCCGCTGACCTGCCTGACGCAAACCGACGACCGCGGCATATAGCCTGACACCATGCTGCGACGTCAACCATTACCACCCTGTTAATTATTGATTGTCACCGCGGTAAACTACGGTTGTGCCGCGCTGCGACGCATCGTCCGAGCAGCAAGAAACGCGCCGCAAAAGCGCGCGGCCCGCAAATCATTTTGATCCGCGGGCCGCTGATTGATTCTCTGGAATGGTTACAAGCGAACCAGCAGACCCTCGGCGATACGTCCGTGGATCCAGGCGACCATTCGGGCCATGTGGAGAACGAGGAAGAACAACAGCAGTCCCAGGATCGTCGTCAGCACGAGTCCCGGCGCGGTGTGCACGAGATGGTCGAGCCAGGGCACGTCGGAGATCTGGAAGTGGCTGTGATTGGTGATCAGCGAATAGATTGAGCCGCCGGCGACACCGAGCGACACGGACAAGCCGACAATTCCCAGCACGAAGTAGATGATCCCCAGCGGCAGCATCAACAGCAGATAGAACATCGACGTCCAGGTGCGCAGATCGCTCAGCGCTTCCTTGATCCTCGTCCAGATCTTCTCGTCCGGGGCTGCCGGCGAAGGCAGGCGCCGCGGCATGCGCACGCCCAGCAAACCTTCAACGATGCGTCCTTCGACATGACTCAACATGCGGATCGAGCCGATGAACAGAAGCGCGAACGGGATGCCGATGATCAGGATCGCGAAGCTGGCGGTCAGCGAGATGCCGGCGACGGTCCAGGTGAAGTAGAAAATGCCCGTGACCAGGGACAACAGCATGTAGAGCAGGGCGCCGTACGTCCGCGGGTCGGAGATGACGTTGAAGAATCCGTAGCGTCTGTCGGTCGATGACGGTTCGGCCTTGGGGAACGGGGTGGAAATGGTGGCTTCCATGTCACGATACTCCTCGGCAATTTCCTGAGGCGATCCGTAGGTTTCGACGACGGTCGCCATGACGATGGCTTCGCTCAGATCGGGATTCTGGGCGATTTCCATGTTGAGATGCTCTTCGCAGTCGGCCAGCGCGTCCGAAATCAGCCCGCGGGGCGCGCCCTTGAGGGCGTGGCGCAGCTCGGCGAGATAGGCGCGGACGGATTCAGGCGCTGGGCTGGAATTCATTGGAGGTCCCTCCGGTGCCGGCCTGCAGGGCGTCGTCGACGAACTCACGCATGTCGCGCCAGGCGAATTGCCACTCGGCCAGCGCGCGGCGGCCTTCGCCGGTGATGTTGTAGTAGCGACGCGGGGGTCCAAAAGCCGACGCCTCGACGCGGCTTTCCAGAAGGCCCAGGGCGTTGAGTGACCGCAGGACCGGGTAGATCGCGCCCTGCTTGAAGATCAGACCGCCTTCGCCTTCGGCCTTCACGGCCTTTGCAATTTCGTATCCGTACATCTCCCGGCCCGCGCGAGCGAGCACGGCCAGGAGGACGAGCGATGAGAGCCCGGCCATCAGTTCCTTACGGAATTTGCGCGTGTATTGAGATTCCTCTGTCACCTGATACGCGCCTTCTTCCGCCCTCCAAGCTATTACGAAGTTCTATCTAGCACGAACTTCACAATATGCAAGAGTTCTCTATAGGGAAGTTGAAAATATATTTGAGTCCCTAACGAAATGGTTAACGAGCTATTTCGCCGCACCTACCGCCACACAACCGACGGGATGTGTTTCCACGGTTTCCTCCGAAGCGCGCCAACAGGGGGACAACATGCGCAGATTCGCGTCGCTTGCAGTGTTGTTGATTCTGACAGCCGGGGCGGCGGCGGCTTCGCCGATCGATCCCAAGACGATCGTCGTATCGGGTTACGCGGAGATTATGACTGCACCGGAATACGCCACGGTCGAAATCGGCGTCGTTACATCCAATCCTGTTCCCTCCAAGGCGCTGAAGCAAAATGCGGCGCTGATGCATTCGGTCATGGAAGCCGTCAGAACTGTGGGCATTGCGACCGCGGATATGGAAACGTCGCAATACTCCATCGAGGCACAGCACCCGCAAGACAAGGGCAGTTATGTCGTCGATTTCGCGGTCACGACCGGCTACGAAGTTTCCAACAAGCTGTCGGTGACCGTGAGGGATCTGAGCAAGGTCGGCGATGTCATCGATGCCGCGGTCAAAGCCGGGGCCAACGTTTCCAATTCAGTCACCTTCACCGTCAAGAACCAAAGCGAATATTTCGGCCAGGCGCTTGCCGCTGCTGTGCGCAACGCCAGGCACTATGCCGATGTGATGGCTTCGGCGGAAAATGCGAAGGTCGGCAAGATGATATCGGTGACGGACGTCGCATCGCTAGATGCGATCGGTTACACCTACGCTCCTCCGCCTCCACCGCCGCCTCCACCACCTCCCGTATACGGAACGGTCATCCTGCCGGGCAAGATCGCCATCCGCGCGAATGTCGTTGTCACCTATGCCATCGAGAACTAGGCCACGGCGTCACGGATTCCGGCTTCAAAAATCGGACTCGGCATGCTGAGGTGGAGCGCCGCTCTGTTTCAGCATGACCGAACCCGATGGCCCATATCACCGCCAGACCTTGTCGGAACGACCTGCGATCCGCTGTGCCGGTGTCCTCATGACGATGACCGTAGGCAAATATCTGAAGCGCATCGCATACGATGGGCCGCTCGGAACCGATCTGGCGACACTCAGGGCGCTTCATCAGGCGCATCTGCGGGCCATTCCCTACGAGAATCTCGACGTCCAACTTGGCAATCCGGTGACCATCGCGGTGCCGGCGATCTACGAGAAGATCGTCGAACGAGGCCGCGGCGGCTGGTGCTTCGAGATGAACGGCCTGTTCGGCTGGGCGCTGGGCGAGTTGGGCTTCTCCGTTACGCGCAGCGCGGCTGGCGTGATGCGCGAGGCGCTGGGACAGAATGCGGTCGGCAATCATCTGGTTCTCAAGGTCGAATTGGACGAGGGCCTGTATATGGGCGACGTCGGCTTCGGCGACGGCCCGCTGGAGCCGATACGGATCACCGAAGGCGCATTCTTGTCGCAGGGATTCACCTTCAACCTGTCGCTGATCGAGGGCGGCTGGTGGCGGCTTCGCAATCACGAGGGCGGCGGTGCCGCCTCCTTTGATTTCGACCTGGCGCCCGCCGACGAGAGCCTTCTTGAAACCAAATGCGCGTGGCTGCAGACCGCACCGCAATCGCTCTTCGTGCAAAACGCCGTCGTCCAGCGACACGTCGAGGACGGGTTGTGGATCCTGCGGGGAAGGGTGTTGCGGCATCTGCGGCCAGCGGACCGGACCGATTATCTCATCGCTGATGAGGGCGAGTACCGCGATGCGCTGCGGCGGTTCTTCGATCTCGACCTTCCCGAGGCAACGCAGCTTTGGCCGAAGATCTGTGCCCGGCACGACGTGACTCTGGCCGAGCAGGCAGCAAAGGCGGCGGCCAAACCGGCTTAGGCGGGCTTTCTGGCCGTGATCACCGCGGACGATCCCGCTTTGCCCTCGATCCGCGTTTCCCGGAAACCGGCTTCCGTCAGAAGCTGAAGCGTCCCGGCGATCTCCTGGCGAGAGCGGCTGATCGGATTGGGCAGCCAATTCGGGGGGCGCCGCCGCTGGCGCAGCACGAGAAGAAGCAGTCCGTTGGGTTTCAGCACGCGGCGAACCTGCGCGATATCGTGCTGGGGATCGTTCCAGAACTGGAAGCTGTGCAGGGCGACGACCTTGTCGAAATGAGCGTCGGGCCAGGGCAGGTCGGAAACATCGCCAAGCTTCAGCTCCACGCGTCCTTTGCGGATGAGCCTGCGTGAGCGCTTGCTGGCACGCTCCAGCATCAATTCGGAGGGATCGATGCCTGCGATGAATCCCTCGCGGGCATATTTGGCGGCCTTCTTGACCACCCGGCCCGTGCCGAAACCGATTTCGAGAATGCGGTCATCAGGCCGCACTTCGAGCCTCTTCACGGCAAAGGCGTGTGCCTTGGCGTTTCCAAAATCCATCAACTTGCCGAAGACGCGGCCCCAGAAGCCGTGCGGCCGCTGAGCTTGGCGAATCTTTTCTTCCGGCATGCTCAGCTCCCCTGTGCCGCCGCCAGCACCATTCTCTCCACCTTTACATAGTCGGTCTTGCCTGTCCCGAGCACCGGGATGTCTTTTGCATGAATAACGCGGCGCGGCACGGCGAGCTCGGAAACGCCGTGATTCTGGGCCCAGCCGACGAGCTCGATGCGCTGGGCTTCGGCGTTGGTGGTAATGAGAACGATTTGCTCGCCTTTTCGTCCATCCGGCACCGCAATCGCGGCATGGCTGAAATCGGGCCACAAGGCAGAGGCGCAATTCTCCACCACGGCCAGCGATACCGTCTCTCCGCCCACCTTGGCGAAGCGTTTCATCCGGCCCTTGATGGAGATGAATCCTTCTTCGTCGATCGACACCACGTCGCCCGTGTCGTGCCAGCCGCCTTCAAGAGGAATGATGACGCCGGGATTGTCCGCCTTGATGTAGCCCAGCATGACGTTCGGCCCCTTGAGGAAGAGGCGCCCCGCGTGCGGGATGCCTTCCACGGGTTCGAGGCGCGCCTCCATGCCGGCCATGAGGCGTCCGACCGTGCCGGGCCGGTTGGCGCCCGGCTGGTTTGCCGCCGCGACCGGAGAGGTCTCGGTCACGCCGTAGCCTTCGATGAGTTCGATGGAGTACTTCTTGCGCAGAAGCTGGCGCGTCTCGTCGCGCAGCCGTTCGGCCCCGCACACCGCCAGACGCAGGGAGTTGAGGTCGCCCTGGTCGCCGGCGCGGGCGTACTGCGACATAAACGTGTCCGTGGACAGCAGAATGGTGGCGCCGGTCTCCCGGACTCGCCGGACGATCTCGTGCGGCTGCAACGGCGTCGGGTGATACACGGCCTTCAGGCCAAGAAGCATGGGCATGATCGCGCCGACCGTCAGGCCGAAGCAGTGGAATGTAGGCAGCGGATTGAAGAGGATGTCGTTCGGATAGAGAGCAATGTGGGCGCGCACCTGTTCGACGTTCGTCAGCAGGTTGGTGTGCGACAGGGCAACCCCTTTCGGCGCCCCTTCGGTGCCGGAGGTGAAGAGGACCACCGCCATCTCGTCGTGCGCGCCGTGCCTGGCGATTGTGCCCGGCGCGAATTGCCCGATTCCGGCGACTGCCTTATCGAAGACCGTAAGGTTCTCGCGTACGTCCTCGAGATAGACGATCTCGGCCACCATCGCGAGTTCGGCCACCAGGGCGTCGAGTTTGGCGAGTTCGATGAAGCGGCGGGCCGTGATCACGCGTTTGACCTTGGCCGTGCGCATGGCGCTCATGACACCCGCCGCGCCGCCGGTGAAATTAAGCATAGCTGGTACGCGGTTGAAGGCGGTCAAGGCGAAGAAAGTGATGACCGCGCCGGCGCTGGTCGGCAGCATGATGCCGACCGAATCGCGGGCGGAGGTACCCTTTTTGAGGGCATGGCCCAGGGCCAGGGCGGCCCGGACGACGTCGTCATAGGTCAGGACCCGCTCGTCTCCGTCGATGATGACGGGCTTCTTGCCGCCATAGCGCGCCCGGGCGTCCACCAGGGCCTGGAAGACGGATTTTTTGGTCCGCACCATGTCAAATGGCACGATATCTTCGCCAGATGCGGCGGCGAGTGTTGCGACTGCCAATTCTGCCTCCCCCGGGGGACGGGCTGGACCCGTTCTTGGCTGTTGGGCCGAACCTAACGGAACCCGGTGATTTTCGGTAGGCCTACCTATATGTAGGGCGGCATGACCACTGTTTACGACCAAGGCGCAAGGGACCGCAGGGCTGCCCTCCGCCACCCCGAGAAGGCCCACCGCCCGGACAACCCCGTCGCCCGCAAACCGGACTGGATTCGGGTCAAGGCGCCCATGGGGCAGGAATACTCACAGACGGAAAAGATCGTCCGCGAGCATGGGTTGCATACCGTGTGTGAAGAAGCCGGTTGTCCCAACATCGGGGAATGCTGGACCCACCGGCACGCCACCATGATGATCATGGGCGACACCTGCACGCGCGCCTGCGCCTTCTGCAACGTGAAGACCGGATTGCCGGGCGGCCTCGATGCCGCCGAGCCCCGGCGCGTCGGCGACGCCGTGGCGCGGCTCGGCCTCAAGCATGTCGTCGTGACGTCGGTCGACCGCGACGATCTGCCCGACGGCGGCGCGGACCATTTTGCGCAAACCATTCATGCCATCCGCGTGGCCAGCCCCGGCACGACGGTCGAGGTCCTGACCCCCGATTTCCTGCGCAAACCCGGCGCTCTCGACGTGGTGATGGCGGCTCGTCCCGACGTCTTCAATCACAACCTGGAGACCGTGCCGCGGCTCTACCTGACCATTCGTCCGGGCGCGCGCTATTACGCGTCTCTGCGCCTGCTCGACCGCGCCAAGGAACTCGTGGCGGACGGCTTCACCAAGTCGGGCTTGATGGTCGGCCTCGGCGAGAGCCGCGAGGAGATCATGCAGGTGATGGATGATCTGCGCGCTGCGGGCGTCGATTTCCTCACCATCGGCCAGTATTTGCAGCCCACGCGTAAGCACGCCGCGGTGGCGCGCTTCTGGACGCCCGACGAGTTCAAGGCGCTCGAGGCGATCGCGCGCGCCAAGGGGTTCTTAATGGTGTCGGCGAGCCCGCTGACGCGGTCCTCCTATCATGCGGATTCCGATTTCGCCGCCCTCAAGGCGGCGCGCCAGTCCGCCTTGGCGACGGACGGGAACTCGCACGACTGAGGCTGGGGATGGCTTCACACTCCGAATCGCGACTGGTCCCCTACACGGCGGAAACGATGTATGCCGTCGTCGCCGACATGGAGAAATATCCCCAATTCCTTCCATGGTGCACTGGGCTCAAGATCCTGTCGCGCGAGAGCCAGAACGTGTTGCGCGTCGATATGCAGGTCGGCTTTGGCGGGCTGCACGAGAGCTACACGAGCCGCGTGACTCTAAATCCTCAGGCGCGCACCATCGACATCACGCAGGTCCACGGACCGTTCCGCGTGCTCGACACGCATTGGCGGTTCACGCCGACGGAGGGTGGCTCCAGGGTCGACTTTTCCATCAGCTTCGACTTCAAGAGCAGGCTTCTCAACGCCGTGGCGGGAGCCGCCTTCGAGCGCGTGCTCTTCAAGATGACGGAGGCCTTCGAGGGACGGGCGAGGGTCCTGTCGCGAAACCGGGTCTGATTGGCCTTAACGCGGCGGCACCGCAATGTTCATCGGCGTGGCCGCTCGGTCGATGTGCTCCGCATTTTCGATCGAGGATTTCGCGAACGAGATCGAAATCCTTTCCGTGGGGCGCTCCGGATTGCCGCCCGCCTGAACGCCGGTGATCATCACTTCCGTCAAGGTGATGCGTTCGGCGTTCCTTCCGGCATTGACGATCTCGATCGTGACCTCCTGGAAGTGCCTGCCTGTGGTGGCCGCTTCCCTGAGCTTCGCAGAGGACTGATCGACTTTCTTCGTCACGATCAGTTCATGCACCGAGACGTTCGTCGGCCCGCGCATGCTGCCCATCATGGCGCCGCCGCGCGGGGTGCCCCATTGGAAGCTTTCGATTTCCACCCAGGACCTGTGCCGGATGTCCGAGGCACTGCCCGCAATGTCTCCGATCTTCATGTATCCGACGCTCGCCCACGACGGCGCCGACAGCAGCGCCGCGGCGCCCAGACAAGTCACAAGCCGCTTGATTGGATGAGCCGAGAAATTCCGCATGCGAGCCTCCCAGTTGGCTGGCGCGATGCTACGCCGCGCCGTTGTGCGGGCAAGCGAAATGAGGTCTGCGCCCTGCGGGGAAGTTCAGGGGATTTGCGCCAGCACCAGTTGCAGGGCGGCTTCCACGGTCTTCAGGCGGACCGCGGTCCGTCCGATGTTCCCGAAGCGATGCACCTCGTGCCTGACGCCGGTGCCGTCACGCGCTGTTGCGATGTGCACGAGACCTATCGGTTTGCTGGCGCCGCCGCCGCCCGGCCCGGCGATGCCGGTCACCGCCACCGCGATTTCCGCGCGGGAATGCTTTAGCGCGCCCGCCGCCATGGCGCGCGCCACCGCCTCCGAGACCGCGCCGTTCTCCTGGATCAGCGACAGCGGAACGCCCAGCAGTTCGGCCTTGGCCTCGTTCGAGTAGACGACGAATCCGCGTTCGACGACGTCGGACGAACCGGGGATTTCCGTGAGCAACGCCGTGATCAATCCGCCGGTGCAGCTTTCCGCCAGGGCGACGTGCAATCCTTCGTTACGGGCCCGGTCGAGAACCTGTTGCGCCAAGGTCAGTAGCGTTTGTGAAAACATCAGAGAAATCCGGCAGCGTCGAACAACATGACGACGATCCCGGCGATGAGGCCGGCCACCATGTCGTCGGCCACGATGCCCCACCCGCCGTCGAGACGTTCGGCCGCGGATACAGGCCACGGCTTGGCCATGTCGAACAGGCGGAACAGCAGGAATGCAGCCAGGAAGCCGAGCGCCGATGGCGGAGCGAAGGCGCATGCTAGCCACTGGCCGGCGACTTCGTCGATCACGCAGTCCGGTGGATCCTCCTTGCCGGACTCGCTGGCGTAATCGCCCGAGACCTTCACCCCGAATAGTCCGACGGCAACGCTCAGCAGCGCAAGCGCGGGTCCGCCGGCGAAATGGATAACGGGCCAGGCCACGAGCGCGGCGACCAGGCTGGCGGCCGTGCCGGGCGCCAATGGGACCGCGCCGATGCCCCATAAGGTCGCGAATTGCGCATTGCTGGTCACGGTACGCGCACCGTGACGACGGCTTCGGCCGCCAGGCCTTCGCGGCGCCCTGTAAATCCCATGCCCTCCGTGGTCGTCGCCTTGACGCTGACGCGCGCGGCGTCGATCTCGAGAATTTCGGCGATGCGGGCGCGCATCGCGTCGCGATGGGGGGAAACCTTCGGCCTCTCGCAGACGATAGTGACGTCGCAATTCGTCAGTTTGCCGCCTTTGGCGCGCAGCAGATCGGCCGCGTGCTTGAGGAATTTCCAGGACGGCGCGCCGCGCCAGCGCTCGTCGGTGGGAGGAAAGTGTAGGCCGATATCGCCTTCGCCGATGGCGCCCAGGATCGCGTCGGTCAGGGCGTGCAGTCCCGCATCGGCATCGGAATGGCCTTCCAGCGCGTGGTCGTGCGGGATCTTCAGGCCGCACAGCCAGACGTGATCGCCCGCGACGAAGCGGTGCACATCGTACCCCGATCCGATCCTGGTCTCGCCGGCGCGAGCGGACAGCAAAGCTTCGGCCACGGCAAAATCCTCTGCATTGGTGACTTTGATGTTGGTTTCCTCGCCGGCAACGGCGACCACGGCGATGCCGGCGATCTCGGCCAGCGCCATGTCGTCGGTGGCGTTCTGGCCGGCGTGGGCGCGATGCGCCCGCAGGATGCTGGAAAAGCGGAAGCCCTGCGGCGTCTGTGCGCGCAACAGACCCGCGCGCGGAACTGTGATCCAGCGCACGCCTTCGCGCTTGCGCAGCGTGTCGGCCACGGGCAGGAGCGGCACGGCGGCCTCGGCGCCTTTTTCGAGGGCGTCAACAACTCCGGCGATCACCGCCGCCGATACCAGCGGTCGCGCCGCATCGTGGATGAGAACGAATTCGGGCGCTCTGGATTCAAGGGCCTCAAGCCCGCACCGCACCGAATCCTGCCGTTCGGCGCCGCCCACGACGGGAGGCAGAACATCGAGGCATCGCACGGCGGCCGCGAAACGGTCCGCCTGGCCGTCGCCGATCACCACCTGGACGATCGTGTCGGCCAGGTTGGCAAAGGCCAGGATCGACCGGCGCAGCATCGGCTGGCCCAGGACCGGCGCGTACTGCTTGGGAACGCCGCCGCCGGCGCGGACCCCTTTACCTGCGGCGACAATCAAGACGGCAACGCGAGCCATGGCTTTCCGGGTATTCGTTCGTGCACTTGTTAGCATGCCGGGACGCGGGTCTGCATAGCGTCTTGAGAATGGTTTTCCCAGTCAGCCCGGGGAGCGGCCAAAGGCATCCGGCCGGCGGGGCCGCCGGCCGGACAATCGGGGGGCAAGGTGAAACTCATTCGCCACCCACCTTCCGCGGATCGCCAAGAAGCGGATCGACGGCCGACCGGTCCTGCCGGTCGATGGCGCTGTCGAGCCGGATCAGCACCGTCTGCGCTTCAGCCTGATGCAAGAGGCCGAGATCGGCGCGGTAGGCATTGGTCTGGGGGGCCCCATTTTGTTCGGCTTGCGGCTGGCCGGCAGCTAGAAGCAGCACGCAGGCAGCGAATGGAAGCAGCGCGCAGGTTGCGAATGCCAGGTTCGTGAGCAGGGGTTTCATGGTAGGCTTCCTCTTCGGTTGTGTTTCGTGACGCATTTTGCCGTCGCGGGTGGAATTGGACGTCGGACTGCCATCTTCCGAAAGGACGCGGAAACGATCGGACGGCGGCGATTTGCCGACCAAGCCGGTGGAACCCCGATGAATCACGCACCAAGCCAGCCGGTCGATCTGGCCCATGAAGCGGAATTCCGCATCGGGACGCTGCGCTTCACGCCTTCGACTCGCGAAGTTCACCTGGCCAAGGGCAGCGAGATCGTCGAACCCCGCGTCATGCAGGCCCTCGTGTGTCTCGTGCGGGCGCAAGGTACCGTCGTCTCCCGCGACGACTTGATCCAGCAATGCTGGGCGGGCCGCGCCGTGAGCGAGGACGCGGTCAATCGCTGCATCGCGAAGATTCGGCAGCTTGCCGAAGGCGACGGCGAGCCTTCCTTCACGATCGAGACCATCCCCCGCGTCGGCTACCGTTTGTCTTGCGCGTCCGAATGCCCGGATGGGTCGTGGACGCGGCGCGGGCCGTCGATTTGCGTGTTGCCTTTCGCCAACATGAGCGACGACCCGCAGCAGGAATACTTTGCGGACGGCATCACCGAAGACATCATCACCGATCTGCAGAAGATCTCCGCCGTGTTCATCGTCGCGCGCAACACGGCGTTCACGTTCAAGGGCAAGAACGTGGATATCGTGCAGTTGTCCCAGCACCTGAAAGTCAGTCACATCCTCGAAGGCAGCGTCCGCAAGGCCGGCGAGCGCGTGCGCATCACCGCACAGCTGGTGGACGGGGCCACGGGCGGTCATCTGTGGGCGGAACGTTATGACCGCGATCTGAAGGACATCTTCGCGGTGCAGGACGAGATATCGCGTTCGATCGTCAGGGCGCTAGAGTTGAATCTCCTGGCGGAAGAGGATCGCGCCATCGGACGGCGCGGCACCGAGAACCCCGAGGCTTACCGTCTCTATCTGATGGCGCGGCAGAACTACATCCTTGGCAACGAGGCCGATGATCGTCCGGCGCAGGCGATCGTGCGGCTCTGCCGTCGGGCGACCGAGATCGATCCCAACTATGCGCCGGCCTGGGCCCTGATGGCGCTAGGCCAGTCCAAGCTGCAATACATCCACGGCACGGGCGAGGGCGGTCTGGCCGCGGCGCAGCGCGCACTGGCCATCGAGGAAAACCTCGCCGAGGCGCACGCGGTTCTGGGTCGGATTCTGTTCGACAAGGGCCAGCACGCGCAGGGCGCAGCAGAGATCGCGCAGGCCCTGCGATTGGATCCCCGGTCCTACGAAGTGAACCGGGCCGCCGGGCTGCTCAGCTATCGGCAAGGACACCTGCATGACGCCGCGCGTTATTGGGAAAAGGCGGCGACGCTGATGGAGACCGACCTGTATACGGTCAACCTGCTGATCAGCTGCTACGCGGGATTGAAGGATTCTGCCGGCGTGCAGCGCGCCGCCCGCATCGCCTTGGCGCGCTGCGATCGGACCCTGGCGCAGGATCAGAACAATGGTGCCGCCATGAGCTACAGTGCCTACGCGTTGGCGGCCCTGGGCGAGCGCGAACGCGCCAAGGAGCGCATGGAGCGCGCCTTGCTGATCGAGCCCGACAATGTGAACAGGCGCTACAATTTTGCCTGCAGCTTGGCGCTGTTTGTCGAGGACATAGAGGCCGCGCTCGATGTCCTGGGTCCCGCCGTCGCCAAGATGGGCCCGGCCTTCCTGGACTACGCCAAAGCAGACCCGGATCTCGCCTCCCTGCGCAGCCACCCGCGATTCAAGGCCATGATGGCAGCGGCGGAAGCTCGGGTGGCCGAGGAAGTAAACCGATAAGCCGTTGAGAACAGTGTGAAAGGTCCTCGGAATGAGGAACCTGTGCCCGGGGGTGTCTTGCCAAAGGTAGAATTGCATATATAATTAGCATAGTAGTACGATGCTTAAGTATTAGGCATAGGCGTAATTGCTCTTGGCACCCCTGGATACCCCCGCGATAGGCCAAATCACGAGCGCCCTGCCCATGCCGGTGCTGGCGATCGGGCCACAGTTCGAGATCACCTTCGTCAACCCCGCTGCCGAGCAGTTCTTCGACATGGGGGCCGGACTTCTCCTCAAACAGACGCTGAAGAGCGTCGTGCCCTTCGGCAGTCCGCTGTTCCAGCTCATCGGCCAGGCGATCGAGCGCCGGGCCTCGGTCGGAGAGCGCCACGTCGACCTCTCGACGCCCCGCCACGGCGAAAAGGTGGCCGACGTGGTTGTAACGCCGCTCCAGGAACCAGAGGGCACCGTTCTGGTGACGCTGCAGGAGCGCAGCCTGGCGCAGCGCATCGACCGCCAGTTGCTCCACCGCGGCGCCGTGCGATCCCTGCACGGGATGGCGGCGGTGCTGGCCCACGAGATCAAGAATCCCCTCGCCGGAATCCGCGGAGCGGCGCAGTTGATCGAGGAGCAGCTGCCGGCGAGCGAGCGCACCATGACACAGCTCATCTGCTCCGAAACCGATCGCATCCGCGCCTTGATCGACCGCATGGAATCTTTCGGCGACACGCGCAGCATGCCGCGCATTCCGGTGAACATCCACGAGGTGCTGGATCGCGTCCGGCGCATCGCGGAGTCGAGCTTCGCGCGCAACATCATCTTCGTGGAGAATTTCGATCCGTCGCTGCCCCGCGTGCTCGGGGATCGCGATCAGCTGATCCAGGTTTTCCTCAATCTCGTGCGCAACGCCGCCGATGCCGTCCCCGAGAGCGGCGGCGAGATCACTCTCACCACGGGGTACCGTCCCGGCGTCCGCTTTGGCGCGGCGGTGGCGGGCGAGCGGTTGAGTCTGCCGCTGGAGGTGACGGTGCGCGACAACGGACCCGGCATTCCCGCCGGCCTGATGCCCTACATCTTCGACCCTTTCGTCACCACCAAGCGTGGCGGGTCCGGCCTCGGGTTGGCGCTGGTGGCGAAAATCATCGGCGACCATGGCGGCGTCATCGAATGCGATTCGGCTTCGAGGCGCACGATCTTCCGGATTCTGCTGCCCAAAGCCCTGTCGGAGGAATCTCCCAATGCCTGACGGCACGATCCTGATCGCCGACGACGACTCGGCCATTCGCACCGTGCTCAACCAGGCGCTGGGCCGCGCCGGCTACAATGTCCGCACCACGGGTACCGCAGCCGGCTTATGGCGCTGGGTCGCTGCAGGCGACGGCAATCTGGTGATCACGGACGTCGTGCTTCCCGACGAGAACGGCTTTGATCTCATTCCGCGCATCAAGCGCCTGCGCCCGGATCTTCCGGTGGTGGTGATGAGCGCGCAGAACACGATTCTCACGGCCATCACCGCCGCGGAACGCGGCGCCTTCGATTATCTGCCCAAGCCGTTCGACCTCAAGGAACTGACCGCCGTCGTGCAACGCGCCTTGGCGGGTCCGCAGGTGAAGCGCCCGCAGGTCGAGGAGGAGAACGCCGAAGGCCTGCCGCTGATCGGCCGCTCGCCCGCGATGCAGGAGATCTATCGCGTCATCGCGCGCCTGACGCAGACCGACCTGACCGTCATGATTATGGGCGAGAGCGGGACCGGCAAGGAACTCGTCGCGCGGGCGCTGCATGATTACGGCAAGCGTCGGCATGGCCCGTTCGTCGCCGTCAACATGGCTGCGATCCCCAAGGAGCTGGTCGAGAGCGAATTGTTCGGGCACGAACGCGGCGCCTTCACGGGCGCCACCAACCGCGGCATCGGCCGCTTCGAGCAGGCCGAGGGCGGCACGTTGTTCCTGGACGAGATCGGCGACATGCCGCTTGACGCTCAGACGCGGCTGCTGCGCGTGCTGCAGCAGGGAGAATACACCACGGTCGGCGGGCGCACCCCGATCAGGACCGACGTGCGCATCATCGCCGCGACCAACCGTGATCTGCGCCAGCTCATCCAGCAGGGCCTCTTCCGGGAAGATCTCTATTACCGGCTCAACGTGGTGCCGCTGCGCCTGCCGCCATTGCGCGAGCGCGTCGAGGACATCGCGGACCTCGTACGGCATTTCCTGCGCAAGGCGCAGGACGAAGGCCTTCCAGCCAAGCACCTCGACGGCGATGCACTCGATATCCTGCGGCGCCACCGCTGGCCCGGAAACGTGCGCGAACTCGAGAACCTCATCCGTCGCCTGGCGGTCCTGCACTCGGGCGACACGATTCCCGCGGCGATCGTGGCCGGCGAATTGAAGGAACCCGTGAAGCCCGCGAGTGCGGACGACGGCGAAGAACCGCCTTCGCTTGGCGCGGCGGTCGAGCGCCATCTGACGAAGTACTTTTCCGGGCACGGCGACCGGTTGCCGCCGCCCGGACTGTACGACCGCGTGTTGCAGGAGATCGAACGTCCGTTGCTGTCGATCTGCTTGGCGGCCACGCGTGGCAACCAGATCCGCGCGGCCCACCTTTTGGGCCTGAACCGCAACACGCTGCGCAAGAAGATCCGCGATCTCGGCCTGGAGGTTATCCGGGGGCTCAAGACGGACTAGCGCCCCTACTTAACCCTGTTGTTGGAATGCATCGCAGCATTCTTGCAACAGGTTGCCAATGCGCTACACTCCCCGATTAAGGAACGGCATTCGCGGGTTAGCGCGTAGTCCGTGTCTCCGCGGTTGGAATGGCAACAGAAAAGACGTCCGTAGACTCGCGCGGACCTGGCGGATCCCTTGGTGGTTTGCGCTGGATGCCGTCATGGCTGCCTGTGGGCATGGCGCTCACAGTCGTCCTGGGTGTGGCGGCGTTTCTGATCCTGCGCAGCCTGTGGGGCGGCCTTCCCGAAATCGTGAAGATCGCTTTGCTGCTCGTCATTCTGGCGATCGTCCTGCTGATGGCCGCACTGATCGCCTGGCAGGTCGTGCGGTTGTGGTCGGAGAGCCGCTCGGGCCGGGCAGGGGCCCGTCTGCACGTTCGCTTGGTCGTGATGTTCAGCGCCATCGCCGTGGTGCCCGCGATCCTGATGGCGATCTTTGCCGCGATCACGCTGAACCTGGGTGTGGAGTCGTGGTTCTCGTCGCACGTCAAGGCCGCCTTGGACGGCGCTCTGAACGTCGCTCAGGCTTATATGATCGACCATGAGCGCGGTATCTATCTCGATGCGGCGCAGATCGCCACCGGCATCCAGAGCGACCCGCAGATCATCGACATCCAGAAGAAGAAGGTCGACACCGTGCGGCTGTTCGCCAAGCTCACGGACCTGGCGAGCGGCCACGGCCTGCAGGCGGCCTTCATCATCGACAGCGAGGGCAGGCTCCTTGGCAGCACGGTCCCCATCAAGGGCGCCAAGGTCCACTACGAGAAGTTCCTGGTCCCGACTACGGAGGAATACGCGGCGGCGCGCGCCGGCAACGTGGTGCCCGGCGGCGATGCCGACCGCGGCATCGTCGATGCGCTCGTCCAGCTCAAGGCGCTCAACGATGCCTACCTGCTCGTCGTGCGCTCCGTCGATCCGAAGGTGTTCGACTACTACAACCATACGCGCGACGTGATCAGCGACTACAAGCTGCTCGAAAAAAGCCGATCGCACGTGCAGCGCGACTTCGCGATTCTCTATGCCATCATCACGCTGGCGATCCTTCTGGCCTCGATCTGGCTGGGCCTGCGCGCCGCCAACCGCATCGTGCGGCCGATTTCCCGGCTGATCACGGCTGCCGACCGCGTGACGGAGGGCGATCTCAAGGCCCAGGTGGAGGTCACGCAAGACGATGACGAGGTGACGACGCTCGGGCGCACCTTCAACCGCATGACCCAGCAGCTCGACACCCAGCGCGGCGCCTTGATCGCGGCCAACCGCCAGATCGACGAACGCCGCCGCTTCACCGAGACCGTTCTGGGCGGCGTCAGCGCCGGCGTCATCGGCCTCGATTCCGATGGCCAGATCACGATCGTGAACCGGGCGGCGGCGCGCCTGCTGAATGCGGCCCCGGAAGAGCTGGAAGGCCAGCACTACGCGGAAACCGTGCCCGAACTGTCAGGCCTTATCCGCCGCGCCATCCAGGAACCTGCGGCGCGCGCCATCGGCGAGGCGACGGTGAAGCGCGGCGGCACGACGCGCCTGCTCAGCGTGCAGGTGGTCAGCGAGCGCGGCCATCACGACAGCGGCTATGTCGCGACCTTCGACGACATCACCGACCTGGTGTCGGCGCAGCGCACGGCCGCCTGGGCCGACGTGGCCCGGCGCATCGCCCACGAGATCAAGAACCCGCTGACGCCCATTCAGCTCTCCGCCGAGCGCCTCAAGCGCAAATACGGCAGCGCCATGGGGGAGGACCGGGAAATCTTCGAGCAGTGCACCGACACGATCATCCGGCAGGTGGGCGACATCGGACGCATGGTGGACGAATTCTCGTCTTTCGCCCGCATGCCGACGCCGGTGATGCGCCGGGAGTTGGCGCAGGAGCTGCTGCAGCAGGCGGTGTTCCTGCAACGCGTCGCGCATCCGCAAATCACCTTCGAGACCTCGGTGCCGCGCGATCTCGTCTACTTCGAAGGCGACGGACGGTTGATCAGCCAGGCGTTGACCAACGTGCTGAAGAACGCGACCGAAGGCATCGCGGCCCGCAACGCCATGGGCGACGACACGCCGGGACGGATCGCGGTCGCTTTGCTGACCACGGAATCGCAGGTGTCGTTCCTGATTTCCGACAACGGCATCGGCCTGCCGGCCGAGCATCGCCACCGGTTGACCGAGCCGTATGTCACGACGCGGGTGAAAGGCACCGGCCTGGGCCTGGCGATCGTGCGCAAGATCATGGAAGACCATGGCGGCGAAATCCTGCTGGAGGACGCTGCCGAGGACGGCAAGGGGGCCCAGGTCACGTTGGTATTTCCCCTGAAACAGAAGAACGCGCGTGAAAAAGGTGTGACGGATGAGCAAGCACGGGTTGCCTCTCGCGTCTGAGATATTGATCGTCGACGACGAAGAGGACATTCGCGATCTGATCGCGGGCATTCTGCACGACGAAGGCTACGAGACGCGCGTCGCCGGCGACAGCGACACGGCCTTGAATGCGGTTCGCCAGCGCCGGCCGCAGCTGGTCGTCCTCGACATCTGGCTGCAGGGCAGCCGGCTCGACGGCATCCAGGTCCTCGATACCCTGAAGCGGGAGCAGCCGGATCTGCCGGTGGTGATGATCTCAGGCCACGGCACGATCGAGACCGCGGTCGCCTCGATCAAGAAGGGCGCCTACGACTTCATCGAGAAGCCGTTCAAGGCCGACCGGCTGATTCACGTGGTGGGCCGGGCTTTGGAAGCGGCGCGCCTCAAGCGCGAAGTGCAGGAATTGAAGCTGAAGGCGGGCGACGAGACCGAGCTCGTGGGCCAGTCCTCGGCGGTGTCGCAGATCCGCCAGGCGGTGGAGAAGATCGCGCCGACCAACAGCCGCGTCTTCATCTCGGGTCCGCCGGGTTCGGGCAAGGAGCTCCTGGCGCGGCTCGTTCACGCCCGTTCGCGGCGCGCCGCCAACGCCTTCGTGGCCGTCAATTGCGCCACCATGGAGCCGGACCGCATCGAGGTGGAGCTGTTCGGCGCCGAGAGCGCGGAAGGGCCGCGCAAGATCGGGTTCCTCGAGCTGGCGCACAACGGCACGCTGTTCCTCGACGAGGTCGGCGACATGCCGCTCGAAACCCAGGGCAAGATCCTGCGGGTCCTGGTGGACCAGACCTTCACGCGCGTCGGCGGTACCACCCGCGTCCAGGTGGATGCCCGCGTCATCAGCTCGACCTCGCGCGATCTGCGCGCCGAGATCGGCGCCTCGCGCTTCCGCGAAGACCTCTACCACCGCCTCAACGTCGTGCCGGTGCGCGTGCCGTCGCTGGCGGAGCGCCGCGACGACATCCCGCTCCTGGTGTCGCATTTCATGAAGCGGCTGTCGGCGGCCTCGGGGTTGCCCATGCGCGAGATCGGCGATGACGCCATGGCGGTGCTACAAGCCCATAGCTGGCCGGGCAACGTCCGCCAGCTGCGCAATATCATCGAACGCCTCCTCATCCTGGCGACCGACGACACGACCCAGGCCATCTCGGCCGACCTGCTGCCGTCCGACCTCGGCGCCAACGCGCCGTGGGGTGGTGCGGGCCGCAGCGATCTTGTCATCTCGCTGCCGCTGCGCGAAGCGCGCGAGATCTTCGAGCGCGACTACTTGGTGGCGCAGATCAATCGCTTCGGGGGCAACATCTCGCGCACCGCCGCGTTCATCGGCATGGAGCGCTCGGCCTTGCATCGCAAGCTGAAGTCGCTGGGCGTGGGTTCCGGCCTGGGCAGTCGCGAAGGTTTCAACGCCTGATGCCGGGGCGCCGCCCGTCTGGCCGCGTCGCCTATGTCGACGGCCGCTACCTGCGCCACGGCGAGGCCGCGGTGCATGTCGAAGACCGCGGCCTGCAGCTCGGCGACTCCATCTACGAGGTCATGCGCATCGCGCATGGGCGCCTGGAGGATGAAGAGCTGCATTTCGATCGCCTCGGCCGGTCCCTTGCTGCCATCGAGATGGCGCCGCCCATGTCGCGCCCGTCGCTCAAATGGGTGTGTCGCGAGGTCGTGCGCCGCAACGGGCTCGCCGAGGGCCTTCTCTACATGCAGGTGACGCGTGGCGCCTTCCGGCGCGATCATCCGATCCCGCCGCATCGCCCGAGGCCCACCTTGATCGTCACGGCGCACGGCTTCGATGTCGCCGCGCTCGAGCGCCGACGCATGGAAGGCGTCGCCGTGGTGACCTGTCCTGACGAGCGCTGGGGCCGCTGCGACATCAAGACGACCCAGTTGCTGGCCAACGTCCTTGCCAAGACCGCCGCCCGTCGCGCCGGCGCCACCGAGGCCTGGCTGATCGATGCACAGGGTTTTGTCACGGAGGGGGCTTCGACAACGGCCTGGATCGTCGACCGGCAAGGCCGCCTCGTGACCCGCCCCTTGAGCCATGCGGTGCTGCCGGGCGTGACGCGCCAGGCTTTGCTCGACATCGCCGCTCAGGCTCAGATTCCCGTGGTGGAGCGCGCCTTTACGACGGCCGAAGCCCAGGCTTCGCCGGAAGCCTTTCTGACCTCCGCTTCAGGCACGGCGGTTCCCATCGTCGCGATCGACGGGCGTCCTCTGGGCGACGGCAAGCCCGGTCCGCTGACACGCCGGGTCATGGACCTCTTTGCGGCCCGATGGTTATAAGAACAGTTCGCAAGGTCCCTCCGTGCAAAAGGAGGGGCTTTCGCAGGCGCAGCAATCCGCCTTATGCTTCGCGACATGCTTCGCGGGGTGCGCGAAGACAATAACAGGCGGGAATAATGAGCGATAAGCAACAAAACCTGCAGGACACTTTTCTGAACGCAGTCAGAAAGAGCAAATCGTCCGTCACGATCTTCCTCGTCAACGGGGTGAAGCTTCAGGGAAACATCACTTGGTTCGACAATTTTTGCGTGCTTCTGCGTCGGGATGGGCAGGCGCAACTCGTCTACAAGCACGCCATATCGACCGTCATGCCGATGGGTCCCGTGCAGCTCCAGGAACAGGAAGTGGCCGTCGAAGCCGTGTGACGAGTCGCCGGGCCGTTGCGCCTCCGCGCAGGGCGTTCGTGGTTCATGTGGAGCCCAAGGGGCGCTCGGGCAGTTTCGATCGCGATGCCGAAGCGCGCCTGGCGGAAGCCGTGGGGCTGGCCGCGGCGATCGGTTTGTCGGTCGTTGCCCGGCATATCGTGCCGTTGGCGCGCGCCACACCCGCGACGCTGATCGGCAGCGGCAAGGTTGAAGAGGTTGCCGGCGAGGCGCGCGCTCTTGAACCCGAAGTCATCATCGTCAATGCGCAGCTCTCTCCGGTCCAGCAGCGCAACCTGGAGCGCGCCTGGAAAACCAAGGTCCTCGACCGCACGGCCCTCATTCTCGAGATCTTCGGCGAGAGGGCGCGCACGCGGGAAGGCCGCCTGCAGGTCGAATTCGCCCATCTCACTTATCAGCGCAGCCGGCTGGTGCGGTCCTGGACGCACTTGGAGCGTCAGCGCGGCGGCTTCGGCTTCCTGGGCGGCCCGGGCGAAACGCAGATCGAGACCGACCGCCGGCTGATCGGCGAACGGCTCGCCAGGATCCGCAGCGAGCTCGAAGGCGTGAAGCGCACGCGCGGCCTGCAGCGCCGCGCCCGCAAACGCGTGCCGTTTCCGGTGATCGCGCTCGTCGGCTACACGAACGCCGGCAAGTCGACCTTGTTCAACAAGCTGACCGCGGCCGACGTCTTCGCCAAGGACGTGCTGTTCGCCACCCTGGACCCCACCATGCGGGGCGTACGCCTGCCGGGCGGCACCAAGGCGATCCTGTCGGACACCGTCGGCTTCATCGCCGATCTGCCGCACGAGCTAGTGGCGGCCTTCCGGGCGACGCTCGAAGAGGTGCTGGAAGCCGATGTCATCGTCCATGTGCGCGACTCCGCCCATCTCGAGACCGAAGCGCAGAAGGCTGACGTGCTGAAAGTGCTGGCCGAGCTCGGCGTCGAGCCGGGTCGGGAACACCCCTTCGTCGAGGTTTTGAACAAGATCGACCTGCTCGAGCCCAATGTGCGCGACGGGATGCTGGCACGGTCGGTGCGGCCGGATGCGCCCGTGGCGGTTTCGGCACTGACGGGCGAGGGCGTTCCGGCGCTCCTGGCCCGTCTCGAGGTTGTCGTGACGGGTGGCAACATCGTTTTTCGCCTGGAATTGGAGCCTTCTGACGGCGAGGGGCTTGCCTGGGCTTATCGCCATGGCCGGGTGCTGGACCGCCGCGAAGAGGCTCCGTCAGGCGTCGTTCTGATGCTCAGCGCCAATCCACAGGATGCCGAGAAATTCGCCAACAGGTTTCAGGGAAAAATGCATATAACCCAGGGTCCTGGGCGAAAGTTCTGATGTGAATTGCGCGGTGGGGATAAGCGGCGATCTTGGCCCGCGGCGTCACGTCTCCAGCTCTTTCGCGGCAACCCACAACGCCTCCATCTCCTCCAGCGTCGCCTCGGCCGGCGTCGTTCCGCGCGCCGCAAGACCGGCCTCGATGGCTCGGAAGCGGCGAATGAATTTGGCATTGGCGGCCCGCAACGCCTTCTCGGGATCGACCTTGAGGTGGCGGGCGAGGTTGGCCACGGCGAACAGCAGGTCGCCGACTTCCTCTTCGAGCTTCTCGGGCGGGGCGCCGGCCGCCTGCGCCTCGGCGATCTCGCCGGCTTCCTCGGCGATCTTCTCCACGACCTTCGGTGCGCTTTCCCAATCGAACCCGACGGTTCCGGCGCGCTTCTGAAGTTTCTCGGCACGGGCGAGGGCGGGCAGGGCGCGTGGCACGTCGTCCAGGATGCCCAGCGCCTTGGCGGCGCGTTCGCCTTTCTTGCGCTCTTCCCAGGCCACGGTCTGGGCCGCCGCCGTGGCCGGCATGGTCTCGTCGGCGAACACATGCGGGTGGCGGGCGATCATCTTTGACGTGATGGCGCCCACCACGCCGCCGAAGTCGAACAGGCCTTGCTCCTCGGCCATCTTGGCGTGGAAGACGACTTGGAAGAGCAGGTCGCCCAGCTCGTCCTTCAGATGGGGCCAGTTCTCGTCCTCGATCGCCCCGGCCACCTCATAGGCTTCCTCGATCGTATAGGGCGCGATGGTCGCGAAATTCTGCTCGCGGTCCCACGGACAGCCGCGCCCCGGATCGCGCAGCCTCCGCATGATCTCAAGAAGTGATTCGATGTCTCTGGATGGCTTGGGATTCGTCATGCTCCGATTGAACAGGCGTGAGCAGGGTTGGGGAAGTGCGAACAGGGACCCTATTCGCACTCCGTTGCCATTATTTTCCGGCTTCGTTCAACTTGGCCATCGCCCGGCCGACGAAGGCGAAGATCTCGGGCGTCAGCGGGAGTTTGGGTGCCGCGGCGGGGTCCGCCATGGCGTCATTCCAGATCGCCCGGACCTTGCCGGCGACCTTTGCGTCGCGGCCGGTGAACTGGTCGACGAGGGCGCGCCAGCGGCGGGCCAGGTCCAGCGCTTGCGGCGAGGCGTCGTCGCCCTTGGCCATCAAGGCCTTGGCTTCGGCAATTAAGGCCTCCCACTGACGCGAAACGTCGGCCTGGTCGTATTTCCTGGCACTCAGGTCTTTGATTTCGTCCGGTGTGAAATACTTCTGCGAAATGGGATCGAAGATGGCCTTCATCTCTTCGGGGCTGGCTTTGGCGGTCATGGTGGTCTCCGTCGTGAGGGTTGCGAGATCGTCGACCGACAAGATTTCGCCATGCGCCAGCTTGGCCCGGGCCGCGCGGACCAGTGCCAAGGCGTGCGCGACGCGGCCGCTTTCGCGGGCCAGAACCCGTTCTTGGAGCTCCAGCAAGTCATCCAGCGTCTTCAGTCGTCCGGAAATGAGCTCGGCGATCCGTCCCAGCGGCAATCCAAGCCGCTTGAGGGCGAGGACCTGGTGCAGCCGCGCCAGTTCGACCGGACCGTAAGTCCGCCACCCGTTCTGGGACCGCAGCGGTTTCACGAGACCGTGCCGTTCGTAGAGGCGCAGAGCCTTGACGCTGACGCCCAGGCGGCGGGCGGTTTCTGCGGGACTGAGATGAGCATCCATGGCGAGCAAATGTCTTCGACCCCGGCGTCTCTGAGGCCGGTCCTTGGGGCAGGGTCAAGCGATTTTCAGCACTTTCCCGCCGGATCATGGTTATTCGTATAAGATATATTATGGGAAATTATGGTCGGCCAGGGGAGGTGCTATGCCTTGGTGTTCAGACTTGGAACCCCACCCATGGCCGCGCCCGAAATCCTCTCCATCGTGTCCTTCGTCGTCGTCGCACTCCTTGCGATCACGCTGCACGAAGCCGCGCATGCCTGGGTCGCGGCGGCCTGCGGCGACGATACCGCCAGACAGCTCGGCCGCGTCTCCTTCAATCCTCTGCGGCATATCGATCCCGTCGGCACCATCCTGCTGCCCGGCTTCCTGTTTGCCGTGAACGCGCCATTCCTCTTCGGCTGGGCCAAGCCCGTCCCGGTGGCCTGGTCGCGCCTGAGGCATCCGCGCCGCGACATGATGCTGGTGGCCGCAGCCGGGCCGGCCGCCAACTTCGTGCTGGCCGCCCTCTCCGCGGTAGCCGTGCAAATCGTCCCGGACGGCGCCGGCCCGTGGCTGGCCGACGCCCTGGGGGCCTCGGTGCAGCTCAACCTGATCCTGGGCGTGTTGAACTTGATCCCGGTACCGCCGTTGGACGGCAGCAAGGTGGTGGCAGGATTGCTGCCGGAACCATGGGCGCAGCGCTACCTCGGTTTCGGGCGGCGCCGGGCCGCAAAGATGTCTCCGCAACAGACGGAAACGCCCCTAAACCGGCCGGCTGATCCGTCCTATAATCCGCCCTCATCCCATGGAGTCATCCATGCCCAAGAAGCCGAAAGACACCAAGACCGCGAAGCCGGCCAAGGAGCCGGAAGTCCAGGAACCGGCCCCGCAGCATCTCCACGATGAGACCCGCAAGCCGCTGAAGGCGCCTCCGCAGGGCATCCCGCCAAACCTGCCGCGGCAGTTTCCGGGAAAAGGCGGCAATTTCTCGCAAATCAAAGGCGGCAATCGCAACTTCCGCCACCAGGGCCGGTAGGCTCGCCACCACCGCACGCTGCCGGCCTGTGGCCGCTCGCGCCCCGCAAAAGAATTTGCGGACGAAGTCGGGCGTGCGTCTTAGGCTTGGTCAAGAACAGCGCGCAATGCCTTGGAAGGATGGCTTAAAAATATTTTCGCGGCCCCCTTGAAGCGTGCCGCTGCGATGGCCATTTCCACTACATCGCGCGACGTGTGGACACCGAGCCGGCCATGACGGTCATTCCGTCATAGGCCGGTTCGACGTTCTCGGGCAGTTCCCGGCGCAGCGTGCCGTAATCCAGGTCGACGTGCAGGTTCGTCAGCACGGCGCGCTTGGGTTTCACCCGCGCGATCCATTCCAGGGCGAGCGCCAGGTGGGCGTGGCTGGGGTGCGGCGTATAGCGCAGCGCATCGACGATCCAGCAGTCGACGCCGTCGAGCGCCTTGAAGGCGGCATCGTCGAGTTCGTTGACGTCCGGGGAATAGGCGATCGGACCGAAGCGGAAGCCGAGGGAGCGCATCAGCCCGTGGCGCTGGCTGAAGGCGAGAACCGGAAGCTGGCCCCCTGCTCCACTGATCTCGAACGGTGCGAACGGCTCCGGGATCGCATGCATGGTGGCCATCGGCGGATAGTCGCTGCCGGCGGACTGCACGAAGCAATAGGAGAATCGCGAGACGATGCCTTCCGCCGTCTTCGCATCGGTGTGGATATCGGCGCGGCGGCGCTGATGCAGCATGATCTGGCGCAGGTCGTCGATGCCGTGGAGCTGATCGGCATGATCGTGCGTGATCAGGATGCCGTCGAGGCTCGCCACATGCGCGCGCAACAATTGCTCGCGCATGTCGGGCGAGGTGTCGACCAGAACGCGCGTCGTGCCCTCGGCCAAGTGCTTTTGCACCAGGATCGAGCAGCGGCTGCGCCGGTTCTTGGGATTGGCCGGGTTGCAGGCACCCCAGTAGCCGGCGTTGTCGGGTCCGCCAAGCCGCGGCACGCCGCCCGATGAGCCGCAGCCGAGAATAGTGACTTCGACGGCGCTGGTCATGGCAACTCCGCCGGTCGCGGCACCTTCGTGAACAGGCGGAAGAAATTGTCGGTCGTGGCTCGCGCCAGCTCGTGCGCCGGCACGCCCTTCAGTTCCGCCAGGGCCGCCGCCGTGTACACCACGAACGCCGGCTCGTTGCGCTTGCCCCGGTGCGGGACCGGCGCCAGGTACGGCGCATCCGTTTCGACCAGCAGTCGGTCCAGCGGCACCGTGCGGAAGACATCGCGCAAGGCGTCCGACTTCTTGAAGGTGATGATGCCCGAGGCGGAGATGAGGAATCCGAGGTCGAGCGCCGCGCGTGCGAGCGTCTGGCTGCCGGTGAAGCAATGCAGGACGCCCGTGAAGGCACCGGCCGCCATTTCCTCGCGCAGGATCTCGATGGTGTCGCATTCGGCGTCGCGCGTGTGGACGATGAGCGGCAGGCGGCTCTGCCGTGCCGCGGCGATGTGGGCGCGGAAATTGGCGCGCTGCCTGTCTTGCGAGGAATGATTGTAGAAATAGTCCAGGCCCGTCTCGCCGATGCCCACCACTTTGGGATCGTCGGTGACCGCCAGGACCGGGGCCGCGTCATCGAGCGGCTCGGCGTCCGCCTCGTGGGGATGGATGCCGACGCTGCACCACACGTTGTCGAAGCGCTCTGCCGCCGCGCGCGTATTGGGGAACGTCGAAAGCTTGGTTCCGATGGTGATGCATGCGCCGACGCCGGCCGTCTTGGCCCGCGCCACGACGGCGTCGCGCTCCGCGGCCAGGTCGGGAAAATCGAGATGGCAGTGGCTGTCGACCAGCATCTAGACGGTCCCTGCCCGCGCCGTGGTCGTCCGCAAGGTCCGCGCGGCGCCGAGTACCGTCTGCTTGGGGTCGAGATGAAGGGCGGTGGTTCTGGCGAACATCCGGCGCAGGGTTTCGTGCGCTTCGACCCAGCGCTCGAGATGCGCCTGTCCGTTCGCCGCGCGCGCGCGGATCCGCGCAGAAAGCGTTTCGGTGAGGAAATCGCCCAGCATGTCCAGCCCGTCCGTCATCCGCCCCAGCTTCTCCGCCAGCGACAGCAGCGCGGGGACATCGGGTTGGGCCGCGGCATCGATCAAGCGCGCCGCGTCCTGCGCCACGGCGAGGCCTTCGCCGTCCTTGAGCTGCAGCGCCGCGCCCAGGGAGCCGCCGGCCAGGCGCACCAGCGACGCCCGTTTGGCCGATTCCAGCTCCGGCGCCGAGGCGGCCAGCTCCGCCGCCAGCGCTTCGTCCGGCAGCGGCCGCAGGTTGAGGCGTTGGCAGCGCGAGCGGATGGTCGGCAGAAGGCGGCCGGGCGTGTTCGACAGAAGAATCAGCATGGCGCGCGGCGGCGGTTCTTCGAGCAGTTTCAACAGCGCGTTTGCCGCGGCGTCGTTCATGTCGTCGGCCGTGTCGACGATGACCACGCGCCAGCCTCCGGCGCCCGATGTCATGCCGAAAAACGCGTTGAGCCGGCGCACCTCGCCGACCGACAACACGGTCATCGGCTTGCCTGTGTCGGGATTGATCGCGCGGGTCAGCACCATGAGTCCCGGATGCGAACCCGCCGCCACTTGGATCGCCGCCGGATCGTTGGGCGGGACCGACAGGTCTTCGCTGCCGCGGTCGCTGGCGCCGTAAGCCAGCAGGTAACGGGCAATGCGATAAGCCAGCGTGGCTTTTCCGACGCCTGGGGGGCCGCAAATCAGCCAGGCCTGCGGCGGGCGCCCGGTGCGCAAGGCGCGCGATACGATTTGCAGCGGGCGATCCTGGCCGATCAGCCGCGTCGTCTTGCGCGGGTGGGAGTCCGCTTCGGGAACTTCTGGTCGCGACTTGCGGGCCATGCGCGCACTCTATGAGGATTCCGGTTGCGTTTCATCCATCGGATGAACGCGAGCCGGCAACTATGCCTTTTTCTTGAGGGAAAATCGCTTGACGACCGCCGCAAGCACCGCCTCTGCCACCTCGGCTTCGTTCTTTCCGGCGTCGATCACGACACAGCGGTCGGCTGCCCTGCGGGCGATGTCCAGGAAAGCCTTGCGCATGCGCTCGTGGAATGGCGCATCGAACTGCTCGAAGCGGGTGTCGCCCGACCCTCGCGTTTTGGTCCGTCTGAGGCCGGTGTCGGTCGGCAGGTCGAGCACCAGCGTCAGGTCCGGCTTAAAGTCGCCGATGGCGATGGCCTCGATGCGCCGCACGGTTTCCCGGTTCAGGCCCCGGCCGGCTCCTTGATAGGCGTAGGACGAGTCGGAGAAGCGGTCGCTGATCACCCAGCGACCCTCTGCGAGCGCCGGCTTGATGGTCCGCTCGAGGTGATCGGCCCGCGCCGCATAGAGCATCAGGGTCTCTGGCAGCACGTCCCAGCGGCCCGGTTCGCCTTTGACGAGCAGATTGCGGATCTCCTCGGCGCCTGGCGATCCGCCAGGTTCGCGCGTCACGACGCAGGCGATGCCGCGCGCTTCGAGAGCCTTGCTCAAGAGGCGTGCCTGGGTGGATTTGCCGGTCCCCTCGCCGCCTTCGAAGGTGATGAAGCGGCCCGGTTTGCGCGTCATTTGTGGCCGGAGATCAGCGCTTTGATGCCCATGATGATGCGCCCGAATATTCCGGTGCGCGGAACGCTCTCGGCGGCGTAAAGCGGCACGTTCAGGTTCGGGAAGTCGGGTGCCGAAACCGTCAGCGTGCCGATCCGCTGGCCCTGCGCGATCGGCGCCTGGAGCGGCTCGTTGTAGCGCATCGTCACCTTCATGCCGGCGCGGGAGTCCACCTGCATGGTCACGGCGACCGCCTTGCCCGGCGTGGCGGCGACCGAGCTCTTGGTACCGCCCCAGACGCGCACGACCCCGGCGATCTCGCCGGGTTTGAACAGCTGGTAGCTGCGGAACTCGCGGAAACCCATGTCGAGAACGCGCGCCGCCTCGTCGCCGCGACGCATTTCGCCGATCCATTCCATCTTGGCCGGAGCGTCCTTGGCCAGGTCGGGATAGCGCAGGCCGTTCAGCACCAGGATGAGGCGATGGCCGTCGCGCACCGCGGATGCGACGACGCCGAAGCCCGAGGCGTCGGTGTAGCCGGTTTTGAGGCCGTCGGCCCCCGAGAATTTGTCGAGGAAGGTGTTGCGGTTGGGCTGGGTGATCGGCTTGCCGCGATCGTAGGTCGTGTAACTTCTCTCGCTGAAGTAATGATAGTACTGCGGGTAATCGTAGATCAGATGGCGTGCCAGCTTCGCCAGGTCGTTGGCCGACATCAGCTGGCCGGGAGGATCGGGCAGCCCGTCCGGATTGACGAAGTGCGACTGGGTAAGCCCGAGTTCCCTGGCGCGTGAGTTCATCAGATTGACGAAGCCGTCCACCGTGCCGCCGAGACCCTCGGCGATGACGACACAAGCGTCGTTCGCCGATTGCACGATGATGCGCTGGACGAGATCTTCGATGGTGAGTTGATCGCCCACGCGGACGAAGCCTTTGGAGCCCCCGGTCCGCCAGGCCGTTTCGGAGACCGGCAGCTTGTCGGTGAGCTTCAGCCGGCCATCCTTCAAGCGCTGGAAGACGAGTTCCAGGGTCATCAGCTTGGACATCGAGGCCGGGGGCGTCGGGACATAGCCGTCCTTCGCCCACAGCACTTGCCCCGACTGGCCGTCCATCAGTAGCGCGTGCTCCGCGCTCGTGTTCATCACGGCCAGCGCCGGCGAAGCGCATAGGCTCAGAAGGGACAGTGCAAAGAGGACGGCACGCAGTCGCGGCATGGATTTCTCCCCGGGGCTATTGATCGACGACGATATGCGCGTCGTTGGCGCCAAGGTCCATGACTTTCGAAAGCGCGGCATCGGCGTCGTCGGTTTTGTCATAGGGCCCGGAGCGCACTCTATAGAGCGTTTGGCGGTTGCGTTGAATGGTCGAAATCTTCAGGTCGTCGCCAAGCCGGTTCTTCAGGCGCAGGGCGTTCTGGTAGTTGCTGAAGGCGCCGACCTGCACATAGAGGTGCGTCACCGCCGGTACCGGCACCGTGGTCACCTGCCCCGTCGGCAGCGCACCCGGATCGGGCGCCGGGGTCGCCGGCGCGGAAGGCGCAACCGTTGCGGTCTGCGTTTGCGGCGCGGCTGGGGTCGTGCCCGGCACTGGCGGCAGGACGCCCGACTCGACGGCGGTTGCGGGTGCGGCCGCAACGGCTGTCACGGCTTGCGCCGGGGTTCCGGCACCGAACGGTTGCGGTTGCCCGGTGGAAAGGTCCGCCCGCGCCATGTACTGGACCCTGACGCGCGCCGTGCCCACGCCGTAGAAGCCCAGCAGTTTGGCCGCCTGTTCCGACACGTCAATGATGCGGCCCTTGGCGAACGGGCCCCGGTCGTTGACGCGCACGACCACGGACTTGCCGTTCTCGAGGTTGGTGATGCGGACGTTCACCGGCATCGGCAGGGTGCGATGGGCGGCCGTCAGGGCGTTGCGATCGAAGATTTCGCCGTCGGCCGTCAGGTTCCCGTCGAACGTCGGGCCGTACCACGAGGCAATGCCGGTCTCGTCGTAATCCGGCTGTTCGCGGGGGTAATACCAGGTCCCGCCGATCTGGTAGGGCTGCCCGATGCGGTAGACGCCGGAATTGGGAGGCACTGTGACCTGCGGCGCCTGCTGTGTGCCGGCGCAGCCCGCGACCAATGCACCAAGCACCACGAGGGCGAAGGTTTGTCGTAATCCCGGAAACATGAAGCCGAATCAGCCCCTGGACAGAAGAAAAAGGGTAAGGGATGGGCCACGGCCGCTCAACCGCGAATTCCGACCCCGACTTGCTTCGCGCCTAAATTCGAGGTTAGGAGCGGAGTACGGATGGGTGGCCGAGCGGTTTAAGGCACCGGTCTTGAAAACCGGCAGGCCTGTGAGGGTCTCGTGGGTTCGAATCCCACCCCATCCGCCAACGCCCCGATTTGCAGAAATGATACGGTTCGCAGGAACAGACAGGCACTGCCCCGAGTTATGGTAGGTGTCGGCCTAGGTGTTGATTTTGACGCAACCTTCCCGACCTCGTGCTTTGTGGAGTTCCGAAGTTATGCCGGATCACGGATTTGGCGGTGCCTTGGCGGGAAGTTGCGTACTGGTAGTCGAGGACGAATTTCCGATCGCTCTTCAGCTTGAAAGCATGCTCGTAGATGAGGGCGCGCGCGTGCTCGGTCCATACGCCGAGGTCACAGACGCCGTAGCCTGCGCGACCGCCGCCGACATTTCTGCTGCCATTCTCGATGTCCATGTCGGAAGGCACTCGGTGGACCCGATCGCCCGGATCCTGGCCCGCCGGCAGGTTCCATTTCTCTTCTACACGGGACAGGGCAAAGACGATCCGATCTATCGTGAGTGGCCAGAGGTGACTTCGATCATGAAACCGGCCAGCGACGCGGCGCTGGTGGACGCTCTGCTGGTGCTCCTGCGGCGCGCGCGCCCTGTACGCGTGGCCCGCGGCGCGCTTCTCAGGCATCTGTAAGGGCGTTTATGCCCGTGACAGGCTCAGCTTGACCCGCTTGACGATCTCTATGCGCCCGGCGTCCTCCGCCGTCATGAACAGGCCGTGACGGGAGGTCCAGCGCCCGACGGCCGTGCTGCTGGTCAGGCTGACGAACGGAATGGCCATCGCCGGCCCCGCAAACAGAAGGACGAACCACCAGATGCAGCCGGGCAGGAGGAGATAGACGACGATACAGCCAATGACGGCAATCAGGGTGTGAACGGCGAACACTCGAGCGATCAGTCTCCATCCGAGGCCGCCCGCGTCGCGGCGCTGGACACCCCAGCCTTTGGTTTCTCCGAGTAGGATGCGGACCACGAAGCCGCTCTGCGACAACATCGCGATGGGTGCCAGAAGCGTGGAGAATAGGCTCTCCAGCGCAACGCTCACGACGGCCTTCCACCCTCCCCCATGCGCCCGGCGCGTTTCCTGACCGCGGAGGACAAGAAGCAGGCCGAGAAGTTTTGGGCCATATAGCAGCCCTGCTGTTTCGCCGAGCAATGCCAGCAGATCCGTCGTGTGGGACACCGGCCAGGCGATCAGCGGATAGCGGCCGAAATAGGTGACCGGTTCGACGTGCACAGGATCCAGCATCATCGCGATGGAGGCCAGGATCAGCGCCAGCCACAGCGGCGACGACACATACGACATGACGCCGGCAAGGAAGTGCCCGCGGCTTTCGGTCCTGAATCCTTGCGCGAAGATGAGGCGCAGATGCTGAAGGTTGCCCTGGCACCAGCGGCGGTCGCGGGCCAGATGATCGAGCAGCGTCGTCGGCGGTTCCTCATAACTGCCATCGAGCGTGGTAACAAGATGAACTTCCCATCCCGCACGCAGCAGGAGTGCCGCCTCGACGAAATCGTGGCTCATGATCTCGCCGCCGAGCGGTGCCCTTCCGGGCAGCTTGGGCAATCCGCAGTTCTGCATGAACGCGGCGACTCGGATGATGGCGTTGTGTCCCCAGTAATTTCCGCCGGGGCCCTGCAGCAGCGCCAGGCCTGCCGTGTAGATCGGTCCGTAGACGCTTGACGCGAACTGCTGGATGCGGGCGAACAGCGAGTCCTGTCCCACCAGCTGCGGCGAGACCTGGATGAGAGCGGATTTGGGGTTGAGGTCCATCAGACGAACGAGGGATACCAGCGTCTCTCCTGTCATCAGGCTGTCGGCATCGAGCACGACCATGTAATCGTAGAGCCTGCCCCAGTTGCGGCAGAACTGCGCGATGTTACCGCTCTTCTTGCCGATATTGTCGGTGCGATGCCGGTAGTAGATGCCTTGACCGATCTCTCGGCGTAGGTCTCTCCAGCCTTGCTGCTCTTGCGCCACGCAGTCGGGATCGTTGCTGTCGCTGAGGATGAAGACGTCGAAGTGATCATGGGCGCCTCGTTCGCGGATGGAGTCACACACTGCACTGATGCCCGCGAACAATCGCGACGCCTCTTCGTTGCGCACGGGAAACAGCAGGGCCGTTCGCGAGGCAGAACCGCCGAATTGGCGGTCACCTTGCGTGGGGTGAATCAGCGTACCGGCCGATAGACCGCGCCAGCGGGCATAGGCACCGATGCAGGCCAGCCAGAAGGAGGCGGAGATCCACGTGAACAGGATGGCGAACAGCAGGAGATAGGCGCTTTCCGCCGCGTCGAGGCCGTCGACTCGAAGAACGTTGAACAGCCGTGTTGTCGCGGAGGCGGTCGTCGCCAGTACGAGTCCGAGATACAACCAACGCAACGCGATCATAACGATCGATGATCAGGCTTAACTTCTGCGGGCGGGAATGGGCCTCGCCGATGGCGGCACGCCCTCGGCGATGGACTTCCAGGCCGCGGCAAGAAGCAGTCGCGGCGTCCACGCCACGATCTCCTGCTCCGGCATCGAGGCGGGACGTGGCCGCGGCGTCATTTCGGCGTGGGGAGCGGTGGTTGTTTCCGGCGCACAATCCATTGTTCGTTTCCTTTTGACCTGACCGGGTTGCTGCGTCGATCCCGATGCGATGATACACGCGCTTTAGCGTCTGCCAGGATTTGCCACACTTTTGTCACCTGCCGCTGGTCACCTCCTCGCAAGTCCTCGACGCGACCGCGCATGGCGTTCATGTAACGGCGGCTCGTGGCGGGAATTGGCCGGCAATTGGAAAAATTTGTGTAACCGACACGGCCTCGCTTTGAACCCGAGACAGTGCATGATCCGTTGGGCGCCTGTCATGACATGGAAGACGAACGTGCCTCTATCACGTCGACACATGCTCGGTGCGTCGCTGCCCTGGACCTTGGGTTTCGCTGCTGCCGTGTCTGCGCTTGCGGCTCCTGCCGGAGCGAAGAAAGAGCTCGTTCTTGGTCCGGCTCGCCCCTTCAATTTCGATCTCCTCCGAGTTCGGGCGCAGGAACTCTCGCGGAAGGCGTACGTGGAGCCGCGCCAGCCGGCCCCCGATATCGTCCGCACAATGAATTTCGATGTTTCGCAGCGCATTCAGTTCAGGCCCGGATTCGCACTGTGGAAGAATGGTCCTCCGCCTCTCCCGGTGAGGTTCTTCCCTGTGAAGCAGGTAGTGCCCTATTCCGTGAATATCAATGCGCTGGCGGGGGGAACATCGCGCGATATCCTGTATCGCCCATCGTATTTCGATTGGAACGGAACGGGGCTGGACAAGCGGTTGCCGCACGATCTCGGCTTTTCAGGCTTTCGCGTGATGAATGGCCATGATGTCGAGCGCGACTGGCTGGCGTTTCAGGGAGCCAGCTATTTCCGCGCGTCCGGATCGGACGATCAGTACGGAGCCTCCGCGCGCGGGATCGCCGTCAACACCTCCGCCTCGAGCCGGGAGGAGTTTCCCATCTTCAGCGAATTCTGGATTGGCGAAGACCACGGCGGCGCCGTGACGGTGTACGCGCTGCTTGAGGGCCGCAGCATTACGGGAGCGTACAGGTTCACGGCGCGTCGCGACAACGGTGTGATAATGGACATTCATGCCGATCTGTTCGCACGCGCCGACATCGAGCGGCTTGGTATCGCGCCGCTGACCAGCATGTTCTGGTACAACGAGAGCAACAGGCTCCAGGGGGACGACTGGCGGCCGCAAATCCATGACAGCGACGGACTTGCCCTGTGGACCGGCTCCGGTGAGCGGATCTGGCGCCCTCTCGTCAATCCGCCGACGGTACAGGCCAACTCGTTCGTCGACGACAATCCGAAAGGGTTCGGGTTGATGCAAAGGGACCGCGATTTCAACGACTACCAAGACGACGGGACCTTCTACAACAAGCGTCCGAGCATGTGGGTCGAGCCGCGCGGCAAATGGGGTGAAGGTGCGGTACAGCTGGTCGAGATTCCAACCGACGACGAGACACACGACAATATCGTGGCGTACTGGTTGCCGAAGCAGCGTGTCTCGGCAGGTACGCACGTGGCACTGGATTACCGGCTCTATTGGCAGGATCCTTCGCCGTTTCTTCCCAGAGACGTCGGGTATGTCGTGGCGACGAGGATCGGACGCGGAGGCATCGTCGGCGGGCCTGCGGTTGCCAATACGCACAAGTTCGTCATTGACTTCGAAGGAGGGCCGCTGACCGGCATGGCCCCGCGCTACGACATTGTGCCGGTGGTCACGCTCTCTCGCGGCAAGGTGGTGCACCCCTACGTCATCAAGGTCGTCGGCACCGAGCGCTGGCGCGCGGTCTTCGACGTCATGGCGGGCGGCCCCGGGCCGCTGAACATGCGCTGCTACTTGCGTCTGGCGGACAAGACTTTGTCCGAGACCTGGCTCTACCAGTATTTTCCGCCGGCGCACTGACCGCCGAAGGTAACGGACGCGCTGCCTGCGGACGGGAGATCATACCTCGGCCGGCCCGCTCGATCGCGCTTGGGCTCGCTCCTTCGATGAGCGTGATGCTATTTGAGCTCTGCGACTTTTGTCGTTGGTGTCAGCGGAGTCCAGGCGACGGCCGGCGCGGATTGCGGGGTCTCGTACTGGCGGTATTCTGGCACCTCGTCGAGGCGTACGAAGCGGTAGCCTTCCTGCAGCATCGGCGGAACGACAGAGGCCACGAGATCAGCCGATTGCCGGTGGATGCAGTGCATGAGGACGACGCCGCCGTCGTCGCGGCGAATCTCGCGAAGGTACCCCTTGGCGCAGATCTGCGGCGTCCATTTGTGCCGCCAGCAATCCCAGTCGGCGGCGCTCATCACGTAGCCGTCATGCATCGAGATGTCGCCGCCGACATCCCAGTAGATCGGGCCGACATAGTTTCGCAGCACCGGATCGTCGTTGAGGATTTGAGCGTGCGCCGAACGCCAGTAGCCATAGGGTGCGCGGAAATAGAACTTGTCGGTCGGCTTCATCAGCGGCGCGATCTCGTTGTGCACGATGCGCAACTGGTTGATCAGGGTGCTCGGGTCCGCGTCAAACGAGCTCGTCAGCTCGGGATGGCTGGCGCTGTGATTGGCGAGCAGGTGCCCTTCCGCGGCGATCCGCGCCAGGATGTCCGGGTGCGCCTTCGCCATCTTGCCCACGATGAAGAACGTCGCCTTCACGTTGTTGGCTTTGAGAACGTCGAGAACCCGGGTCGTGTAGGCGTTCGGACCGTCGTCGAACGTCAGGGCAATTTCGTGCCCGTTGCGCAATCCGGAGTGGAAGATGGTGTGCGCCTGGAACCACGCCAGTTCCTCGGGGCGGTCGGCCGTACCGCTCGCCCATGCCGGCAGGACCGCCATGCAAGTCACGGCTGCAAAAACGATTTCCAACCGCATCCGAGCTGCATCCTTGGACCAGGTTGCAGTCTATGGGCCGTGTGGCCCTGGGGCAAGGCGATGGGTCGCATGGGGCTAGTTCTGTGCCGACTCGTTGCTTGAAAGCCCCGGTTTCCTGCCCGCCCGGTGAGGCAAGCTCCCCGGCGGCAGCCAACCGGAGACGGCGCCGCATTTCGGCAGCTCGAAGTCGAAGATTGGTTTCATTCCAAGCTTGTAGGGGCGGCCGCCCGCCTTGCCTATTGCGGCTTCACTGCGTTGGCGAGTGCGTCACCGGTATCGGGGAAATCCGCCCGCGTGAGGTAGTACACGTAGCGTGCGGCTTCGTTCTCCGGGTCCAGGTGCGGCACGCCCAGGCCAGCTTGCCGGGTCGAATGGACCTCGAATCCGGCAATGGTCCCATCGGGCTCGATCCAGGCTTCGAGCACCGGCCCAAGACCAGACACGGCGTAGCTGCCGACGCCCGCATAGGTCCAGAAATTGCCGAGGCTGTAGGCAATCAAATGATGCCTGTAGAGTTCGACGGCGCGCGGCACATGCGGTCCCTGCCCGACCACCAGGTCGGCACCAGCGTCCACGGCGGCATGCGCGAATGCGATGACGTCGCCGCGATCCTCGCCGTCAAAGGTTTCATCACCCCTGGCGACGTGCACATGGTCCCAGCCTTCGGCCCCGCCATGGAAGGAAACGAGCACGAGATCCACTTTGGCCTTGAGCTCGCGTATCTGGCCGGCGGCAGCCGGGATGTCGTTGATGTCGAGCGTTCCGCTGTTGGGGGCGAAGGCGATGACGCCGACGGTTCGTCCGTTCGCCAGACGCAGTATGGAGGTCCGCGCGCCGTCCCGTTCCAGCCCCGCAAAGCCGATCCCGCGCCGCATCAGCGCCGCGATGGTGGACTCGCGTCCGGCTTGGCCGTAATCGCCGCTGTGGTTGTTTGCCAGACTGACGACGGAGACGTGCAGACTCGACAGCACATCGGCGTAGTAGGTCGGACTGCGGAACGAAAAGCAGCTCGTGCAATTTTTTGCCGTCGGTTCGGAACCGTCGTAGAGCGGACCTTCGAGATTGACGAATGCGACGTCCGAGCGGCGAAAGATGATAGCGAGATCGGAACCGATCAGCGAGGCGGCGTCCACGCCAGGAACGATGCGGGGGTTAAGGTCCGAATTCGTGGAACCCATCATCACGTCACCGGCAGCCACGACATCGACGAGTCGCGCGTCGCCAGGCGGGTAATCCTTCGACAGCCAAATGCGCGTTTCGGGCGGCGGCGTGTTCGTCGCCGTCACGGCCTGCCTGATGTCGGGGTGCGACGACAGCGTCGTGCGGTAATGCGCGAAGAGGAACAGCGCCGTGGCGTAGCTGATGATGGCGACGGCAAGCACGGACGCGGCCGTTGCCATGAACCGGCCGTACCCGTCATCGAGGCCCCAACCGTAGCGGCGACGCATACACTCCCCCCACTGGGCACCATTGTAGGGCTGGCGCGCTGCCTGTCGAGCGCACGTCGTCGTTTTCGGATTTCACTGTAACCAAAGCAGGTTAGCGAGCGTCTCGGCTGTCGCGCGGGAGGCGACCAAACCCTATCCCGCGCCGACTGGTGTTACAGCAGACGCTAAATGTCGGCGTAGCACCGCACCTCGTGTTGCGCGCCCGGCGTGGTGACTGCCCCATGGCGGGCCGGCCCGACATTCTTGGCAAAACGCCACAATGCGCCGGTTCCGAAGCTTGCCGGTTTCGGCTTCCACGAGGTCTTGCGTGCGGCGAGTTCTGCCGCAGGCAATTCAACCTCGATCGTGCCGATTTCAGCATCGATGAGGATCATGTCGCCGTCGCGAAGAAGCGCGATCGGTCCCCCTTCGGCGGCCTCCGGACCGACGTGGCCCACGCAGAGCCCGCGGGTTCCCCCCGAGAAGCGCCCGTCGGTGACCAGCGCGATGTTCTCGACGCCTTGGCCATAAAGCGCGGCCGTCGTCGACAGCATCTCGCGCATGCCGGGACCGCCCTTCGGTCCCTCGTAGCGGATCACCAGCACGTCGCCTGGCTGATATTCCCTCCTCTGCACGGCGGCGAAGCAGTCTTCTTCGCAGTCGAAGACGCGCGCCGGTCCGCGGTGCTTGATGTGCTTCAGCCCGGCGATCTTGACGATGGCGCCGTCGGGCGCAAGGTTCCCTCGCAAACCGACCACGCCGCCGGTCGGAGCCAGGGCGTGCGCCACGTCCTTCATCACCTTCTGGGACGGATTGAAGGCCACATCCTTGAGGTTTTCGGCGACGGTTTTGCCCGTTGCCGTCATGCAGGATCCGTGGATGAAGCCGCCGTCGAGCAATGCGCGCATCAGCATGGGCACGCCGCCGGCCTCCCACATGTCCTTGGCGACATACAGGCCGCCTGGCTTCAGGGACGCCAGGTAGGGCGTGCGCTTGAAAATCTCGGCCACGTCGAAGAGATCGAAGGATATGCCCGCTTCGTTGGCCATGGCCGGCAGATGCAGCGCCGCGTTGGTTGAGCCGCCTGTCGCCGCCACGACCGCGGCCGCGTTCTCGAACGCCTTGCGGGTGCAGATGTCGCGCGGACGGATTCCGCGCTTGAGTAGCGACATCACGGCCTCGCCCGCCTTGGTCGCAAAATCGTCGCGTTCCACGATCTCGGCCGGCGGGCCCGACGAATGTGGCAGCGCGAGGCCGATCGCCTCGGCGACGCAGGCCATCGTGTTTGCCGTGAACTGGCCGCCGCAGGCGCCGGCGCCCGGGCAAGCGTGCCGCTCGAGTTCCGTCAGGTCGCAGTCCGGCAGCTTGCCCGCCGAATGCTGTCCGACTCCCTCAAAGACGTCGACCACCGTCACGTCCTTGCCCTTTACCCTGCCGGGCATGATCGAGCCGCCGTACAAGAACACGCTCGGGACATTCAGCCGCAGCATCGACATCATCATCCCGGGCAGGGACTTGTCGCAGCCGGCGATGCCGACCAGACCATCGTAGCAGTGGCCGCGCATGGTCAGTTCGACGCTGTCCGCGATGACTTCGCGGCTGACCAGCGAGGACTTCATGCCCTCATGGCCCATGGCAATGCCGTCGGTGACCGTGATCGTGCAGAATTCCCGAGGCGTTCCGCCGGATCCCTTGACGCCCGTCTTGGCCGCCTGCGCCTGTCGCATCAACGCAATATTGCAGGGTGCGGCTTCGTTCCAGCAGGTTGCCACACCGATGAACGGACGATGGATCTCCTCTTCCGTGAGGCCCATGGCGTAATAGTAGGACCGATGCGGCGCGCGCTCGGGCCCCTCTGTCACGTGGCGGGAAGGCAGCCTGGATTTGTCGAATTTGGTCATGGTCTTCGAGGAGTTCGAACTCAGACGTTTTCCTTACTTCGCAACGACCGCAAAAGGAAGGTCAATTTCGCCCTCGGCAAGGCCCGCAGCCTGCTCGGGTCAAAGACATCCGTGATGGCGCGAACCGATCCTCTGTAAGACCCCGCAGGTTCAGTCAGCGGCCGTGGGATAGTCCGTGTAGCCCTTCTGGTCCCCGCCATAGAATGTGGATGCGTCCCAGGAGTTGAGCGGCGCACCGTTCCGGAAGCGTTCGACGAGATCGGGATTGGCGATGATGAGTTTGCCGAAGGCGACCGCATCCGCCACGCCGTCCGCGAGGGCCTGCTCCGCTGCATCCTTGTTGAAACCTTCGTTGGCGATAAGCGGGCCGCCGAAGGCTTCCTTCATGAAAGGACTGATACTGTCTTCTTTCCTGGCCTCTCGCGTGCAAAGGAAGGCCAGCTTCCGCTTGCCGAGTTCGTGCGCCACATAGGTGAATGTCGCCAGACGATCACTGTCGCCCATGTCATGGCTGTCAGCCCGCGGCGCCAGATGCATGCCGACCCGGTCGGGTCCCCATACGTCGCAGACGGCATCGGTGACTTCGAGCATGAGCCGTGCACGCTTCTCGCGCGAGCCGCCGTAAGCGTCCGTGCGCTTGTTCGTGGAGTCCTGGAGGAACTGGTCGAGAAGATAACCATTCGCGCCGTGGATTTCGACGCCGTCGAACCCTGCCCTCTTGGCGTTCCGCGCTCCATTGCGATAAGCCGCGATGACAGCCGGAATTTCATCCGCATCCAGCGCGCGCGGCGCCACGAAGTCCTTCAAGGGCCGCATCAGGCTGACATGCCCCTTGGCGGCGATGGGACTCGCCGACACCGGCTGGCGACCCCCAAGATAAAACGGATCGGAAATGCGTCCCACATGCCAGAGTTGAAGCATGATGCGCCCGCCTCTACCGTGGACGGCCTCCACGATCGGCTTCCAGCCTTCTGTCTGTTCGTCCGACCAGATTCCGGGAGTGGCCGGATAGCCGACTCCGAGGGGATCGACCGACGTAGCCTCTGTCAGGATCAATCCCGCGGACGCTCGTTGCGCGTAGTACGTCGCCGCCAGCATCGAGGGTACGCGAGTCTCCGGCTCGGCGCGGCAACGCGTCAACGGTGCCATGACGATGCGATTGGGCAGGCGCAGCGCGCCCAGCGCCACAGGATCGAACAAGGACGGCATCGAGGCCCCTCTTCTGTAATACTAACCGTTACATTAAGATAGTGGGGCGCGCTCGGCATTCAAGCCCCCAAAACAACGCGGCCGCCGATTGCTCGGCGGCCGCTTTGCGTGCCTGAGGGAGCGGTCGATTAGTAACCGTTATCGTCAGGATTGTCCCGGTCGCGATAATAGTCCCGGCGGTCCCGGTATCTTTCGTCCCGGTCCTCATAGTAGTTGACGTAGTGCCGGCGATGATCGCGGTCGTAGTAATAATAGGCCCGCCGGTAACGGTCATAGTGGCAGTCGCCGCTCCGCGCGATGGCGTTACCCGCGAAGCCGCCAGCCACAGCACCGCCAACGGTGCCCACAGCGCTGCCGTGGGTGATGGCATTGCCGATCAGGCCGCCGCCGGCTGCTCCGAGAATTGTCCCGACGGGATGCCCGTGATGACTGCACGCGTCGGCGTTGGCTGCGGCAGTGCTCGCACCAAGCGCCACGACCGCCGCCATGGCGATCAAAGCATTGCGTTTCAACATGAGCGTGTCTCCCTTGCTGCTGGTGGAAACGGCACCCTCATGCGCGGCCCGCAAGCCGCACATCATCAAATGAAAACGGTTCAGGAAACCCGCTGTTCCGGGTCAAACGTGGCAGGACTATGGCATTCGCAGGTGATAATTCTGTTGCTCTTGCACGATCAGCTCGCGAGGCGGGCAATGGCATCCTTCAGGCGCGCGGCCTGGGCCGCGGCCTCCGCGCGCTTCTCGCGCTGTTCTGCAAGCACGTCTTCCGGCGCGCGGGAAACGAACTGCTCATTGGAGAGCTTGGCATCGAACCGGGCGATCTCATCCTGCGCCTTCTTCAGCTCCTTCTCGAGCCGCGCGCGCTCCTTGACGAAATCGATGACATCGCCGAGCGGCAAAGCGACCATGGCTTCACCGATGACGAACTGCGCAGAGCCGGGCGGGATGACATCCCCGGTGGTGGCGCTGAAAAGTCGCGCAAGGGTCGATATCACGCCGAGGTGACGGTCGAGCCGGTTCTTTGTCTCCGCGCTGGCACCCTTGAGCACCAAGGTAATCTTGGCAGACGGCGGCACGTTCATCTCCGAGCGAACGGAGCGCACGCCGGACACGAGATCGATGACCCACCGCATCTCCGCCGCCGCCGAGTCGTCGCGCGGTAGCGACGATAAATCCGGCCACGGCGCTTCAATCAGCAGCGTCTGCCGTGGCGCCAACTGTTCGACCGTCCGCGCCCAAAGCTCCTCGGTGATGTAGGGCATGAAGGGGTGCAGTAGCTTCAGGATCGTGTCCCGGGTCCACGCAGCAGTCATTCGCGCCTCCGCCTTCGCTCCTTCGTCGGTGCCGTTGAGCAGGGGTTTGATGAATTCGAGATACCAGTCGCAGTAGACGTCCCAGACGAAGTGGTACGCTGCGCGCGCCGCATCGTTGAAGCGCAGGGTCTCCAGCGCCGTCGTCACCTCTCTTGCCGATTTCGCGGCCTCAGCCACGATCCACTTGTTGACCGTCTGCGAGACCCTGGCCGGATCGAAATCCACGCGCGTGTCGCAGCCGTTCATCTCGCAGAAGCGCGCCGCATTCCACAGCTTGGTCGCAAAATTGCGGTTGGTTTCAACGCGCGCCGGGCCGATGCGCATGTCGCGGGTCTGTCCGGCAGCGAGCGCCAGCGTGAAGCGCAGCGCATCGGCGCCGTATTCGTCGACCAGATCGAGGGGATCAATGACGTTCCCCTTGGTCTTGGACATCTTCACGCCCTTCTCGTCCAGGACGCGATTGTGGATGTAGACGGTGCGGAAAGGCACGTCGTTCATGAAGTGCATGCCCATCATCATCATCCGCGCCACCCAGAAGAAGATGATGTCGAAGCCGGTGATCAGCACGCTGGTCGGGTAGAACCGCTTCAGTTCCGTCGTTTCATCCGGCCAGCCGAGCGTCGAGAATGGCCACAAGGCCGACGAGAACCAGGTATCGAGCACGTCGGGGTCCCGCGTAAGCTTGGCTCCGCCGGCTTGTCTGACCGCTTCGGCTTCGCTCTCCGCGACGTAGATCGTGCCGTCGTCGCCGTACCAGACGGGCAGTTGATGGCCCCACCACAATTGGCGCGAGATGCACCAGGGTTGGATGTTGCGCAGCCAGTTGAAATAGACGTTGGCCCAGTTCTCAGGCACGAATTTGGTGCGACCCTCCTCGACCACCTGGACGGCGCGTTTCGCGAGCGTGCGGACGTCGAGATACCACTGCTCGGTCAGGTAAGGCTCGAGCACTACCGTCTTGGTCTTCTCGTCGTGCGGCACGGCATGGATGATCGGCTCGATCTTGTCGATCAGTCCGAGTTCCTCGAGATCGGCCACGACGGCCTTGCGCGCCAAGAAGCGGTCCAACCCGCGGTACTTCTTGGGTACGCTGTCGTTCAGGGTGCCGTCCCTGTTGAGGATGTTGATCAGAGGCAGCTTGTGGCGCCGGCCGACCTCGAAATCATTGAAATCGTGGCCTGGCGTGATCTTGACGGCACCTGAGCCCTTTTCGGGGTCGGCGATCTCGTCCGCGACGATGGGAATCAAGCGCCCCGTGAGCGGTTGGCGGGCCTGCGCCTTCGCTTCGAGCAACGGCTTGTAACGCTGGTCGTCGGCGTGAACCGCCACAGCCGTGTCGCCGAGCATCGTTTCCGGGCGGGTGGTCGCCACCGTGATGTACTCTCCGGCTCGCCCTTCCAGCGGGTATTTAATGTGCCAGAGGTTGCCTTTGAGCTCGATGCTCTCGACCTCGAGATCGCTGACGGCCGTTTGGAGCCGCGGGTCCCAATTGACCAGCCGCTTATCCTTGTAGATGAGGTTCTGCCGATAAAGCTCGACAAATACTTTCACAACTGCGCGGGACAGGCCGTCGTCCATGGTGAAGCGTTCGCGCGACCAATCCGCCGAGGCGCCCAGGCGCCGCAGCTGTTCGCCGATGGCCCCGCCCGACTCCTCTTTCCACGTCCAGACGGCTTCGAGGAACTTCTCGCGCCCCATCTCCAGCCGGCTCTGCTGTCGTTTGGCCAGTTCCCGTTCGACCACCAGTTGGGTGGCGATGCCCGCATGGTCCATGCCGGGTTGCCAGAGCACGTCTTTGCCCCGCATCCGCTCGAAGCGCGCGATGGCGTCCTGCAGGGAGTTGTTGAGGGCATGGCCAATGTGCAGCCGCCCGGTAACGTTGGGAGGCGGAATGACGATGCAGAAGGGCTCGGCGTCCGGGCGGCGGCCGGCGCGGAAGGCGCCCGATTCCGCCCACCGGGCATAAATCCGGCCTTCAACCTCTTTGGGGTCGAATGTCTTGTCGAGCATGAACGGCAAATCCCCTTGCGGCGCCGGGATGGGTGAAACAACTCGGACGCCGATCCGTCAAGGGGTTATCGGGGCCCTGCCCCGGATAGGCGGGGGCTAATGCCTGCCGCCGCGCGCCTTTGCCACGCGGGCGACCTCGTCGCGCACCGCACCCTCCAGCAGGGAGGGGAAGTGCTCGTCCATCCATTCGCGGATAAGTGGCTTCATGCGCTCGACGATCGCGTCTGCGTTTGTGCCCAGCCACTTGTTCACGACCGGCTCGAAGGCCTCGCGAACGGCGCGTTCGAACACCGCCTCAACGGTCGCACCGTCCACGGCTCCAATGGCGGCGGCAGGACGTGGAGGAGCCACGAGCTCGTCCGGTTCGTTGTCGAGGCCTGCGAAAGCGTCGTCCAGCGCCCTGCGCGTCTTATCCGAGAAAATTCCTTCGTGGACTGCGCCTGTGGGTTCATTCGTCACGACGGGCTCCTCCACTGTCTGAAACACGACATCGTTTTCTGGCATCGGAACTGGGCGCACCGGCTCAGGTTGAACTGCGCGCACCGGCTCAGGCTGAGGGGCGGCACGCAGGGGTTCGACTGGCGGTGCCGGCGTATCCACGATTTCCCGCGTCAGCTCCAACACGTCGCTCTCAACAGGCACAGAGACGGGCGCGAGTTGTGCCTCGGCCACCGGCGCGGGCTGCGGCTCGGACGAGTCCTCGGAAATGATCTTCCGGATGGAAGCGAGGATCTCCTCCATCGTCGGTTCGTGCTGTGGGCTCGATGCCATGCGGGGCTCCAACCGGCGGAATTCGTTGTTAGAGACCCTAGGACAGTTGACCACAGAACGCAAAGATCGAGTTAAGAAATTCGTGGCCGAACATTAATCTCCGAAGCCGATCCAGCGTGCTGCATTACTGTCATAATGATCGAGCGGGTCGTACAGTTTGACCTTCAAGGCGAGCGATTTGGCCGTCAGCTTCCCTGCCGCGGCAAGGACCTGGAAGGCTGCGACAGTAGCGTCGCGACGCGAGGTCACCACGGCTACCTGCGCGTTCAGGAGTTCCTGCTGGGCGTTGAGCACATCCAGGATGGTGCGACTGCCAACTTGTTGCTCCTTGCTGACACCAGTGAACGCGATCTCGTCGGCCCTCTCGGTCGCCTCGTTCGATGCAATGGTCGCCAGCGCGGCCTGGTAGGTATTCCATGCCGAGGAGACGGCGTCGCGGACTTGCCGGTCCGTGACCGTTACGTTCAATTCGGCTTGGGCGTGCAGCTCCTTGGCCTGGCGAACCGTCGCTTCTTCAGCGCCGCCCTGGTAGATCGGCACTGTGACTTGCCCGATGATGCCCAGCCCGTGCGTGACGGAGCCTGCTCCCAGTGACGAACTGTAGGATTGTTGCGAATACGAGTAGCCGCCCTGAACGCTTACCTGGGGAAGCATCGCACCAATAGCGTCGTCGATGGCGTAGTTTGCGGCCCGCTCGCTTTCCTGCGCGGCAATCAGTGCTGGGTTTCCCTTGAGGGCTACACCGAGAGTGTCCTCCTCGCTCGCCGGGATGCTGGGCAGCGCCGGTCGGTCTTCCAAGGTTTCGGCCGGACGACCGATGGCCTGCAGGAAGTCGGCTCGACTGATGGCAAGCTGCCCCTGTGCGGCCGTCAATCCCGCCTGCGCGCCCGCCAAACGCGCCTCTGCCTGGGACAGGTCGGTCCGCGTCAGCGATCCGGCCTTGAATTCCAAAGCCGTAGAATCGCGCTGCCGCCGCAAGACATCGACATTGTGCAGTCGCAACTGAAGGATGGCCGTGTCCCGCACAACGTTCATGTAGGCCGTCGCGGCCATGAGGATGACGGTCTGCTCGGTAGCCAGCAGCTGGGCACGGCCGACGCCCACGTTCGCCTTGGCCTGTTGAATTTCGGCATAGGTGCGCCCGCCGCGGAAGATATTCTGCGTGACACCCAGCTGCGCCTGCAGGGGGTGCGTGCCGATCCAGTTGGGGGTACCGCCGATTTTGAACTTTTCGAATCCGTAGGTGCCGCTTGCACTGATATAGGGCCGCCAGTTGGCGTTGGCCTGTGCGACCGTCTCGTCGGTGGCCCGCAAACCTGCCTGGGCCGCGGCAAGTTGCGGATTGGTCTCATACGCGACGCCGAGCGCCTCGGAAAGGGAAAATGGCGCGCTGTCCTGGGCGCGTGCGAGCGCGCCGAACGCGATTGCGGCCGAGACGGCCAACGCCAGGCAAGTACCCCTCATGGCTGAAACCCCTTCCACTCGATCTGGGTGCGTCAGAAAGCGAATCGAATCCTTGTGCCAAAGCCAGGCGAAAGCAGGGCGCCTGCACTTTCCCGAGCCTCGCGTAACGACGCACCCGATTCCGATCGAGACTCGCATTCTCGAGATCGGGCGGTTGGATCGCGACGCTTTCCGCGGACGGCATATGGGGACGGTCGTCCTGCAAGGCAACCGGGCGGGCTGTGCAAGGATCACAGCCCAGATTGGCAGCAGCCGCATCGTTCTGATATAGCCCGCGCCCTGGGCCACGTGGCGGAGTGGTGACGCAACGGTCTGCAAAACCGTGTACCCCGGTTCAATTCCGGGCGTGGCCTCCAATCCTAAGATTTACCCCACGATGTCGTTAAGGTTTTGTTAACCTTGATAGGGCATCCTGCCACTGTCTTCCCTTGAAGACACCCCACCATTACCCAACGCCTTGGGGCCGGGCATTCGCCCGGCCCTCTTCTTTTTGGCGTCTGGCGTCGCGTTTTGGGCCGCCCTGACAGAGGTTCCGCCGACCCTGCCCGGTTTCGAAATGTCATCTGACTCCACAGACTACGGCACGTCCACGGACAAGATGAGATTGCCCCGGGAACGGCATCCAGAAGTCAGCGGCAGGAAACGGACCAAACTCGCGGCGCGTGGTGCAGGACGGAGGATTATTAGCTAGCGCTGCATCGCCGGAGCCGAATCGGGACGCGGCCGAATCGCATACGGCGGGCATTCACGGGTCACGACGATGGCCAGTGTGGGATCCACTTTGATATAGCCATGCCTGTCAAGACGCGCTAGACAACGCGCCCCATGAGCTTGCGCACCTGTGTTCCCCGGTAGCTCAGCGGTAGAGCAACCGGCTGTTAACCGGTTGGTCGATGGTTCGAATCCGTCCCGGGGAGCCAGTTCCGCCGTCCTCCGCCTTGATGGCCTGCGACACCACGCCTACGTTCGTGGCGCCGCCACCGTTGGACAATTTCGTGACGATCAGGCCTGACGCCCTTGCCGCCATCGGCAACACCCCGCTCATCCGCCTCCGGCGTGCCTCCGAGGAGACCGGCTGCACCATCCTCGGGAAGGCCGAATTCATGAATCCCGGCCAATCGGTCAAGGACCGGGCGGCGCTCTTCATTGTTCAGGACGCCATCGCCCGCGGCGCCTTGCGGCCGGGAGGCGTCATCGTGGAAGGCACCGCCGGCAACACCGGTATCGGCTTGGCAGTCGTTGGCAACGCGATGGGCTTCCGGTCAGTCATTGTCATTCCTGAGACGCAGAGTCAGGAAAAGAAAGACGCTTTACGTCTGCTGGGGGCCAACCTCATCGAGGTCCCTGCAGTACCCTTCCGGGACTCGAACAACTACGTGAAGATTTCGGGGCGCATTGCCGACCAACTGGCAAGAACCGATCCCGCGGGGGCGGTATGGGCCAACCAGTTCGACAACGTTGCCAACCGCCGCGCGCATGTCGAGACCACCGGCCCCGAAATCTGGGAGCAGACATCCGGACGCATCGACGGCTTCGTCTGTTCGGTCGGTACCGGAGGGACGCTCGCAGGCGTGGCCATGGCGCTGAAGGCCAAGCGGCAGGACATCCGGATTGCGGCCGCCGACCCCTTGGGGGCCGCAATCTATTCCTGGGTGAAGACCGGCGAGCTAAAGTCGCACGGCTCGTCCATTACGGAAGGCATCGGACAGAACCGCGTGACAGCCAACCTAGAAGGGGCGCCGATCGACGACGCCTACGAAATTCCGGACGAAGAGATGTTGCCAATCGTGTTCGATCTGCTGAGGCACGAAGGGCTCTGCATGGGAGGATCGACCGGCGTCAACGTCGCTGGCGCCATCCGCATGGCGAAAGACATGGGTCCCGGCCACACCGTCGTTACCATCCTGGCGGACTACGGTACGCGGTATCAGAGCAAGCTCTTCAATCCGGAATTCCTCCAGTCGAAGTCGCTGCCGACGCCACCCTGGCTGGCCCATCGGCAATCGCCAATTGCGGTCCCGTTCGTCCGATGACCACACCCGCGATCGTCACGACGGAATGGTTGGAGGCCCATCTTGGCCGTTCCGATATCCGCATTGCGGATGCCTCCTGGTACCTGCCGCAGGCCGGCCGCGACGCCAAGGCGGAGTATTCGGCCGCGCATATTCCCGGTGCGGTGTTCTTCGACATTGATGCCCTGTCGGACGAGACGAGTCCGTGGCCGCACATGCTGCCGCCTGCCTCCGTGCTGGCGCGGCGCTTGGGAAGTCTCGGCCTGGGCGACGGTCACCATGTGGTGGTCTACGACGGCGCCGGTATCTATTCGAGCGCGCGTGCCTGGTGGATGTTGCGCGCCATGGGGCACGAGCGCGTCTCCGTACTCGACGGTGGGCTGCCGAAATGGAAGCGCGAAAGCCGGTCGCTCGGTAGCGGTCGGGTCTCGCCCTCGCCTGCTGCTTTCACACCAAAATTGGATACTACCCTGGTACGCGACTTCGACCACATGATGGAGAATGTCCGCACAGCCGCCGAGCAGGTCATCGACGCCCGGGGCACGCCGCGTTTCTATGCCCGCGAGCCGGAGCCCAGACCCGGGGTGCGCGGCGGCCACATCCCGGGCAGCATCAACATGCCTTACACGACATTCACGACGCCTGACGGTTGCCTGCAGCCGCCAGACACGCTGCGCGCCTTGTTCGCCCGAAATGGAGTCGATCTTTCGAGGCCGGTCGTGACGAGTTGCGGCTCAGGAGTAACCGCCTCCATCGTATTCCTCGCCTTGGAGGTCGCGGGCGCGCGCCATGCCGCCCTCTATGATGGTTCGTGGTCGGAGTGGGGCGCCAGACCGGACGCGCCGGTGGCAACGGACTGACTGCAATGGCGGCATCGAAGAACAAGAAGACCATACCGATGACTGTGACCTTTCTCGAGATGAAGGCGCGACCCGCGGTCATTCCGCCGCCGCATCCGCAGGGCAAGGCTGCCATGCTGCGCGCCGAGACTCCGCCGCTGCATTTCTATCGCTATCTCTACGACGCGATCGGCGGCCCTTATTTCTGGGTCGACCGAAAGCGTCTCGATGACGCCTCCCTCGCGGCGGTCATTCAGCACCCGGAGGTAGAACTCTACGTGCTCTATGTGAACGGCTGTCCCGCGGGCATGGCCGAGCTCGACTTCCGGGACCCCAAGACGGGGTTGATCGCCTATTTCGGATTAATGCCGGAATTCATCGGAAAACGACTCGGATATTTCTTCCTGTATCATTCGGTCGCGAACGCCTGGGCGCACCCGATTTCAACGCTGCTCGTGAACACCTGCACTTTGGACCATCCGCGCGCTTTGCCGCTTTATCAACGCATGGGCTTTGTGCCTTACTCCCGCGAGGAGCGGTGCGTCGAGTTGCTTTAGTGGGGGGCGCGACACTCCAAACATGGCTGACAAGGGGGCCTCGATGGCGGATGCGGCAGGACGTGCGGTCAAGGAGAGGACTCTCTTCGGCCATCCGATAGGGCTGAGTTATCTTTTTACGACCGAGATGTGGGAGCGTTTTTCCTACTACGGGATGCGCGCCATCCTGATCTACTCGCTCGTCAATTATCTCCTGCTGCAGCCGACCTCGGACAGTGTCGTCGGCTACCACGCGCTGAAGCATTTCTTCGAGCTGATCTACAATGGCGGCCAGCCGCTGGCTCCGCAGCCGCTGTCGTCGCTCATCTATGGCAACTACACCTCGTTTGTCTATCTGACACCGATCATCGGAGGGATGATCGCGGACCGTTGGATTGGGCAGCGCAACAGCGTGATCATCGGCGCCGTGATCATGGCGGCCGGCGAATTTACGCTGATGGTGCCGCAACTCTTCTTCCTCGGTCTTCTTCTGCTCATTATCGGCAACGGATTCTTTAAGCCGAACATCTCAACCCAGGTGGGCAACCTGTACAAGCCGGGCGATCATCGCATCGACAGCGCATTCTCGATCTTCTATGTGGGCATCAATCTCGGCGCTTTCTTTTCGCCGTTGATCTGCGGGACGCTGGGCGAAGCGTATGGCTATCACTGGGGTTACTTCGCGGCGGGCGCCGGCATGGTACTCGGTCTGATCAGTTATCTCTTCGCGCTGCGCACGCTGCCAGAGGACCGCGCCGGCCGCCTCAAGAAGAAGACGGAAGTCAAAACTCCAATGACGGGCGAGGACTGGAAGGCGACGATCGCGCTGTTCCTCCTCTTCATACCGGGCAGCCTGTTCTGGGCGGCCTACGAACAGCAGGGCAACACGATTGCGCTCTTCGCGCAGAATCTCACGGATCGCCGCCTAATCCCGGGCTTGGTCAACTGGGAAATTCCCTATACGTGGTTCCAGTCGTTCAATCCGGCCTTCATCATGCTGTTCACGCCGCTGGTCGTGGGCTTCTGGTCCTGGCAATCGAAGCGGGGCAAGGAACCCAGCGTGCTGACCAAGATGGCGTTGGGTAACATCATGATGGGGCTCTCTTACGTCGTGATGATCGGAGCGGTCAGCTTCACAGGCGCGCACGAGCAGGTCAGCTGGCTATGGCTTCTCGCGTTCTTCGCCGTTATCACGATGGGCGAGCTCTATTTTTCGCCGATCGGGCTGGCGTTGACGGCTCGCGTGGCGCCGCCGCAGATCCTGTCCATGATGATGGGCGTGTGGCTGATGACCAGCTTCGTCGGTAATCAGCTCCAGGGCTTCCTCGGGAAGTATTTCAGCATCGTCAGCAAGCAAGAATTCTTCCTGATGTGCGCCGGCGTCGGACTCTTCGCAGGCATCGTTTTTTGGCTGTTCAATTTCCCGCTGCGAGGCATCCTCGAATCGCGTGCCAACCGGCACAAGGAGAAGCCGGCCGGATAGCAGGCATGCACTGCTCCGTCTTGCCAGTGACCCTGGGGCGGGCCAATAAGTCCGCTGTGAGGTAGGCCATGGCCGATGACAAGCCCGATACGATCGTTGTTTCCGCCGGACGGATGAGCCAGGAGCATTTCGGGACCGTCAACACGCCGGTCTACCGGACTTCGACGATCCTGCACCCCAACCTCGCCTCCCTGAAGGCTGAAAAGTCAAAACGCTACGTTTACGGCCGCCGGGGCACTCCCACGACCACGAGTTTCGAGGATGCCATATCGGCCCTGGAAGGAGCCGCCCGCACGGTCAGCCTGCCCTCCGGCCTCAACGCCATCACCACCGCAATTCTGTCGGTATGCGGCGCCGGCGATCATATTCTGGTGACCGATAACTGCTATTGGCCGACGCGCCAATTCTGCGGTTCCGTGCTGAAGCGCTTCGGCGTCGAGACCACGTTCTACGACCCTCTGATCGGCGAAGGGATCGCCGCGCTGTTTCGCCCAAACACCAGGGCAGTGTTCTGCGAGAGTCCCGGTTCTCTGACCTTCGAGATTCAGGACGTGCCCGCCATCGCCGCCGAGGCTCACGCCCGCGGCGCTTCCGTGCTCATGGACAACACCTGGGGCACGCCGATCTTCTTTCCCGCCCTCAAACGCGGCGTCGACCTGTCGATCCAGGCCGGCACCAAGTATATCGGCGGACATTCCGACGTCATGGTCGGCTACGTGGCCGCCAACGAGAGCCATGCCGACCGACTGCGGGACTTCTCTGGCACGATGGGCCAGTTCCTTGGCGGTGACGACTGCTTCCTGGCCCTGCGCGGCGTGCGCACCCTGGCTGTGCGGCTGGAGCGGCACCAAAAGACGGCGTTGAAGCTAGCCCGTTGGCTCGAGACGCAGCCGCAGGTTTCGCGCGTGCTTTATCCCGCCCTCGAGAGCGACCCCGGCCACCGGCTTTGGAAGCGAGACTTCCTGGGCGCCTGCGGTCTGTTCGGCGCCGTCCTGAAGCCGGTCAGCGACGGCAAGCTAGCCGCCATGATGGACGGCCTGCGGCACTTCGGAATCGGATATTCCTGGGGCGGCTATGAGAGTCTGATCATCCCGGCCGAATTCGTGCGCACGGCGCGCAAGTTCGAGGCCGAAGGCCCCGTGATCCGCATCCATGCGGGCCTCGATGATCCCGACGATCTGCTAGTCGACCTCGAGGCGGGGCTGAAGAGGCTTGGATGACCGACTGGCTGTCGCGCGAAGCGTTCGTCAATGCGGTGAAATTCAACGACGACGGTTTGGTGCCCGTCGTCGCTCAGAGCCATTCCACCGGCGCCGTGCTGATGCTCGCCTGGATGAACCGCCATACGCTCGAGGAAACTTTGGCCACCGGTCACGTCACTTACTGGTCCCGCTCGCGCAAACAGGTTTGGCGCAAGGGCGAATCGTCGGGCAACACTCAGCGCCTGGTTGAGGCGTGGATCGACTGCGACGGCGACACGTTGTTGCTCAAGGTCGATCAGCTCGGCCCGGCCTGTCACACGGGCGCCCCCACGTGTTTCTTCCGAACGCTGAAGGACATGGACAGCTGATGGCTCCTCACCCTCAGGCGAATGAGCCGCGCAGGTAGTCGTTCAGGAACTTTCCCTTCGGGTCGAGCCGCCGGCGCACGGCTTTGAAGTCTTCGAACTTGGGATACAACGCCGCCAGCTCGTTCGCCGCGCGCGTGTGCAACTTCCCCCAATGGGGACGGCCGCCATAGCCGCGGAATATGGCTTCGCACGCCTCGAACAATTCGGTGCTGTTGAACCGCCAGTATTGGTGCACCGCGATGGTGGCACTTGCCCTCTCATAGAACGGACTCAGCCATACATCATCTGCCGCGACGGTGCGGTACTCGATGGGGAATCCAGTGACGATCTTTCGCTTGCGGATCATTTCCGCGATTTCGCGCACGACGTCTGGTCCTTTTTGGTAGGGAACTGCGTATTCCACCTCGTTGAAGCGTACGGTCCTGGTGTTGGGAAAAATCTCGTGGCTCCAGCGCACTCGCTCCTGGCCCGGCATGAATTTCGAGAACAGCCGGTGCATCGGCCCCGTCAGAAACGGGAGGCGCGGCAGGACCTCGTTGGATGCGGCATAGACGTATTCCGCGGCCGTCCGCCGCTCACCCTTCATCCGCAAAGTCTTCGCGCTGTGACGTGTGGGGGCATTTGCGTTGGTTACGTTCAGCGACTTGCACACCGCGACGTCCGCATAGGGAAACCAGAAGAACTCGAAATGCCGATTGGCCGTGACCAGGCCGTCGAGCTGGCGGAAGAGTTCGCTGATCGGGTGGAGGAATTGTCTCTCTGCGAGCTTGTAGACGGGCCGCACCTTCATATCGATCTCGGTCATCACCCCCAGGAGGCCCAGGGCTGTTCGGCCTGCCGCAAAGATTTCGACGTTCTCGGTGGGTGAGCAATGGACGACTTCCCCGCTCGCCAGCACCAGGCGGAAGCTGGCTACTTCGGCCGAAAAGCTGCCTAGGGTGCGCCCTGTTCCATGGGTGCCGGTTCCAACCGCGCCGCCCAGGGTCTGCCGATCGATGTCGCCCATGTTCTTGAGGGCATAACCGAGCGGATGCAGCAGGGATCCGATGCCCCACAGAGGCGTGGCCGCAGCGATGGTTGCTCTTTCGCTGCCCGGGTCGCACCCCTGAAGCCCCGTAAAGGCCGAAAGATCGATGAGCGTCCCGTCCGTGGCGTTCAGCGGGTTGAAGGAATGCCCGGAGCCTGGCACCCGTACCTGGCCTTCCGCCTTGCGGATGGCCGCCGCAAGCTCGACCTCGTCCTTGGGCGCCACGATCGCCTGGGGCCGGCAGGACACCCCGCCCGACCAGTTCGACCACCTCCCGCCGACGACCCTCATTCCAGCAGTCCTCTTGAGGGGGCGGCTTTTACGCTCTGCGGAGACGGCGTCAACGGTGGCGCGTCCGCCCGGGAACCCGGAACATCGCGATGCGGGCCCGACGCATTGTTTGGCTTGTGTGCGACAGAATGGCGACCCCGGCGTGACTCGAACACGCAACCTGCGGCTTAGAAGGCAGCTGCTCTATCCAGTTGAGCTACGGGGCCCCGTAGGACCTGGTGTACCCGATGAACGGTCCCGACCCAGATATAGCACGACCCGGTTTCCGGAACGCGCATTCTGCTTCAATGCGACCAGGGCACCTTGCGGTCGTAGCGGAAATTCTCCGCGTAGGACTTCGGCTTGGCGACGGGCGTCTGACGCTCGAAGAGGTCGAAGGGAATGCCGTGCTTTTGCGCGTAAGTGATGGCTTCGTCCTTGGTATCGAACTCCAGCTCTACCTGCGACAGCATGTCCGATGAGCTTGTCCAGCCCATCAGAGGATCGATCCGGCGCGGACTCGACGGTTCATATTCCAGAAGCCAGGCCTTGGTGCGGGCCTTGCCCGATTGCATGGCAGTCCGCGCGGGTTGGTAGATGCGTGCACGCATGGTCCATCTCTTCTCTGTTGCCGGTCGACACGTCGCATTCGGCGCCAACGACGGGCATCGAACGGAGACTTCCTGAGGCGCTCGGCGAAGGTTGGTCGGGGCGGTGTGATTCGAACACACGACCCTCTGCTCCCAAAGCAGATGCGCTACCAGGCTGCGCCACGCCCCGTGACAACCGTTCCGAATATCCGTGCCATCGCCCTACACGAAATTGAGGGCTCACATCAACCCTATGGTCTATTCCCGAAGATTGAGGCATGGGCCTTGTCTCCCGGCTCAATGCCGAGTGCGGCGGCCCGCCCCCCGTTGATCTCGAGCACGGCGCGGACCGGCTCGCTGGATGGGATTTTTTCCTCCGAGTACGGAATCGTGTTCGCCACAATGGTCGAAACCGTGCCGTCCTGCCGGATGAACAGCATGTCCAGCGACAAGGGCGTATCTTTCATCCAGAAGGTTTCGAAGGCCGGCTGCTGGAAATCGAACAACATCCCTGCATCAGGAGCGAGGTCAGTTCGTTCCATCAGTCCGTGCTCCCGCGATGCTGGATCGGCTGCCACTTCCACCGTGAACACCGCCGGACCGTTGCGGGTGTCGATAACGACCTTCGTGGTGGGCAGGGGCGCCGTGTGATCGCCCCGGGAGCATCCGGCGAGGATCGTGAACGCGACGAGTATCGTGGCCAAGCTGCGCATGGCGCACAGTCTAGCGCGCCTTCGTCGCAGCAGCGAAGCGCTTCGCAGACCTTATCCGCAACTATGCGTCGAGAACGGTAATCTCGGCCGCCAGTTCGCCTTTCGGGCCGTCCCCGGCGCGTACCCTCACCCGCTGTCCTTGGCGCAATTCACGGATGCCGCTGCGGCGCAACGTCTCCATGTGGACAAAAACATCGGGGGTGTCCGGACCGCGCGACACGAAGCCATAGCCCTTGCCTCGGTTAAACCATTTCACCGTGGCATCGAAGGCCGGGCCCCGGGGTTCGGCAGTATAGCGTGCAGCCCTCTGGGCGGCCGCCTCGCCCGGCTGAGCCGTCGAGTTGTCCAGCGAAAGAAGACGGCGTGCCTGGAGGCCTTTCGGCCCCTGCACCGCTTCGCACACAACCCGCGCACCCTCGTAGGCAGTCTTGAAACCGGACTGGCGAACGCAGGTCTGATGCAGGAGAATGTCTCCCTGACCGCCGCTGGCAGGCTTGATGAAACCGTATCCTTTGGCGAGGTCGAACCACTTGATCTGTCCGACGACTTCCACTGTGGCATCCGCCGTCAATGCCGTAAGGGCTGTATCCATCCCCGTCCCCAAAATACTCGATGGTAAAAATAAGGTTAACATAGTCCCACAAGGCCGTGAAGCCGGACTGTCGCAGATCTGTCGTAGCAACTTCTATCTCGACGTGTGGTTTAGTTTTACTCTTCCGGAAGACGTAACCAATGGAATTCAAGGGACAATATAACATTCCGGCTCCCCCCGACGAGGTCTGGCGGGCGCTGAATGATCCTAATGTGCTTCAAGCCTCCATCCCGGGCTGCCAGTCCCTCGTGAGACTTGGCCCGACTGAATTCGAGGCCAGCGCACTCGTCCACATCGGTCCGCTCAGGGCGACTTTCAGGGGCAAAGTGAGTCTCAGCGATCTCGACCCACCGCGACGCTACCGCATCACAGGCGAAGGTCAGGGCGGCGCAGCTGGCTTTGCCGGTGGCGAAGCGGAAGTCGCCCTTACGAAAACGCAAGACGGCACCGCCATCGTCTACGCTGCCAGGGCGAACGTGGGTGGCAAGCTTGCGCAAGTGGGTCAGCGCTTGATCGATGGCGCGGCGCGCCAGATTGCAGATGAATTCTTTCAGCGTTTTATCAAACAGGTGACACCGGCTGCCACCGCGGAACCCGCACGGGAGCGGAAAACGGAACGGCGCATCTGGATCATTGCTGTCATTGCCGCGGTGATTGCCGTCATTCTTGCGCTGATGGGCAGCTGAGCCGCTCGTGAATGACCTTGACCGCGCATGGCCGGCCGCTGACAGTTGATGGATAAGGAGTGGCACATGACCGCAATCACCGTGACGGTGAACGGCGAACCGAGGAGCACCGATGTCGAGGACCGCATGCTGCTCGTCTATTTTCTGCGCGAGGCCTTGAGACTCACCGGAACGCATATCGGTTGCGACACCGGCCACTGTGGCGCCTGCGTGATCCATCTAGACGGCCGGGCTGTGAAGTCCTGCAATATGTTTGCGGTTCAGGCGAACGGCGCAGCGATCACGACCATCGAAGGGCTGGCGAAGGACGGCATCCTGCATCCCGTGCAGGAGGCGTTCCGAGAGCATCACGGCGTGCAGTGCGGCTTCTGCACCCCAGGCATGATCATGACCGCCGTCGACTTGATCCGCCGCAAGCCAAAACTCGACCGCCCGACGATCCGCCATGAACTGGAAGGCAATCTCTGCCGCTGTACGGGGTATCACAACATCGTCAACGCCATCGAAACTGCAGCCAAGGACATGGACACCAACTCATGATTCCGGCGTCCTTCGTCTACCACAAAGCGGCGTCACTGAAGGAAGCGGTTGCCCTGCTGGCCGCCCTGCCCGAGGCCAAGCTCCTGGCCGGCGGACAGTCTCTGATCGCCGCAATGAAGATGCGCTTGGCCCGACCCAGCGACGTCATCGACATCGCGGGACTGCGGGATCTGTCTTTTGTGCGTCGGGAACGGGACAGACTCGTGATCGGTGCCTTGACGACACACCACGATGTCGCCGTGTCGGCCGACGTCCAAGGCGCGATCCCTGCCCTCGCACAGCTGGCGGAAGGCATCGCGGATCCGGCGGTCCGGCACATGGGGACGCTTGGCGGATCGGTAGCAAACAACGATCCTGCCGCCGACTATCCTGCGGCGGTTCTGGCGCTGGGCGCTTCGGTGAGGACGACTAGGCGGACGGTCGCGGCGGATGCGTTTTTCACGGGTATGTTCTCGACCATCCTCGAGCCGGACGAGATCGTGACCGAGATTGAATTCCCCATTCCCGAGCGTGCAGGCTACTGCAAGTTCCGCAATCCGGCCTCGCGCTATGCCATGCCGGGTGTTTTCGTGGCTGCCAAGGGCAAGGGCGCGCGCGTGGCCGTGACCGGCGCGGCGCCCTCCGTGTTTCGTGTCGTGGACATGGAGGCTGCGCTTTCGAGGCGATTTGCCACCGATGCGATCGCAGATATTTCGGTGGCAGTTGAAGACATGACATCCGATTTGCATGCTTCGGCGGAGTACCGCGCCCACCTCGTGACGGTCATGGCCCGGCGGGCCATACAAGCGGCACTCGGATGACGCCCGACGATACCGATGCACTCTTCGCCGCCGAGCGATGGCTGAAAGAAGGCCGTCGTGTGGCGCTCGGCACGGTCGTGAACACCTGGGGATCGGCGCCCCGCCCGGCCGGCAGCCAGATCGTGGTGCGCGATGACGGCGCCTTTGTCGGCTCGGTCTCCGGCGGGTGTGTTGAAGGCGCCGTCATAGAGGCAGCGCGCGCCGCGATCGGTGACGGCCGGGTGCGCCACCTCGAATTCGGCGTTCAGGATGTACAAGCTTGGTCGGTTGGTCTCGCCTGTGGTGGGCGCATCGAGATTTTCGTGGAGCCGGTGGCCGGTGATGCCGCCCGACGGGCGCTGACGGCCCTTAACAACGCCAGACGAGCGGACCGCAGCATGGCACGAGCCCTGGATCTGAAGACAGGCGAGGCTCGCCTGATCGACCCCTCTACGGATACTTCGGATCTCGGGCGGGCCGCCGCTGCCGCCACCCATGCCGATCGCAGCACGAGCGTAGACGTCGAAGGCCGTTCCTGGTTCCTGGCGGTGTCGAACCCGCCCGTCGATCTCATGATTGTCGGCGCCGTGCATGTAGCCCAGTCCCTGGCCACCATGGCAATGCTGCTCGGGCTTCACGTGCGCATCATCGATCCGCGATCGTCCTTCGCCACGGCCGAGCGCTTCCCAGGGTTTTGCCTGACCCCCGAATGGCCCGACGAGGCGCTCGCGCGGGTCCCGCTCGGCCACCGCAGCGCGGTCGTCACCTTGTCACACGATCCCAAGATTGACGATCCGGCATTGGCGATCGCACTGCGGTCGCCGGCGTTCTACATCGGCGCTCTGGGATCCAAGCGAACCCACGCAGCGCGCCTGTCCCGTTTGCGCGACCAGGGTTTCGATGACGCCGTGTTGGCGCGGGTTCATGGCCCCGTCGGCCTCGCGATCGGCGCCAAGACGCCGGAGGAAATCGCCGTCTCCATCTTGGCGCAGATCATCGAGCGACTGCGGGCGGGCTAATCGTCCAAGCGCCTTGCATCGCTGCGATATCGCGAGCGCGGCTGGATTTCATCGGCCGTGAGCATGCGATCCTTATTGCGATCAAGTCGTGCAAAGAGCCTGAGCGGTGTCGTAGCAAATTCTTGGATCGTCAGTGCCCCGTCGTTATCGCGGTCGAGGCGCTGAAACGTTCGCGCGTTTGCCGCGGTGAAGCGCTCCTCTTCGCTTGAAGTGTACTGGGCCGGCGTGATGAACGACGCCCCGCCGGCTGCCGCGGCAAACCGTTTTCCGACGGCTGCGTCCAACTCGCTGCGGCTCACCGTTCCGTCCCGATTGAGGTCGTTGTCGAAGCAGAATCCCGCCAGGGAATAGTTGCTGCGGCCGTAGCTGCTCCGGCGCGACGTCCCCCGCGCGGGCTGCTGTTTCTGCGCGCACGACACGGCGGCCGCACCGCCTTCGTCCAAGGTCATGAAACGGACCCGTTGCGGCGCAGCGTATTCGGCAAGGGACAACCGGCCGTTGCCGTCCCAATCCAGGCGGCGGAACGTGTTTGCGGCGTGCTGGCGAAACTCCGCCAAATGGAGCGCGGTGAACTGGGAGAGGGCCATTCCTGGCGCATGGTTCGTCGCGGCCGCAAAGCGCGCGCCGATCGTGCGGTTCATCTCGTCGTGTGTGACCTTTCCGTCGTGGTTGAGGTCGAAGGCGCGCAGGAGGCGTTCTTCCTGGCGGTCGTTGCTCCGCTGAAGGCCGATCATCGGGCCGTCGGGCGGCTGCGGTCCCTCCATTTGAGCGAACGCTGGTGCTGCAACGATGGCGGCTGTGATCCAGGCGGTTCTCACGCTGCATTTCATGAGAAATTCTCCATCAGAATGGGCGCTGATAACTCACGCCGTGGTTGTAGCAGAACTTTCCCAGAACGAAATATTGTTTTCGCAAGTGTTACTACCTCTTCAGACCCGACAAACTTTGCGGCAATTGAGCATTTGCGAGGCATCTGCGCCGGACACAGGATAAGGCATGCTAGAAGCGTTCCCCATGAACAGGGACGAGTCCAAGCCCCATGTCCTGGTGGTCGAGGACGCGCGCGACATTCGTGAACCCCTCGCGCGGTATTTGCGGGAACACGGATATCGGGCGACCACCGCGCCGGATGCAGCAGCGGCCCGCAAGATCATGAAGGCGGCCGGCATCGATATCGTCGTGCTTGACATCATGATGCCCGGCGAAGATGGGCTGAGCCTGTGTCGCTCAATCCGCGAGACGACGCAGACGCCGGTGATCCTGCTGACGGCCCGTGGCGAGGAAGTCGATCGCATCATCGGTTTGGAAATGGGCGCGGACGACTACATCCCGAAGCCGTTCAGCCCCCGCGAGCTGATCGCTCGCGTTGCCGCGGTGTTGCGTCGGACCCAGGCCCTGCCCCCGCGTCAGAAGCCCCCTACGGCGGCCCGCATCCGCTTCGGAGACTGGATGCTGGACACGGGCCAACGCGAGCTCATCGGCCAGGATGGTGTCGCCATGCCCCTGTCGAGCGGCGAATTCCGCCTGCTGACTGCGCTGCTCGAGCGGCCCAAGATCGCGCTCACGCGCAACCAGCTGCTCGACCTGACGAAGGGACGCGATGCCGACCTGTTCGATCGTTCCATCGACAACCATGTGAGCAGGTTGCGCAAGAAAATCGAGCCGGATCCCAAGAATCCGCGCTACATAAAGACCGTATGGGGTGGTGGTTACATCTTCGCCATGGAGCCCGTTACGGAATGAGGCTCTGGCCGCGCACGCTGGGCATGCAGCTCATCGTGGTGACGGCGGTCGCCGTGTTCCTTTCGAACGCCGCGGTCGCCTTGTGGTTCGAGCTCGGCAGCGAGCGGCTCAGCGAGAACGATCTCACGGAACGCGTGGTCGATCGCGCCGCGTCGATCACGACGCTGATGGCCTCGATCCCGCCCAAAGCGCGCCGCCCAGCGACTGAGGCCCTGAAATCAAAGCTTTGGCAGTTCTCCGTCGAACAAGGGAACGTCGTCCCGGCTCCCATGAATCCGTCCGAAGCCAGGATTGCATCGAGGCTGCGCTCCATGCTGCCGCCGAAATATGCGGACGCTCCGATCGCCGTTCATTTTGCGTCCTGGCCCGGGGCGCCTCCCAACCCTCACAAGGATTGGCGGCGCGGATTGGATACCATCGAAATGTCGCTCCCCGTCGTGCGCAACACGAGGCTGGTCGCAACCTTCATCAAGCCGCCGCCGCCGCCGTGGCCCACCGAAATCGTGATTGCGGCCATCGTTGCGGCACTCGTCGCGTCCGCCGCGGGCGCCTACATCGCGCGCCGCGTGGCCAGGCCGTTGTCGAAGCTCGCTGATGCGGCGTCACTGGTCGCCAGGGGCGAGACCGCGCCGCGCGTGCCGGAAGTCGGGCCGGATGACGTATGCCATGCCGCCCAGGCCTTCAACACGATGACCGACCAGGTGACGCGCACCCTGGAACGCCAGCGGCAACTCTTATCCGCCGTGGGACACGATCTGCGCACCCCTATCACGGCGATGCGCATCAATACGGAGTTCGTGGAGGATAGCGAGCTACGCGATCGCCTGCAGCGCAACGTCGACGAACTGCAGGCACTGACCGAAGCCGTGCTCTCCGCCGCCCGCGGGGCCGGCGGAGAGGCACCGCGCCAAATCGATCTCTCTTCGCTTGTGGAGAGCGTTTGCGCCGACCTAGACGACCTCGGCGAGCCGGTTACCTGGCAAGGCCACCCTCCTGCCCCCCTAAGTTGCCGCGCCAACGAAATACAGCGTGCCGTGCGCAACCTCATCGAGAACGCCGTCGCCTATGGACACAACGCAGATGTCTCGATCCGTGAGGCTGGCGACGCCTACGAGGTCGTGGTTGAGGACAACGGCCCCGGAATCGCGGAGGAGGACCAAACGCGCGTCTTCGAGCCATTCGTGCGTCTGGAGAGTTCCCGCAATCTGGAGACGGGGGGCACCGGCCTCGGCCTGACGCTCGTCAGGGCAATCGCCCAGGGCCACGGCGGCGCGGTGGCCTTGGAGAACCGTGACAGCGGCGGGTTGCGTGCCACCTTGCGACTGCCCCGCAAGCCCGCGAAGGGGTGATCCCTTCGACAGGGAAGAAGGACCGCACTAGGGTCTTCGTCATGCCGATTGCCCCGATCAAGGCGCCCATTGCTGCTGTCATCTTGGCCGCGGGCATGTCCACGCGGATGCCCGGCAACAAGTTGCTGGCTGCTGTCGCCGGTAAGCCAATAATTCGTCATGCGGTGGAAGCCGCCCTGGGCAGCCAGGCCAACCGGGTCATTGTTATCACCGGAAACGCTTCTGCAGAAGTTCGGCAAGCCGTGACGGATCTCGCTGTTGAATTTGTGGAAAATAAAATGTTTTCAAGAGGATTAAGTGAGTCATTGAAGTGCGGTGTGAGGGCTGTTCCATCCACCTGCGCGGGCGTGCTGATTCTCTTGGGTGATATGCCCTACATCCGCGCCGCGCATATCGACGCCCTGATTGCGGCGTTCCGGCCGGGACGCGTCGCCGTGCCGACCTGCAACGGTCGCCGGGGCAATCCGGTGCTCTGGAGCCGGGCTTTTTTTCCGGCAATCCTTGGGCTTTCCGGCGAAGAGGGCGCCAAGAGGATCATTCTGCAGCACCCCGAAGCGGTCGACGAGGTTCCCCTGCCGGACGAAGCGCCATTGATCGACATCGACCGCCCCGAAGATCTTCCGGTATGAGCGACGCGATCTACACTATGGCCGTCTTGCGCCTTGCCGCGGAGGCGAACGCCGCCGGCCGTCTGGTCACGCCCGATGTCTCGTACACGGAGCACAATCCGGCGTGCGGCGACCGTTCAACCATCGATCTGCAGCTGCAGGGTGGCCGCATTACCGCAGTCGCACAGGACACGCGAGCCTGCGTCTTCGCCCAGGCGTCGGCGTCGATCCTCGGGCAGTCCATCGCGGGTCGCACGCGCGCGGACCTCTTGAAGCTCCGGGAGGACGTCGTGCGCATGCTCCAGCAGGGCTTGCCGCCGGCTGAGCCGTTCGGCCGCTACGAGACGCTGAAAGCGGTCGCCGCGATTCCCGGCCGGCACAAATGCGTGCTTCTGCCCATCGATGCCGCGCTGAAGGCGTTCGAGGCGCTAGACGCGGCCGAACCAGGCGGCGAGCGGCCCAAGACGTAAGCGGTCACCGGAGCGCACCGTCTTGCCGCAACCCCACTCCAGCGGCGTGGCGTGCCCGAGCCAGTCGTCGCACCATTCGGTGTCCGCCCGGCTCATGTTGAACACGCACAGAATGCGCTCCTGGCCGTGGGTGCGCAGGAAAGCGAGAACCGGCGCATCGAGAAATTGCTGGTCGCCGAGCCGTAGTGCCACTGATGTTTTCCGCGCTTTAAGGAACCGCTTGGTGTAGGTGAGGACGGAACGATCGTCGGATTGCTGCTGCGACACCGCCAAGGGCCGGTGGGTCGCGCCCAAGGGGAGCCAGGGCGTACCGGTTGTGAAACCAAGATGGGCCGCATTAGCATCCCATGGCATCGGCGTGCGGCAGCCGTCGCGCCCCTTGGCGGTCGGATAGTACAGGTCACCGACTGGATCGCGCAGCTGGTCGCGCCGAAGCTCGACATTCGGAAGGCCGAGCTCCTCTCCCTGATAGAGCAGTGCCGTTCCCTTGATCGTCAACAGCACTGCCAGAAGGAGCTTGGCCAGAGCGGGATCGCCGTCGGTGGCGCCGCCGAACCGAGTCACCGTCCGGACGATGTCGTGGTTTGACAGCGATACGCAGGGCCAGTGATTGGGGTGACCCGTCAAAAGGGCGTAATTGTCCTTGACGAAGGCGGGCGACAATTCACGAGCCCGCAGCATGAAGAACGTGTAGCCGGCATGCAGGCCCTCGTCCGGCGCGGCAAAGGCTCCCGAGCGCTCAAAGCCCTCGGAGAATTCGCCGAACACGAAGCGGTCGCCGTGCCGCACGACCCGCCGCCGGATCTCGTCCAGGCAGACGATGTTGTCGGGCAGGTTGGAGTCATGAAGATGGCGCTGCAACCGCGCCGCATCCGACCAGTTGGCGACGGTCCTCTGATCGAATGGGACGGGCGGATTGTCCGCCAGCGTCTCGTCATGCAGGTAGGCGTTGGCAACGTCCAAGCGGTAGCCGTCGACGCCACGATCGAGCCAAAAGTCAAGAACTTTCAATGCGGCCTCGCGGGCCGCGGGATTGCGCCAGTTGAGCTTCGGCTGCTGGCGCAGGAACTTGTGGTGGTAGTGCTGGCGCCGCGCGGGCTGATAGGACCACGCCGGCCCGCCGAAGGCTGACAGCCAGTTGTTGGGCGCTGTTCCGTCCGGGCGCGGATCCGTCCATACGTACCAGTCGGATTTCTCGCCCCGGTTCAAGCTGTCGCGGAACCAGGGATGTTCGTCCGAAGTATGACACAGTACTTCATCGAGGATGACCTTGACGCCTTTGGCATGCGCCGCCGCCAACAGTGCATCGAAATCGGCCAGGGCGCCGTAATCCGGGTGCACATTCATGTAATCCGATACGTCGTAGCCCCAGTCGCGGTTGGGCGATGGATGGATCGGGGACAACCAGATGGCGTCCACGCCGAGATCCGCGATGTAGTCGAGCTTCGAAATCAGGCCGGCGAAATCGCCCTGCCCGTCTCCGTTTCCGTCGCAGAAGCTGCGGACGTAAACTTGATAAACGACAGCCCCACGCCACCAGGGCGCACTTGTTTGCGGCTCAGCAATTCCCATCCTCGGAATTTTCCTTGTTGTTGAAGCAACTTGCCGGCGGCGTTTGCCGGGACGCCAAAACAGCGACCATTTCTATTGCGTGCTCTGGGATTCCTCAACCGGCAACTGCCCGCGTTTGGCAGTATCGCGGTCGCGAAACCCATTGCGTCCAGCAGAAAGGCCGGTCTCACGACCGGCCTTCTTGCATGATGAGAACAGACGTGGGGCGGCTGCGCCTACACGTCTCTTGCGTTCGAGATGATGCGCGACACGAGGCCGTAATTCTTGGCCTCCTCGGCGCCCATCCAGAAATTTCGCTCCGTATCGGCCACCACCTTTTCAAGCGTCTGGCCGGTCTCCCGTGCGATGATGCGGTTCAATCGTTCCCGCATCTTGAGGATCTCTTCCGCCTCGATGGAGATATCCGAGGCTTGGCCGCGCACGCCACCCAACGGCTGGTGCAACAGGAAGCGGGTATTTGGCAGGCAGTAGCGGTTCTCCCTGCTTGCACCGAGGTAGATGTGCGCCCCCGCCGACGCCACCCAGCCCGTTCCAATCATCTTGATGCGCGGACCCGCGAACTTGATCATGTCGTGGATGGTGTCGCCCGACTCCACATGGCCGCCCGGCGAGTTGACGATGACACGGATGTCGCCGTCACCTTCCGCGGCGAGTGCGAGGAGCTGCGCACTCACCCGTTCGGCCATCTTCATGTCGACTTCGCCGAAGATCAGGACTGTGCGCGATTTGAACAGCGCCTTTTGCACCGGCGAGGGCTGGGCTTCGGGTTCGGTCTTGGACTTCTCGTCGTCGTCTTCTTCATCAAGGCGATACATGCGTGCTCCTGTGGCCGGGCATCCAGTTTGCCCCTCGAGTGCTTAAAGGCGTGGTAACAGCTAGTTTACCCCGGCCGGGCAGACCGCCGACACCCATTTCCCCTCCATGGTCATGTCGTGCTGCATGGGCTGTCCGTCAACGATCAAGCTCATCGTTTCGGAGCCCGTATAGTGCTCCGGCGAGGTGTAGGCAATCTGGACATGCCCCTTGCCGTTCATGGTCTTGCCGCTGCAGACGATGTCCGCGCTGAACGTCTGGCCACTCATCTTGATGTTCGAGGCCTTGCATTGGGAGTTGTGCGCCAGATCCGGCTTGTCATTGTTCACTTCGGCGGCGGTCATGCAGTGACGCACGGTCATTCCGTTGGGACCCATCATTCCTGCGTGGTGCGACTGCATCTGCGCGCGCGCCTCGGGCGGCAGCTTCGACATGTCGGGCATACCCGACATATGCCCCGAATTGTTGTGGATCGTGATTTCCCACAGGCCGACCTTGCCGTGTCCCGCCCATGCCAGCGGAGCAACTGCGAGAAGCGCTGCGCCGAGCGCCAAGAACCGTGTAGACTTCATCCGCATCCCCTTCCGATGAATGGGCTGCGACCGACGCAGCCCTAGCGTTCGATACGGTAAACGCGCCAGGAATGGGGCGCAATGCTGACGGGGAACAGAGTCTCCCGGGGCGGCTGATAGTAGCGGCGGTACCGGGCCGGGATGGGCGGCATCGGCGGCTTGTGGCCTGCGATCAGCGCGCCATTCTGCACGTCCCGGAGTTTGACGTTCTCGCCCGGCACGATGACGGTCGCCCGTGACGATTCCGGCCGGTAGGACTCAACGACCACCGTGTCGTTGTCATAGGCGAACATGGTCACCAGCGCGGGGGCATCAAGCCGCACCGGGAACCCTTCCATCAGATAAGTCTTCAGCTGGGTCAGCACCGGCTGCGGCAGATTGTACAGGTCCGCTTCGTTCTCCGGGATGGTCAGGAGATAGATCACTCCTTTCGAATAGCGGTTCATCAGCAGGATCGGGTTGCCCTTGGAGCCTGCAACACCGCGAATGATTCCCCAGGAATCATTGGTGTAAAAGCGGATCGCTGGGAAAAGCACAGCGGGGTTCGGATGCTTCGGATCGTTGAGGCTGACGCCGTTGCCGGCACCGAAGCCGTTGACGAAATCATGGATCGACAGGATTCGGCCTGTGTCCTCCCACTCCACGACATCCTTGATGCCCTTGTCTTGCAGCGCGCGCAGCAGTCCGCTGGTGATGACGACGTCGCCGCCGGATTTCAGCTGGTTCTCGATCTTCTGCACGATGTCGGGATCGTACTTGGCCTGTTCGGTGAGGAGGATGAGCTTTGCGTTCTTCGGGAACTCGGGCACCATCTCGATCGGGATACCGACATTGCCCAAATAGTTCTGCAGGAAGTCCTCGCCGGCCGACTGGTAGGGCTTGTAGCTCGGAATACCGATCGGCTTGCCCAGCTCGCCGAGAACCTTGTCGACGGCGTCGAGGGAATACCCCGCCGCCGAGCCCCAGCCAGGTCCCGCGTCGCCCTTGCCCGTCGAGCGGTAGCTCCTCGCCATCGCGTTCCAGTTGAACGTGGTGGGCACGTTCTTCCACGCCGTCCGCTCGCCTGGCTCGGTGGATTCGTCTCGCACCAAGTCCGACCAGTTGAACAACATGATCTGCGGTGCCTTGGCGAACAGCGTGTCCCACAGCTGCTCCGCATAGCGGTCCACATAGTGCGTGCTGTAGGTGTCGACCCAACCTCCGCCGTTGCCGCCCGGCCGGATGTTGTCGAAATAGCGGATGATCTCGTAGCTCTCGTACTGTTGCAGGAGCTGGTCCGTGACGTACGGATCGCGTGTCTCGGTGCCGGTGTAGATGCCGTCGAAGATGCGCGGCTCCTTCTCCAGGTCGTAGCCCAGGCCCTGGAAGTGTTCGTACCAATTCGGGTACTTGATGATCATCTTCACGGCGGGATTGACGGCCTTGGCCGGTCCAACAACCAGGTTCTGCGCCGCTTCCCGCATCGTATCCAGGCGGTACTGAGTCCAGCTGCGCATGCCTTTGGCCGCGATGTCGGCATCGCTCTTGCTGGTGTAGAAGAAGAAGTCGTCGAGGATCACCTCGTTGAAGTGCTTGGCGGCAAGCTTCGAGGCGCGCTTGCATTCATCGCGGTCGGTGGGGTTCTCGTAGTCGAAGGTGCCAAACTGGCCCTTATTGCCGCCTGCGGCCAGCGTCACGCCGCCGGCGACGAGGATGCCCTTGCCCTCGAACGCCTTCTTGACTGTCTCGATTTCGGCGTCGGTGGCGAAGTCGTGGTCGCGATAGACTTCGATGTAGACCTTGTCGAATTTCAGCTGGCGCGCCATGCGGTCATATTGGCGCGCGAATGTCGCCGGATCGGCGAGCGCATGCGTGGAGTTCACCGTGACGTAGATGGCGGTCCGGAAGTTCTTGTACTTACCTTGCGGGGTCTGTTCCGCCAGCCCGGGAGACGAAGCCGATAGCGCTAACAAGACAACAGCCAGAAGAACGGCCCACAAGCCCCGACCACGCATCGCTTCCTCCGCCGAATGGCGCGCCCTAGGGGAGTCGAACCCCTCTTGCAAGATTGAAAATCTTGAGTCCTAACCGATAGACGAAGGGCGCAGCCTGCCATACGGCCACGCTGCCGTACGAAGCTCGCGGCTATAAGACCCGAAAAGGCACTTTGCAAGCGCGGTCAGGCATTTGCCGGGGCGGCATCCTCAAGATGCAGTTGTACTCTGGGCGCCCCGTTCCATTCCTCTGCCCGCAGGCGACCCGCCACGTGGACCCGCTGCCCACGAGCCGCCAGGAGGCCGCGCCCAAGGTCTGTCTGCGCCATGCGGAAGGCAATGGCATCCAGCCGGCCTCCGTCACCACCCCTCAGCCTCACGCGGACGTGATCTCGCCCGACGACATCGGCGAACGTAACTTCGACGTCGGGGACCGCAAAAAGGGGTTCAGGATTGCCTGCGCCGAACGGACCGACCCGGGCAATGTTGTTGACGAGCGCCGCTGTCGCACCGGCCGGCGAAACGATCGCATCGAGAGTCATACCAGCCGGCGCCGCAACGGTCGGCAGCGCCCCGAATTGCGTCACCAAAAAGGCGCGAAAGGCGTCGGCCTGATCGGGCCTCAACGAAAATCCCGCCGCCATGGCATGTCCGCCGCCGCTGTCCAGGACACCCGCCTCGCGGGCGCTGCGGATGATCGCGCCGACATCCACGCCTGGAACCGAGCGCGCCGATCCGCGCCCCAGGCCGCCCTCGAAACCGGCCACGAAACAAGGCTTGCCAAAGCGATCCTTCAGACGCCCGGCGACGATGCCGACGACGCCCGGATGCCAGCCATCGCCGGCGAGCAGGAGAAACGGCCAGCTGTCCTGCGGCGCGGCGAGGGCCGTCGCTTCCTCGAGGATCAGTCTCTCGATCGCCTGGCGCTCGCGATTGTGCAGATCGAGCGCCGCGGCACAGTTGCTGCTTCCGGTCGCATCGAGGCACGTGAGAAGCTCCACGCCCAAGCTGCACCGCCCGACCCGGCCGCCTGCATTGACGCGTGGGCCGAAGACATAGCCCAGGTGATACGGCGTGAATGGTGGCGCCACGCCGGCGACCTGCGCCAGCGCTGCCAGTCCCGGCCGGCGCAGGTCATCCATTCTCGCAAGTCCCTGCCGCACGAAAGCCCGGTTGAGCCCGATCAGAGGGACGACGTCGCAGACCGTCGCCATACCGACGAGGTCGATATATTCGAGCAGGTCAGGCTCGGGTCGCCTGGAGTACCATCCCGCGTTCCGGAGAGCACGATTGAGACCCACCAGGAACAGGAACGTGATCCCGGCCGCCGCGAGATGCCCCAGACCCGACGTGTCGCTCGACCGGTTTGGGTTCACATGGGCCAAAGCCGGCGGTTCGTGCTCGCAGGCATGGTGATCGAGCACGATGACATCGAGGCCCTTTGCGGCCGCAATGGCGTGCGCTGCTCCGGCCCCGCAGTCCACCGTCAGGACGAGATCTGCGCCCTCGTCCCTTAATCGCAGCAGCGCGGCCGCGTTTGGCCCATAACCCTCTGTGAGCCGGTCTGGCACGTAGAGACGGGGCGGCTTGTCCACGGCGCTGAGGAACGTGTGCAGCAGCGCACCCGAGCACGAACCATCCACATCGTAGTCGCCAAAGACAGCGATGCGTTTGCCCGCCTGGATGGCCGCCGCGACGTGGGCGACGGCCACATCCATGTCCGTCAGGATCGAAGGATCAGGCAGATAGCGCTTGAGGGTCGGGTTGAGATGATCGGTCGCGTCGCCGGGGTCTACCCCTCGGACGATTAGCAGCCGCGCCACGATTGCCGGGATTTCAAGATTTTGCGCCAGGGCATGCACGGCTGCGCCGTCGCATTCCGCAACGGCCCACCGTCGCCCCGAAAATGATCGCGAAACCTGCATTTTCTCGGAGGTCAGCGCCCCTGTCGGCGGGGATGGCGCGCCGAAATCCAGCGCACTGTTCCCGACGAGGACCGCATTACCACGCTATGCGTCATGATGCACTCGGCCGTTCGCTGCACGCCCTTCAACATCGAGCCGTTCGTCACGCCCGTGGCTGAGAAGATGACGTCGCCCCGGGCCAAGTCCCTGAGCTGGTATTTCCGATCAAAGTCGACGATGCCGATCTTGTCTGCCCGCGCCTTCTCGTCATCGGAGCGAAAGAACAGCCGACCCTGGAACTGGCCGCCCACGCAGCGTAGCGCCGCCGCCGCCAGCACGCCTTCCGGCGCCCCGCCGCGACCGATGTACAAATCGATGCCCGTGGCCGGATCACTGGTGGCAATCACGCCTGCGACGTCGCCGTCCGTGATGAGATGGACGGAGGCACCGACGGCGCGCACGGCAGCGATGTGTTTTTCATGCCGCGGTCGGTCGAGGATGCAGCACGTGATCTCGCGCGGATGCACGTTCTTCGCCTTGGCCACGGCGAGCACGTTCTCGGCGGGTTCGGCGTCAAGATCGATCGTACCCTCCGGATACCCGCTGCCGATGGCGACCTTGTCCATATAGACATCCGGGGCGTTGAGGAGCGTGCCAGGCTCAGCCAGGGCCATCACTGCAAGCGCATTCGGCAGCGCCTTCGAGGTCAGCGTCGTGCCTTCCAAGGGGTCGAGCGCGATGTCGACTGCCACGCCGCCGGTCCCCACCTTCTCGCCGACATAGAGCATGGGCGCTTCGTCGCGTTCGCCCTCGCCGATCACCACCGTGCCGTCGATGGGCAGCAGGTTGAACGCCTGGCGCATCGCTTCGACCGCGGCGTGGTCAGCGGCGTGTTCGTCGCCCCGCCCGATCTGATCGGATGCCGCAATAGCAGCGCGTTCGGTCACGCGCACAGCCTCCAGCGCGAAGGCGCGGTCCAGTAAGCGAGCGGGCATGGAATCTCCTCGACGGTTATCGGGCTTCCATTGGGATCATGCAGGGCGGCGCTATTACCTTGTCGGACAGCGCGATCGTCTTCAGGGCGCGCTGCACGTCCGCATGCTTGGTCTCATGGGTGATCATAACGATGGATACGGCCTCACTCGGCGCTCGTCCACGCTGTATCATGCTCTCGATGGACACGCGCCATTTCGCCAGATGGCCCGCGATTTCGGCGAGCACGCCAGGCACATCCAGCACCTGGAAGCGTAGATAAAAGGCCGACACCGCGCTACCGGCCGGGGCTGGTGATAACGATATCAGCGAATGCGCCGGGATTCCGAAGGCCGGGCCCATATTTCCTCGCGCAATGTCGACGAGATCAGCGATGACAGCGTTGGCAGTCGGTGCCTCGCCGGCCCCGCGTCCTTCGAAAAAAAAGGGGCCTGCGTCATTTGCGACCGCCATGACGGCATTGAATGCACCATCGACGTCGGCCAGCGGTGTACCGGCCTTGACCATGGCCGGCTGCACCCGTTGGTCGATTCCCTGGGCCGTTGCCTTGGCGATTCCGAGTAATTTGATCCGATAGCCGAACTCGCGCGCGAAGGCGATGTCCTCGGGCGAGATATGCGCGATGCCTTCTACCGGCATGTGATCGAGATCCGGCGTCATGCCGAACGCCAGCCCTGCAAGAAGCGCGAGCTTGTGCGCCGTATCGCCGCCGCCGACGTCAAGGGTCGGGTCGGCTTCCGCATAACCCAGATGCTGCGCGTCCGACAGAACCTCCTCGAAGCTACGCCCTGTCGCCTCCATCTGCGTCAGGATGTAGTTGCAGGTGCCGTTGAGGATGCCGCGCACGGTCACCACGCCGTAGGCGATCAGGCTCTCGCGCAGCGACTTCACGATAGGGATGCCGCCGGCGACGGCAGCTTCGAACCGCAGGGCCAGTCCCTTGGATTCCGCCAGCGCCGCAAGATGCGCGCCGTGGCGCGCCAGCAGCGCCTTGTTGGCGGTCACGACATGCTTGCCGGATTCCAGTGCAGCCTCGGACAGCGCCAGCGCCGGGCCATCTTCGCCGCCGATCAGTTCGACGATGACGTCGGCATCGCCGGCCGCCAGCGCTTGCGGATCGTCGACCCAGTTCGTGACTTCGAAGCCGCGGCTCTTGTGGCGGCTGCGGGCGCACATCCCGACGATTTCAAGCGGGCGCCCCGCCCGGGCTTCGAGAATTTCGGAACGTTTCTGCAGCGCCTTGACGACACCGCCGCCGACCGTGCCGAGCCCCGCAAAGGCGATTTTCAGCGGTCGGGTCATTTCACGTCTTCCAAAGCCGGAGGTTCGTTGACCCGCATCGAGAGGAACTTCTTCACGTTGCGCGCCGCCTGACGGATGCGGTGTTCGTTCTCCACCAGCGCCACGCGCACATAGCCTTCGCCGTACTCGCCGAATCCCACGCCGGGCGCTACGGCCACTTTGGCGTGGATGAGCAGTTGCTTGGAGAACTCCAACGAACCGTGCTTGGCGTACTGCGGCGGCACCGGCGCCCATGCGAACATCGAGGCGGGCGGTGAAGGAATGTTCCAGCCGGCGCGCGACATGCTCTCGACCAGCACGTCCCGCCGCGCCTTGTAGACGGCACGGATTTCATCGATGCATTCCAGCGGGCCGTTTAGCGCGGCCGCCGCGGCCACCTGGATCGGTGTATACGCTCCATAGTCCAGGTAGGACTTGATACGCGCCAAGGCGCCGACCAGTCGCTGGTTGCCGGCGGCAAAGCCCATGCGCCATCCTGGCATCGCAAATGTCTTGGACAGAGACTGAAACTCGATCGAGATGTCTTTCGCACCGTCGATTTCGAGTATTGAAGGGGGCGGATTGCTGTCAAAATAGATGTCGGCGTAGGCCAGATCCGACAGCACCCAGATGTCGTGCTTCTTCGCGAACGAGACGATCTCCTTGTAGAAGTCCAGGCCCACGACCTGCGCCGTTGGGTTCGACGGATAGTTCACGACCAACGCCAGCGGTGACGGAATGGAGTGCCGCGTGGCGTGCCCGATCGCGCTCAGATAAGCTTCGGGTGACGTCGCCGGGATATGCCGGATTGCCGCCCCCGCCAGGATGAAACCGAAGGCATGGATGGGATAGGCCGGATTGGGCACCAGCACGACGTCGCCGGGGGCCGTGATGGCCGCCGCCAGGTTGGCGAAGCCTTCCTTCGAGCCGAGCGTGGCGATCACTTCCGTGTCGGGATCGAGCGTGATGCCGAAGCGACGCTTATAATAGGCCGCCATGGCCCTGCGCAGGCCTTTGATGCCCCGCGACGCCGAGTAGCGGTTTGATTTTGGGTCTCGTGCGACTTCACAGAGCTTGTCCACGATGTGCTTGGGCGTTGGCATGTCAGGATTGCCCATGCCGAAGTCGATGATGTCCTCACCCGCCGCACGTGCCTGCGCCTTGAGGCGGTTCACTTCCTCAAAGATGTAGGGCGGCAGGCGCTTGATGCGGTGGAACTCGGCGTGCATGACGGACCTTTACGCGCAATGAAATCCCAGGAAACGCAAAGCATCGCGGCAAATCGGCCGCGGCGCAACGGTATTCCCGGCAAACCACCGCTGCCGGGGGTGCCTGCTTCGGTGTGTCTCAGCAGTCGTCAGCCCTGAAGGAATATCTCTGTCCGGCGGTTGCCGTCCTCGCCCTTCGGCATGGACTCGTAATAGACGGGCTGGCTGTCACCGACCGCCTCGACCAGCACCTTCGCTGCCGGAACACCGTCGCGGATCAGCTCCTGTGCGACGGCGTCGGCGCGCTCCTGCGATTTCTCGAAGACGATCTTCTGATGCTCTGCCGCCGACATGTTGGGCGTACGGCTGGACGAGTGGCCGACCACGCGGACGTAGCCGTTCCCGCCTTGCGCCCTGTATTGTTCTGCGGCCGTGCGGATTTCCGCCCGCGCCCGGGCGCTCAACGATGTGATGTCACCCGGGAAGAACACGACCGCCGATGCCGGCAGGCCTTGGGCGTCGGCATAGGCGGCAGGCATTGCTGCCGGCGCAGCTTCGGTCGAATTAAGCGCCTCCATGTTGGCGACGACGGCGCCGCTCATGTGTTCGGGGCCGCCCATTGCGACATCCGATCGGGCGGCGCGATGATGGTGCCTGTGCGCCCTCGGCTGCGCCGCGGCGACCGACACGCCCGACGAATACATGTGTGCCGCTGCGGCTGTCTGCTCATAGCGCTGCAGGATCGGCTGCGCCACGAACTGCGACACCGAGGGGTCGAGCGGCGGTGCCTTCGACGGCTCGAAGCCCAATGCCGCGTCCGACGGATCAACGGCCGCCATCTGCTGCTCGGGTTGCGCCGGCGCGACCTGTGCCGACGCCACAGGCCGTCTGGCTGCATGATGATACGTGCTGGCGGTGCGCGCACGATGGTGGCGAACCCGAGCCGGCTGGGGGGCTGTATGTTCCAAGCTTGCAGTCCGGACCGGGGCTGGCTGAGCCGCCGTGGTGGGCGGTGTCACCGGTGCCGTCGGCGTTTCGTTTTCGGCTTCCTGCGGTCCTGGCGACGGCATCGGCGCGGCGGACGGTGCCGGTTGGACGTCCGGCGCCGGCGCGTTGGCCGCCACGCCGGCGGGCGGCGGCGGCAGTGTGCCGGGCATCGCGGCACCGGTCGGAGCCGGCGTGACTGAGCGATCGACCTGTGCGGTCTGGACCGGCACCGCGCTGAGGGCCGATGCGGGCGCGGTCGCAGCCGATTGGCCGCCGCGACCGCGGGACGCCTGGTCCGCGGCCGAGCCCGGCAAATTCTCGGAAGACGCGACGTCGGACGGTGCAAGGTTCGGCGGCGGAGCAGCCGCGGCTTCGGTGCCGCCCTTTAGCGCATCCGCGCTGTACTGCGCGTGCTGGCGGTCGGCAGCGAGCGATTCGGCCACCTGCTTCTGGTCATCGGGTGTGCTGGCCGTCGGCCTGTCGGGGATGCTGGCGAGGTCGGGGGTCTGCGCATTCGTGTCGGCGGTGCTGGACGAATCGTCCCCGAACCAGCTGGTCGGATCGACCCAATCCGGGACTGAGGGCAGGCTGGAACAGGCTCCCGCCGTCATGGCGACCGCGGTTAGCGCCGCAATTCGCAATACGACACGCTTCTTGCCCTGAAAGCCCAGCATCGTGAAGAACTCCTCAGCCGTGCCTGCGCTGCGCCGGCCCGTCAGCGACATATACAGGGGCAAGGTCGCCGATCCAAGCGCTCTGCGCCACGCAACTCTATGTAATCTTGTGACAAACTTGCACAAGTTCCTCGTTCATACCTAAATAGGCGCGGCGGACCCCGCCGCAATCGCACAAACGAGGCTGAACGTCGGACGGATGCAGACCACAACGCCCAAGAAATACAAGACTGCCCTGAACGACGAGCCTGCCGGGAAGACGACGGCGTCCAGCGCCGATCCGCAATCGCCAGCGCCGGCTAATCCGGGGGAGCTGGCCCGAAACCTAGTCCGCGCGGGCATGAAAATGCAGAAGGTGGCGGCGGAATTCGTGAGCCGACAGAGGGATTCTGGCGACGCGCCGCGGGACCCGCTGAACCTGACGAACACCTTCGCCGCCCTGATGCGGGGAATGGCGGCCCATCCCCAGGCACTGTTCAACGCCCAGATCGAGCTGTGGGGCGGCTATATGGGCCTCTGGGAAGCCACGGCCTACCGCATGCTCGGCGGGCATCCCGCCCCCGTCGTAGAGCCCAAAGCCGGCGACCGCCGGTTTCGCGACAAGGATTGGCAGGAAAACGTCGTCTTCGACTTCATCAAGCAGTCCTATCTCCTGACGGCAAACTGGCTGCAGGACACTGTCTCCCATATCGAGGGCCTGGAGCCGGAAACGCGGCGCAGGGCGGAATTCTATACCCAGCAGTTCGCCGATGCGATGGCGCCCACCAACTTCGCCTTCACCAACCCCGAGGTCCTGCGCGTCACGCTGCAATCGAACGGCGAGAACCTGGTAAAGGGTCTCGACAACCTGCTGGCCGACCTACAGAGGGGCAACGGGCAGCTGGCCATCCGCCAGAGCGCCGATGCCTTCGTCGTCGGCGAGAACATCGCCGTGACGCCCGGCAAGGTTGTTTTTCGCAACGCGCTATTCGAGCTCCTGCAATACACGCCGACCACGCCGGAGGTTTACGAGCGTCCGTTGCTGATCTTTCCGCCCTGGATCAACAAGTTCTACATCCTCGACCTGCGTCCGGAGAATTCCTTCGTCCGCTGGCTGGTCGGCCAGGGCTACACGGTGTTCGTCGTCTCCTGGATCAATCCTGACCGCAGCCTCGCCGACAAGAACTTCGAGGACTACATGCGCGACGGCATTTTCGCGGCCCTCGACGCCGTGCATCAGGCCACCGGCGTGCGCGATCCCAACGTTGTCGGCTATTGCATCGGCGGTACGCTTTTGGGGGCCACGCTTGCCTATATGGCGAAGACCGGCGACGACCGCATCCATTCGGCCACCTTCTGGGCGGCGCAGGTCGATTTCAGCGAGGCCGGAGATCTCAAGATCTTCGTGGACGATGTTCAGCTCGATGCCTTGAAAAAGCAGATGGAGGCCGACGGGGGCTTGTTGCAGGGCCGTAAGATGGCGACGACCTTCAATATGCTGCGTGCCAACGATCTCATTTGGTCGTTCGTCATCAGCAACTACCTCTTAGGCAAGACGCCGGCGCCCTTCGACCTGCTCTACTGGAACTCCGACACGACGCGCATGCCCGAGAATATGCACCTCTTCTACCTGCGCGAATGCTACCGCGACAACGCCTTGGCGCTCGGCAAGATGAAGTTCGGCGACGTCTCGCTCGATCTGCACGAGGTCGCGGTGCCTGTCTATCTGCAGTCGGCGAAGGAAGACCACATCGCGCCATACCGCTCCGTGTACAAGGCGGCGAAACTCTTCAAGGGCCCGATCCGCTACATCCTCGCCGGTTCCGGCCACATCGCGGGCGTCATCAATCCGCCCGCCGGCGGGAAGTACCAATATTGGACCAATGAGAAACTTCCCGTGCGCGTCGAGGATTGGATAGCGGGCGCGAAAGAGCATCCAGGTTCCTGGTGGCCCGATTGGGACGCCTGGCTGTCGCAGCGGTCGGGTCCGAAAGTTCCGGCGCGCGTGCCCGGCGACGGCGCGCTGGCAGTCCTCGGCGACGCTCCGGGTACGTACGTGCGCATCAAATCCGACGACGTCGTGGTCGAGGAAGATTCGAAACGGCGGCCCCCACGCAAGAGTGGCCCAGGTACCGACATAACCGATCGCATCAGCGCAGCGAGGGCTGCGACGAAAGAGGCGTCTTAGGCCGGCTTCCGCTCGACCGGCCCGCACCACTATCTCTTGGGATTCCAACGCCGCATCACGGCCGCGATGTGTCTGGCGCGCCCGTCGCTTTGCGCCTCGAGTGCCGCGATCACGCCGGCGACATCCTCAGGCTTTTTGTCCTGCGACAGCTTGAACTTGCCTTGCAAGCTCGTGATTGCCACTTCGAAGCCGACGATCGCCTGTAGCATGGCCTTCACCTTCTCCGGCGGCGTCTTGTCCATCGTCCACGGCGCCTTGGGCGCCAGCCGGCCTTCGTGCATTGCCGAAAGATCGACCAGAAGCCGATGCGTCGCGTCGTCCGACAAGCGCCGGACCGCGCCCCTGCCCTCTATCGCCGCATAGTTCCAGGTCGGTACGAAGCCTTTGCTCGCGTACCAATCGGGCGAGACGTAGGTGTCGGGGCCGAGAAATGAGAACGTCAATTGCTCGCCATCGGCAACAGAGGCGACAGGATTGCTCTTGGCGAGATGGAACCGGAAGATGTCCCTGTGCTCGTCCACATGGAGGAGGACCGGAGCATACGCGAGAGCCGCGGCGCCATCGATGACAGCGGCGATGGTGGCAAACGATCGCCGCCGGATGAAATCGCGCAGCAACTGAGGATCGTCGACGACGAATGCCTTCGGGCGGTACATCAAACGAGTCCCGCCTGCTCGGGTAACCCGAGCATGATGTTCAGGTTCTGCACCGCCGCGCCGCCGGCGCCTTTGCCGAGGTTGTCGAGTAGTGCGACAAGGCGAACCTGCCCGTGTTTGTCGTTACCGAACACGTAGAGTGCCAAGCCGTTGGTCAACTTCAACAGTTCAGCATCAAGAGCGGACAAAGCGGCGGCACGCACTGCTCCCGGCGGATCCCGCAGCGCTAGTGCCGCCTCCATCGGCAACAACGTGCCGCCTTCGAGAGATGCTACCTCGACGAGTCTTTCGCCGCGATAGGCATCTGCCAGCGCTTTGTGAACTTGCATCACCGAGGGCCTGCCCGGCAGCGCCCAGAGCTGCAACGGCACGTCGACGAGCATCCCGCGATAGAACCGGCCGACATTCGGCGAGAACACCGGTGGGTGCGCCAGCATCGCATGCATCTGCATTTCAGGCAGGTGCTTGTGCGACAGCGTCAGCGCGTAGCTGCGCACGACCGCCTTCGTGTGGGTGGGCGCGGCCTCGTCCTCAAACTCCTGTATCATGGCCTTGCCGCCGCCCGAGTAGCCGGACACGCCGTTCACCGTGACGGGAAAATCGGCCGGCACGATCCCTGCCCGCACAAGCGGCCTGATAAGCGCGATGAACGCGGTCGCCCAGCAGCCCGGATTGCTCACACGCTTCGCCGCTGAGATGGCCTCGCGCTGGCCAGCCTCCATCTCGGGAAAGCCATAAACCCATCCAGGCGCCGTGCGATGCGCGGTGGAAGCGTCAATGACGCGCACCGTGGGGTTTTCGATCATGGCCACGGCATCCCGGGCGGCCTCGTCGGGCAGGCACAGGATCACCACGTCGGCATCGTTGAGCGCGGCCGCCCGGGCGCCGGGATCCTTGCGTTGGGCTTCCGCCAACTGCACCAGGGAAAAGTCGGGGCGCGCCGCTAGGCGTTCTCGGATTTCGAGGCCCGTGGTTCCATACCCGCCATCGATGAAAATGCTGTGTTTCACTGCCGTCCGCCCGATTCGGTCCGTACTTCCATAGCGATCCGCGTTGACAAGTCCATTGCGGCAAACTTACCTGAAAATAACCAGCGATTCCTCCACAGTCGCGGAGGTTGCTCGCATGGCCGCACTGCAGCAGGGGGCTACCTCATGGATCCGCAGGAAGTCGTCGAAGTCTTCCGACGCAACGTGACCGAGCATTATTTCGATCTCAAGGGCCGAGTAAGCCGCAAGGAGTTCTGGTACTTCATCCTCGCCTGTTTTGTCGTGTATCTGGGCGCGGCAGTCGTTGATGCAGTCATCCATCTGGGTCTGCTAACCGCGGTGGCCGGTCTCGCACTGCTTCTGCCCACGGCGGGGATTGGTGCGCGCCGCCTTCAGGACATCGGTCGCAACGGCTCGCTCGTGTGGCTGTGGGTCGTTCTGGGCGGCCTTATCCAGGTGATCGCGCTGCTGACGGCCCTCTCGGGTCCCTTTGGCGCCGTCGCGTTCTTGTCGTTCTATTTTACGATCGGCTGGCTCATCAATTTGGCCGCGCTGGTTGTTGCCGTCGTGCTGATCTACTTCTGGTGCCAGCCCGGCGTGAAAGGCGCAAACGAGTACGGCCCTGATCCGCTTGGCACGACCACCCCAGCCCCGGCTTGATCAGTTCGCGTCGCGCGGCGAGGCATTCGCGGCCAACACCGTCTGCCGGGGCCTGAACCCGGATGTTGCCGCTTCGGCCGCAGCGAGTTCGTCGGGCATCAGTTGCGCGGAAAGTATGGAGGCGCGGGCGGCGGCGTTGGCGTCGCCTTGCGCGCCCGCAAGCGAGTACCATTTGAAGGCGTCGGCGATGCTTCGCGACACGCCCTGCCCCCGCTCGTAGAGGACGGCGAGGTCGAATTCCGCATCGACATCGCCGTAGCTCGCGGCGGCCGAGAACCAGCGCGCCGCTGCCGTGTAGTCGGTTCTTTGCGGCCAGCCGCCGGCGTAGAGCTTTCCGAGATTGGTCATGGCCTTGACATTGCCCTGCTGTGCGGCGGCTTCGTACCAGCGCGCGGCCTGGGCCATATCGGCGTTCACGCCGGTACCCGTTTGATAGAGCACGCCCACCAGGTTCTGAGCCACAGGCAGGCCGGCCGCGGCGGCGCGCTCGAGCCAGATCACGCCCCTTTCGACATTCACGGCGACGCCGGTGCCGTTCATGAGCTTTAGCCCGAGGGCGAGCTGTGCTTGCCGATCGCCGCCCGCCGCCTGCATCGCCAGCGTGCGCTTGGCGATGTGCGACACGGATGCCGTATGCCGCACGCCGGCATCGGCCTGCGTCATCGCCAGGACCTGCCGCAAGACCAGGAAGGCCGTGACGAGGAATATCAGAATTGCCGCCCCAAGCGCATAGCGCAGCAACACGCGCGTCTTGTACCGGGACCGCCGAGGCACAGCCTGCGTCTGCTTGGCGGCGTCGATTGCCGCGCGCCGCGCGGATGAAATATACCCGCTTCTCGTCGAGATGTCCGTTGCGGCGTCTGGGTTCTCCGATATCGCTGGCGGAGGCGGCCCGACCGTCTCGGGCTCCGACGCTTCGAGTTCGATGGGAGGATTGGGCTCGGTCGGCGCCTCGACCAGGACCGGCAACCGGATCACGGTCGGCGCCGGATTCGCACTCTTCGGATGCGTAAGATTGTGCAGCTCGAGCCGCATCTCCGCCAGCATCTGCTGCTGGCGCTTTTCGAAGGCGTCGAGGCTCTCTTGCAGCCGGCCCGCCAAGTTAGAGGTTGCCGCGCTCTTCTCCCACAAGGCCCTGATCTCGCGGTCTACCCGTTTCCCGCATTCCGGACAGGCTTTCTCGAAGACGGCAAGACGCGCTTCAAGCTTGGCGATGACCGTCTCAGTGCCGCCCTTCATCATCGACTTGGGGACGAGCACGCGCTGCGCCAGCGCATCGAGCGCCTTGGCCTGCTCGTGCATGAGATCGCCAGCGTCCGTCGCGGCAATCGCAGGCGGCGATGGAGCCTTCGCTTCGTCGACTGGCTCGGCTGAAACATTCTCCGTAGGCCCGTCCGCGACCGTCGGATCCTCGCCGAGTTGAGTCAACAACTCGCCCTTGCTGGAGAAATATCCATACAGCGTCGCCCGCGCGATGCCCGTCGCCGCGGCGATCGTGCTGAAGCTGAGCGCCTCCGGCCCGCTTTCTCCGACCAGCTTGTTCGCCGCCTCCAGGATTACCTTGCGCGTGGCTTCCCGCTCGCGCGGGCTTGCCCAGCCCGACTTCGCATGCATGGTTTCCGAGCCTGTGGGCTTTCCCAGCAATCCGTTCCCCGGGGCAAAATCGTTCCGACTTTGCCGCTGCAAGGTGAACAAAGAGTTGGCAGAACAGGATTTCCCGGACAGGTCTTTAGTTCCGTCAATGAACCGTAAACCGGAATCAGAGGATTTTCGCGCGATGCCATCATTTCGGGCTTTCGCGGCCGCTATTCCCTGCCGGCGGTGCCGAGTTGCGTGCGTCGCCGGGCGCGCTTGTTCGCCTGGCAACATCGGGCAGATCGGGGGCGTTCAGGACGTCGGCGGCAGCGGAATGAATCGCTTCAGCTTCCCGACGGATGTGCGCCCCAACTGCGCCACGCACTCGACCGTCACCTCAGGCTCCACCACGCCGTAGCTCTTCAGCGCCTGGCGCATTTTCGCGGCCAGCCTTGCGCCGTCGATGTCGCCTTCGCCGCGATAGGCGAGATGCGCACCGCGCTTGGTCTGACGGATCTGGTATTCCAGAATGCTCGGTTGTTCCAGCACCGCAAGTTGCAATGTGACGGGGTGAACAATAATGGTGCCGTAGTGAAACTTCTCGAAGGCGCGGCCGTGGACCTGCCGGATCTTGCGGTGAAGCGACCCGCAAGCGCATGGCTCGTCATCCATCTCGAACACGTCGTCGATGTGGTAGCGGATGATGGGTTGGGCCCTGTTGTAGAGATTGGTGAAGTAAATGCCCGCCGAACGCTGGCCGGGCATGGTCGGCGCCCCGGTTTCGTCCACCGGCTCGATGATGACCTGGTCTTCGCTCACATGAAATCCGTCGCCGCTGACGCAGGGATGCGTGCCGCCGCCCTCGCTGGTGCCCCAGCAGGTCATGATGGCCGCCTCCGGCCATGTCTCGCGCGCCAGCCGCTGGCTGTGATCGGGAAAATGCTCGCCGCCGCAGACGATCGCCAGCGGGTCGATTTTGAGTTCGCCCGAGCGCGCCGCCGCCGCCAGCGCCGGAATCAGGTTGGGATAGCAGGACAGCAGCTGAGGCTGGGCCGCGTTCAATTTCGGAATAAGCTCTGCCACCGACCGCCAGCCCGACAGCATGCGTGTCGGGTTGGCCGGGTTCGAGAAGACCCGTCCCACGACGAACGATCCGTGACCCGACATCTCGGCGCCGACGGCGACGGTGCGGTAGTTGTGTGGGATGCCCCCGCCGGGCAGCGGCAGCGAGGCGAGATAGGGCCGGATGGTACGCGACATTCCCCCCCAGTTCATGGCCAGCGAGGTCCAGTCGTTGACAAACAAGCCCGGCCGACCCCCGGTTCCTCCGGAGGCGAACAGCGTGTGGTTGCCCCAGATGTAGAACTGGTCGCGCATGTTGCGTACGGCTTCCTCGGCGACCTTCAGGCTCGCGCCGGGCACCGTGACGATCGCGTCCCAATTGTGCATCAGATCGCTCTTCGTCATCGGCGGTATGCTGGCCAGGTCCTCGATCGTCGCGCGCTCCGGGTCCAAGTGGGCTAGGCGCGCCGCGTGCCATGGCGCATGCCGCTTGGCGTGACCGAGCAGTTCGCGAAGGGCCCTTGTCCGATGGGCTTCGATCCCCTCGCGCGACCAGGACAGCCTGGCGACAAGTTCCGGCATCAGTTCGCAGAAATGGGCGAAATGTGCCGCCCGCATTTGATTTGCGTCGTCGCTCATAGTCTCTCTTTCTGCTCCGGCCCGGCCACGTTCCGTTGAGAGGGCTCGCTGCCGTGAAGCCGCCTGTAGGCGCGAGGCTGCAGGTATTCGAGATGATCCGCGATGGAGCGGCGGATTTCGCTCATCGATTTTCCATCGACGATCCGCGCGTCGCTTCCCAGCATCCCGTCGGCGAGGAAGAGCCATTGATCGGCGTGCAGCAGTGCGAGATACGCCGTCAATGCCACCTCTTCACGAACGACCGGACGCCGGTCGGCTGCCTTTCCTGCGGCTCGTGAACGAGCCGCGCCGCTTCTCTGAGACATCACTGGCCTTTCGATGATACAGGAGCCGGTTGGCCCGGTGTTTCAAAGACGCGCCCTTGGCGCGTGAGCCGCTCGTGTTCGAGGGCGTTTGCCGCGAGCGTGAGCACGTCGATTTCGCCTCCCGTCACCTTGTGAAGGCGCATCTGGAGATCCAGATGGGCGATGCGGACGAGAGACGCGGCGAAGCTGAGGCCCAGAAGATCGAGTTTCTCGATCTCGTGACGAAGCACGGCCGCGCTCTCTTCCATTTTATCAAGGACGTCCGATGTCATATGTTGGCTCCAGCTGTGATTGGACAGTCCCCGCCACTTCCATCCAACGCCTCGCTGTCACGATCGTCGCGTATTGGCTCGCGATCGCCACCATGGCCCTGTGGCTCTCGGCGACGCTGAGCCCCGGCAGTCCGCCTGCCGTGGTGGCATCCTCTATCAGCCCGGCCTGATGGCCATTGCGGGCGGTGTCCATCACCGTCGCAAGGCAGGTTCGTTCGCCCGCGAAACCCGCGAGCACGAACACGCTGCCCGCGACGGTCATGGCATCGGCGAACTCCCGGTTCGTGTAGCAGGATGCGTCCGTGCGTTCGAACACCATGTCGTTGCGCCGCGGCTCGAAGCCCTCGATCCAGCTGATTCCGCAGCGCTTCCTCTTGCCGCAACGGGCGCCCACGAAGCCGAGCGGCCAGCCGTTGGACCTGGCATAATCGAGCAGCAGCCGGCAACGGTTCAGCACAGTGACGGTCTCGGCGGCGGCAACGGCGCTGTTCCGGGACAGCTGGTTTTCCTGCAGTTCGACGAACACAAGCGGCGGCACGAGCCGCCGCCTGCGATAGTGGTCGATCGAGACCACGATGCTCATTGGCGGACGAATCCGACGGAGGGCCGCGACACCGGCCTGGCGGCGGACCGCTCGAGGATACCCGGCTCGTGCCACCGGCCTTCGGGCCTGATGATCACGTAAGGGTCCATGCCGATCCTGATGGCATCGGGCAGCGGTTCGATGTCGAGCACGATCTCCACGTAGTCGAAATCGGAGAACACGAAACCTTTTCCGCCGGGCATCGGGATGAAGCCGAAGCGGCTCCAGAAATTCATCAGCCGGCGCTGCGAGTGTCCGTAAAGGCGGCGGTAGCCCTTCGCCCGGCACAGTTCGATGGCGGCCTTCACCAGCTGGAATGAAAGACGGGTGTTGCGGAATTCCTTGCGCACCGCCAGGCGTTCGATCTTGGCGAATTCCGCGAAGTGGCGGATGCGGATGCAGCCGCTGGGTTCGTCGCCCACATAGCCGATGAGGTGGATGGCCGAGAAGTCGTTGCCGTCGAATTCCTCTTCGAAGGGGCACTCCTGTTCCCCGATGTAGACGGCGCTGCGGATGCTGGCCACACGCAGCCAGTCTTCCATGCTCCGAGCCACGGTCACCGACAGCGTCCTGCGGTCGGCGCCCTTGTGATAGGTGTCATAGGCGGGCGCGTTGGTCGGCTTGGACTTCGAGCGCTCGTAGACATAGAGATGCGAAGCATCGGCGCCGCCGATGTCGCCGGCGCGCCGGAACCCGAGGCTCTCCGTGAAGCGCGTCCCGTCCTTCGTGGTGGTGCGGGCGTACAGCGGCACATCCGTGTAGGGCGGAACCGAGATCTTCTGCAGCACCAGCGCCACGGCGGGCGCCAGCCTCCCCTCGGCATAGGCCGCCCAGACGTAGATGGCCTCCGGTCTCTGTCCTGCGGGTGTCAAGAGTGCCGGATCGGGGTCGTGGGCGTTGAATTTCCTCGCCGCCAGATCGTTGAGCCCCTCGCGCGTCAGGAACAGGAGGGCGACGAATCCTTCCGCTTGCGGACTTCCGAAATCCTTGGTGCGGCGCGCGATGGCCCAGAAGGAATCCGGGTTGTGCGCGGCCACTCTGCGGACGACGGACACCTCGGCCAGGCTGCCGATGCGGGCGTCTGCCTCGGGGATCAGGCGAGCGATGGTTTCGCCGTCCCCTTGGTAAATGACGAGATGCCTGGCCATGCGGCTGGCATCGATCTGTTCGAGCGGGCGGCACTTTTTTGAGGCGGCGGCCGGGTTTGTCTGAAACACAACCGTCGAGCAGTGTTCTGTCATTTCCTGCACCCCACAGTTTGCGTATATTTGTTCTACCGAAAGGGGGGCGGCCCCGTATGCCGGCGATTCGTGAACGTCGTGTTCCCGTAGGGGATCACGTGCTCCAGGCGAGACCTAAGGGGTTCATCGACTGGGATGGCGCCCATCTGTTCCTCGAACTGGTCCGGAATCGCAGTTTTCGCGCCACGGCAGAGCACATCGAGCTGTCGTTCAACGCCGTGCGCCGGCGCATTGCCGCTTTCGAGCGGTCGCTCGGCGTGACGCTGATTACGCGTCACAACGACGGCATACGGTTAACGGCGGAAGGCGAGACGATCCTCGCCGCGGTCCAGCAGATGGAACAGGCCGCCTTCGCCCTGGTGCAGGCGCGCGACCGGACGAACCAGACCCTGACGGGCGAGATTCGCCTGGCCATCACCGAGGGCCTTGGCACTTTCTGGCTGGCGCCCTATCTCGTGGACTTCCAGCGCGCCAATCCGAAGCTGATGCTCGACGTCATCTGCGCCATGCATTCGGCTGACGTCCTGCGGCTCGAAGCCGACATCTCGGTGCAGCTCACCCGCCCCACGGCAAAGGAATTGCTGGTGACCAAGCTGGGGCGGCTGCATCTCGTGCCGTTCGCGGCGCAGTCCTACCTCGACACCTTTGGTGTGCCAAAGACGATCGCGGAATTGCGCAACCACCGCATCGTGCTGCAGTCCGACGAACATTCGCAGGCCAAGCAGCTCTATGACCACGTGTTCCCCGGCACGCGCCCCGAGGGACTGATCTCCCTGCGCACCAACGTCAGCAGTGCCAACTACTGGTCGATCACCAAGGGTGCCGGCATCGGCATGCTGCCGACCTATGTGCATGCGATCGGCGCCCCTATCGTTCCGGTGGACCTCGACGTCCATCTGCCGGTGGACATCTGGATGACCTACCACCCGGGAGCCGCTCGCATCCCGCGCGTGCGTCGGCTGTCGAACTGGCTCGTCACCGCATTTTCCCCCAAGACTTTTCCCTGGTTCCGCGACGAGTTCATACGTCCCGAGGAACTCGCGAAGTCCTATCTGGGGCGTACGCCGGCCAACCCGTTTTCGGGCTTTGCCGGTGCCAGCCGTCCACGTGTGTGACGCGAATGGCGACGGCGGGATGCAGAAAGCGATCGTGATCGCCTCCCGGTCAGCTCTTTGATTTGTTGAGCGCCACCGCTGCCCGGACGAGCTTCTTCAGTGCCTCGGCGTTGATCGTCTCGCCTTCGTGGATATCGATGGCGCGCCTGGTGTTCCCGTCAAGGCTGGAATTGAACAAGTGCGCGGGATCATCCAAGGCGGCGCCTTTGGCGAAGGTCATCTTCACGGCGTTCTTGTAAGTCTCGCCGGTGCAGACCATCCCGTCATGATACCATACCGGAACACCCCTCCACTTCCATTCCTCGACGACATCGGGATCGGCCTCCTTGATCAAGGCGCGCAGCCGGCTGAGCATCTTTCCCCGCCAGTCGCCGAGTTCCTTGATCCGCGCGTCGATCATCTGGGATGGAGACTTGTTCCGCGATGCGCTGTTCGTCATGCCGTCTCTCTTCCGCCCAAACGCTTTGCACGGCTCGATGTCATTCCGCCTGCGCCAAGACTTGCTCGAGATTGGCCAGGAAATTCTGCCACCCGAAACTTGCGCCCTGGTAGGCCTGCTGCTGGTCGGGGCGGAATCCGGACTGCTCCATGCGCAAATGCGTTCCGGTGCCGGTGGGCGTGAGAGTCCAGGTGACGACACTTTCCAAGCCGTATGCGGCCCAGGTGTAGGACAGCGTCTTGTTCGGTTCGATGGCCAGGACCTTGCACGCGACGCTGCCCCAGTCTGCGCGAAAACTGAATTGGTGGTCCATGGCAGGCTTGAAATCATTCTTCATCAGCCAGGCCTCGATCAGGTGCGGCTGGGTAAGCGCCCGCCAGATCTTCTCAGGCGGATGCGGAACCTCGCGTTCGATAACGACGGACAACGTCTCGGGTTTGTTCATTGGTCCATCCTCTTGAGAAGGTCTTCGAGGCGGTCGAAGCGGTTCTGCCAAAATCCGGTCATTTGGCCTGTCCAGTCGATCAACGGGGCCAAGGCACCGAGTTGCGCGCTGTAATGCGTTTCGCGGCCGGCGTGGCGGTCGCGTACCAGGCGGGCCTGCTTTAGTACCCTCAAATGCTTGGAGACGGCCGGCTGTGAAACGCCCGCGCGCTCCGTTAGCGCCCACACTGTCTGTTCCCCTTCGCGGCAGAGCCGTTCGAAGATGGCCCTACGCGTCGGATCGGCGAGCGTCCGGAACAGGTCATCGTGGGTCTGGGGCACTGCGATCGATAACTCACGGGCTATCGGTTGAACCTATAACCGGCGAGATATAGGAGTCAACAAGAATACCTCAATTCGTCCCGATGCCTTGCATCCTGATGCCGCGCGGCCATGAAGCAATTGTTCCGCGATACGATGACCAAGGTCAGGCTTGGCCGGTTGGAGGAAGAACGCCAAGTATCCCCAATTGCCACGCCATTTCCTCCTTGGTGAAGGGAAAGTACTTGCCGTTCCGCGCCGCGACGCGGTCGGAGGGAGCAAGGTGCATGACGAAGACCTGGATGTGATAGGCCAGGCGCATGGAAAGGCCCGCCTTCCAGACGAGCGCGATCATCGCGTGGGGCGCGCGCGCTTCGAAGGCGCAGCGGATCGTGTCGGGCGGAACCTCCGTCAACGTCGCGAGGGCGCGGACGACGGCGACCTTGTCGCCGCGCCGAACGGCAATCTCGACGGTCTCTTCATCGATCGCGTCGCGCATTCTTGCCGGCAGGCGCGCAGCGGCGTCCGTGTCGTTCTCGCTGTCTTTTTGCAGGCGTTCTTGCAGGCGGCGGTGAATGATCTCACTGGTCGCTTCATCCAGGTTATGCCGGTCGGCGAGCATTTCGAGAAGCTTCGTTCCGACAAACGTGGCCAGGCGGCGGATGGTTCGCACCGACAAATCGCTGCGCAACACCAGCAGCTCGTGCAGAGCGGAAATCTTCTCCGCGGACACGGCGATCCGGTAGAGCGTTTCCGTACGAACCGTCGCCTTTGGGTTGGCGAGCAGTGTCGCAAGGACGGGAATATCCAGGGATCCGACGACGGCGTCGCTGACGTCGGCGCCTAGCGGCTGGCGGCGGGCAATGGCCGTCAGCACCCGCTCGACCTGGGCGCCGGCAATGATCTCGATGAGATCCGCATCCGACAGCAGCGGCGAATATTCCAGGATCGGGGTCGACACGATCTCCTCGACGTCGTGAGCCAGACGGTCGACCACGGACTTGGGTACACAAGCCAGCCGCTTGATTTCTTCGGCGAGCATGCCGCGGACACGCGGTGCTTGATCGTTGGCGAGCTTTTCCAGGAGCTCAACGCAGTGATCGCGAAGGCTGCTGGCTTCGTTGGGAGAGATGTCCGGAAGAAGCCGTGCGATCTTGCGGGCCAGCTCGCCTCGTACGTCCTCTTCCTCGTCGTCGCAGAGGCGCAGGTTCGCGCTGCGTGGTGCCGCAAGGTTGGCGGCGACGGCTCGCCGTGTCGTAACCCCGCCATGTTCGGCGAGATAGGCCAGGACATCGTCGCCGGCATCGGTCCGCTGGGCCAGCTCCTGCTGGGCAAGTCTGGTCCGGTCTTCCAGGGCTCGCAGGAGTGCTGCGGGCACCGATGACGGTGACCCCGCAACGAGAAGTCGTCTGTTCGGCTCTTGCATCCTATTCACCAGAGAGATACAGGCGCTCAAGTATGCAACCACTCGTATAACGGGTAGTTAATCCCCAACCGGAGCATGTAGAACTCGGAATTTGTTGTCGAATTCGCGCGACGAGCACCGAAACCGGTTCGATCCGTTTTTGCTTATGAGTTTCAAGTAGATGGGGTTGATCGGGAAGCAAGCGACCCCGCGATGGGTGTGTTCCCCGTGCCGACAAGCGCCGCCTCGCGCGAAACGAGGCGACGTTCCGCCGTTGCCCACTGCTTCTCGAAAGCAAGACAGCGGCCTGCGTTTCCGCAAGCCGCTGCCCAATGTCCTGTAACCCCGATCAGCGCTTCGAGAACTGGAAGCTGCGGCGCGCCTTGGGACGGCCGTACTTCTTGCGCTCCACGGCGCGCGGATCGCGCGTCAGGAAGCCGCCGGGCTTCAGCACCGCGCGCAGCCCCGGCTCATAGGCCACCAGGGCCCGACTGATGCCGTGACGCACCGCGCCGGCCTGCCCCGACAAGCCGCCACCCGTCACCGAGACGATGACGTCGAACTGGCCGTCGCGGCCCGCCGCGATCAGCGGTTGGCGCAGGATCATGCGCAGCACCGGTCGTGCGAAGTAGACCTTCTCTTCCTTGTTGTTGACCGTGATCACGCCCTTGCCCGGCTTGATCCAGACGCGGGCGACCGCGTCCTTGCGCCGGCCGGTGGCATAGGCTCGGCCCTTGGCGTCCTTCTTCGAGGCGCCCTGCTCGGCCGCCTGGCCCGCCGGCACCTGCGTCTTCGCCTTGATCAGCGTGGATTTCAGGTCGCCGAAGCTCTTCACATCTTCTGCCATGTCAGGCCGCCTTCACGTGGTGTCTGGTGTTCTTGGGATTCATTTTGGCGATGTCGATCTTCTCAGGCTGCTGCGCCTCGTGGGGATGCTCCGCCCCCGGATAGACGCGCAGGTTGGCGAGCTGGCGCCGGCCGAGGGGACCGCGCGGCAGCATGCGCTCCACCGCCTTCTCGACGATCCGCTCGGGATGTGCCCCGCGCATGATGTCACCCGCGACGCGCTCCTTGATGCCGCCGATGTAGCCGGTGTGGTGGTAGTACACCTTCTTCTTCAGCTTCTGGCCGGTGAGCAGCACCTTGGCGGCGTTGACGATGATGACGTTGTCGCCGCAGTCCATGTGCGGCGTGAAGCCGGGCTTGTGCTTGCCGCGCAAGCGCAGCGCGACGAGCGAGGCAAGACGGCCGACCACCAGCCCGCTGGCGTCGATCACGACCCACTTCTTCTCGATCTCGGAGGCCTTGGCCGAGTAGGTTTTCATGTGTGTTGTTCCGTTTGAGCGGGGGCCCTTCTACGGGTCGCTGCAGGCGGCGTCAAGGGAAAAGCCCGTCGGGGCGGCATTTTCCATGTGCGGTATTATAATACCGTAGATGATGCCGGCACTCTTGGGCCCGGGCCCGCCACCCCCTACAGTCGTCCTATGAATGCACCGTCTTCGACTCCGCTGGTCTTGGCCGCCCAGGTCGACCGCGTCCTGCGCCTGACCATGAACCGGCCCCAGGCGCGCAATGCCCTCAGCGAAGCGCTGATGCTGGCCCTGCAATCGGCTCTCGATCAGGCGGCGCGCAGCACTGCCGTCCGCGTCATCGTGCTGGCCGCCGCCGGCCCCGCCTATTGTGCCGGCCATGACCTCAAGGAGATGACAGCCCACCGCAAGGACATCGACCATGGCAAGGCGGCGTTCGCCGCCCTCTTCGCCCGCTGCTCCGCCCTGATGCAGACCATCGTGCGCCATCCCAAGCCCGTGATCGCCGAGGTCCAGGGCATCGCCACCGCGGCGGGCTGCCAGCTGGTGGCGAGCTGCGATCTCGCCGTCGCCTCCTCGTCGGCCTCGTTCGCCACGCCAGGCGTGAACATCGGCCTGTTCTGCTCGACGCCGGCCGTGGCGCTGTCGCGCAACCTGTCGCGCAAGCATGCGATGGAAATGCTGTTGACAGGCGAAGCCGTATCCGCGTCGCAGGCCTGGCACCTCGGATTGATCAACCGCATGACGGTGCCGGAGGACTTGGAACGCGAGACCATGGCCCTCGCGAACCTCATCGCGTCGAAGCCGCGCATTGCCGTGAAGAAAGGCAAGGAAACCTTCTATCGCCAGCTCGAGATGGGCTTGAGCGAAGCCTATGACGACGCCGCGCGGGTGATGACCGAGAACATGCTGCACCTGGAGGCCGAAGAAGGCATCTGCGCCTTCCTCGAGAAACGCCCGCCGCGCGAGACGCGATAGGCTTGCAGCTCCACCCCGTTGGGTCGAGAGTGGATCGCAACGCAAGTTCTGAGCGGGAGACCAGCAAGAGGTGCCTACAAACGCTCGCCGTTAGCCTGTGATCGAAAAATTGGCTGCCGACCAGCGGATTTGGTCAATTTGGTTGGAGCGCTCCAATGCACGCAAGACTTTCGCTGGAGTGTCTCAGGCTGTATCCTCGATCAGAGCTTCCAAGAGCATGGCGCCGACGGGCGCTTGGGAACTTTGGGGGAGCGATGTGGTGGGCGGCTGATTTCCGGCGGAAAGCACGCTCGGACCGGCGGCGGCGCTCTTGGCCCGGTTGCTTGGTGGGTGCAGTTTCCCTTTTCTGGATCGCAAAGGGCTGAAATGAACGCGGGGCAGCGGGCAATGCCCGCCGATCCATCAGGCGACATGCACTGGCTGCAGGCTGAACTGCGGAAAGCCCAAGCGCGCGCCGAGGCGGCAGAGGAACTGTTGCGCGCCATCCGCGATGGCGAGGTGGACGCGTTGGTCGTTAATGGGCGGGGCAGCCCTGCCGTTTACACGCTCAAGAGCGCCGCCGAACCCTATCAATTATTGATCGAACAGATGGCCGAAGGTGCCCTCACGGTCTCCGATAGCGGTCTTATCCTTTACTGCAATTCCGCGTTTGCCCGGATCGTCGGAAGGGATCGCCAGAGATTGCTGGGCACGGCGTTGGACGATGTCGTCGTCCAAACCCCGGACATGGGCGGAATAATGGAGCTGGTACGGCGAGACCAGGTCCAACACGAGATCGAGCTCAAAAGCCCCATTGGCCCCTTGCCGGCATTGATGTCGTCGGTCCCGGTGCCTCTTGACAGCGGCCATGTGCGCGGGCTGATCATATCGGATGTAAGCCACCTCGGCATTCGCCTCGTCAACGAATTCATCATCAGTGCCTCCGCTGACGGCATCTTCGCACTGGACAAGCACGGCAATATCCAGAGCTGGAACCCGGCGGCCGCCCGTCTCCATGGCTATACTGCTGAGAAGATCATCGGACGCAGCATCAAGACGCTGATTCCGCCCGACCTGATGGACAAAGATTGGGATCGCGTCCGGCAGGTACTCCAGGGCGGAGCCAACATCACGATCGAGACCCAGATCAGAACGAAATCGGATTCCCGTGTCGATGTCTCCGAGAGCCTGGCGGCAATCAGGTGCGGCAACGGAGATATCTCCGGACTCGTTGCCGTCGTGAGAGACGACACCGTCAGCCGGAAAGCTGAGCAGAAGGTCGCGCTGCTCATGCGAGAGGTAAACCATCGATCCAAGAACCTGCTGGCCGTGGTGCAAGCGATCGCCCATCTCGCCGCCCGCGACTGCGACCCCCGTGAATTCGCGGAAAGTTTTACCAAGCGCATTGCGGCCCTGGCAGCCTGCCACGATCTGCTCGTTCGCTCGAACTGGGAAGGCGTGGAAGTCGGCGAGTTGGTGCGCGCACAAGCGGGCTTTTGCGATCATCCGTCGGGCACACGCATTCACGCCCAAGGGCCCGCTATACGGCTCACGCCCGGCGCCGCTCAGGCACTTGGAATGGCTCTGCACGAGCTTTGCACCAATGCCATGAAATACGGTGCCCTTTCCGTACCTGATGGAGCCGTGCGGTTGACGTGGGACTGCGCGGAGTCTCAGCTCAATCTTATTTGGCAGGAAGCCGATGGGCCGTTAGTCCGAGCGCCACGTTCGCGCGGCTTTGGTTCCACCCTTATCGAGCGTGCCCTCAAAATGGAAAGCGGCGCGCATGTGGGCTTGGAATTCCTGCCGCAAGGCGTGCGCTGCGGGATTATCCTGCCCGCCTCTGCACTCGCCGCACACGAAGGCTGAACCGCGGGTTTCCGTCACCTTCTATCCCGAGAACTGTTGGGCTTTTCCGATATTATCCGGAGGGTGCGACAAATCGGACCACCGCAAAGTCCTCATGGGTTCTCGCGCGTTTTGTCGGCGTGAGGGACCGCACTCGGCCAGGCGCGGCAGCAGGGAGCATCCATGGCGTCTCCGAACATATGGAAGTGTGGCGTCGGTCTTGGCCTGGCAAATTATGTGTCCTGTTCACTCGTCATGGCTGCGGTCGGCGGGGACCTGCTGCATGCGCATCCATCGAACGGTCACTATGTGGTGCAGTGCGCCGATCACCTGGTTGTCCTCGGCCGCACCCCATATCTCCTGGCGATGACCCAGCTCTATGGATTGATCGTGACGTTTCCACTGGGATTGTGGTCCGCACGGTTGCTCAGCGAACGGATTGCCGCTGGCAGAGACACGGAAGTTTGTTGCGCCGACGAGAACGCCACACCGAACGCGCCATCGAGGCCATCATGGAGGGAAGAGCCATGCCCGTGTATCGTCTGACACCGCTCAAGAGGGGCCTCCGCAGCCCGCTGTGGAAGGCTTCGTCGATGGTCCCCAGGTGTCTCTGGGTGTCGGCTGAAGATGAGCGTGCGGCGCGGGAAGCCGTCGCCCGAGGAACGCGATGTACCGAAGGAGGCAACCTGTGCGGCACCGAGGACCGCTCGCCCTGGACGGATTCGGTGCTGTCGTCCTGCGAGTATGATGAATCCAAGTTCGTTCCAAACGGTATCATTCGCGTGCGCTCCGGGCGCCGGCCTTGGGCGAGGACGGACAGGACCCGGCCGGACACACGTCGGCCCAGCGGAGCGGTGCCATGACTGCGATGTCTGAACGTCCTTTGAAGCATCGGTTTGCGCAGGTGCTCTGCGAAGCGTTTTGCGCGAATGGCCTCGAAAAGAACTTCGCGCTCGAAGATGCCTATGCGCTCACCGACGCCCGCTACCCGGACGGCAGCGCTGTCATTCCGGAAGATGCGGCAATAGCTGTTCTCAGGTGGTGGGATACCGAGGAGCAAGAAGAGCCAGCTCACCCGCCGCACATCCGCTTTGGCTCAAAGACAATTGACGGCCACGCCGGCCGCACGCCTCAAGAAAAGGCTAGATGTTTAGTCCCGGCATTTGATGGAGAGGATCAAGCGTGAACCGCTCGGGCTCTTTTGTCCATACTTTGCAGATGTACTCGTAGGGCGTGAGACCTTTGAGGGTCTTTAGCCTCTTGGCGAAGTTGTAGGCGCTGACGAAGTCAA
>JAGWNK010000113.1 GCA_028871345.1 Alphaproteobacteria bacterium | reverse complement strand
GCCGACGCGCTGCTGCTTCTCGGCGTGATCGTGTCGGACACCAACTTCGCCGTGTCGGCCCGGCGCATCGATCTCCGGCATGCCATCCAGGCCCTCGAGGGCCGTGTCGTGATGGGGCACCATGTCTATCCCGAGTTGCCGCTGGCCGCCCTGATCGACGCCCTGCTCGAGCGGATTCCCGCCGGCGAGGCCGCGGCCGCCGTGGCGCAAGCCATCGCGGTGCCGGTCCCGGAATGGATCGCGGACGAGGCGTCGGTCGCCCCGCTCGACATCGCCGCCGCGGTCAACGATCTGTTCCGCCGCCACGGCTCCATGCCGCTCGCCAGCGACGTCGGCGACTGTCTGTTCACCGCCATGGACATGGGGCCGGCCGAATTGATCGCGCCGGGCTACTACGCGTCGATGGGCTACGGCGTGCCGGCGGGGCTGGGCCTCCAGGCGGCGACCGGGCAGCGCCCGATCATTCTGGTCGGCGACGGGGCCTTTCAGATGACGGGCTGGGAGCTGGGCAACGCCGGGCGCTATGGCTGGGACCCGATCGTCCTCGTGTTCAACAACGCCGCCTGGGAGATGCTGCACGTGTTCGAACCCGAAGCGCGCTTCAATGCCCTGCCAGCCTGGGACTTCGCCTCCATGGCGGCCGGCATGGGCGGCGACGGCATGGTGGTGCGGACGCGTGCCCAGCTCAAGGCCGCATTGGCGCGCGCACACACCACGCGCGGGCGCTTTCAGCTGCTCGATATCCGGCTGGCCCCCGGTGCGTTGTCGCCGACCCTCGAACGCTTCGTGAACGCGGTGCGCCGCCTGTCGGCGCCGACAGCGGCGTGATGCCGCAGTGAGCCGGCGCCCGCCGGCTTGAGCTCTGCCCCTGGCGCCTGGGTTTGGGTGCCCCGCTTGACGACATTCGTTTAATCGTTAGAATGTGCGCATGAATTCACGCGAACTCAAGAACCATCTCTACGAGCAGGTCGCCCGCATCGGCCGCGCCGTCTCCAGCCCCAAGCGCCTGGAGTTGCTGGAGTTGCTTGCGCAGGGCGAGAAGGCCGTCGAGACGCTGGCCCGCGAGGCGGCCATCGACGTCAAGCTCGCCAGCGCGCATCTGCGGGTGCTCAAGGCGGCGCACCTCGTGGCCGTGCGCCAGGACGGCAAGAGCCGCATCTACCGCCTGAGCGGGGCGGACGTCTCGGCCTTGTGGGTGGCGCTGCGCGGGGTGGCCGAAACCCATGTGGTCGACCTGCAGATGGTCATGCAGCGCCTGTTCTCCGGGCCCGAGCGCCTCACTCTGGAAAGCAGCCGGACCCTGCTCGACAAGGTTCGCGCCGGCCGGGCCATGCTCATCGACGTTCGGCCCGAGGTCGAGTTCCTCGCGGCCCATCTGCCCGAGGCGCGCTCCATGCCTTTGGATGAACTCGAAGTCCGGCTGCGCGAACTGCCCCGGGGCAAGGAGATCATCGCCTACTGCCGCGGCCCGTTTTGCGTCATGTCCGACGCGGCGGTCAAGCTGTTG
>JAGWNK010000112.1 GCA_028871345.1 Alphaproteobacteria bacterium | reverse complement strand
CGCGTATGAGGTCGACCACCTCATTCCGCTTGAGCTTGGCGGCGCCAACGATATCGCTAATCTCTTTCCCGAGGCTGCCAAGCCGACCCCTGGCTTCCATGAGAAAGACCTCGTGGAGAATTACCTGCACCAGAAAGTGTGCGATGGGGAAGTGGCGCTCGCGTACGCGCAGCAGCAGATAGCCACCAATTGGCTCGTCGTGTGGCGCTCGCTCACATCCGCGGAAATCGCGGCGCTCAAGGCGCAGTATTGATCAGTTAGACACGCCAAGCTGCGGTTTTGGCGAGGCATGGGTTCATGATACTGTGCCGTTGGAAGGGCGATCGCTCTTTCACATCGTAATCAGCAAGGAGAGTCGCTATGTGCGGACTCAACGGATTGTATTGCACCGAGCTGCAGCGGGCCGCAGTCGATGGCGCCGTCGTCGATCTCCTGAACTGCGAAGGAGGCCACCACAATTTCGTCATGGGCTATTCCGATGTTTTCCCGGAAGTCTCCATGCGCTACCTCCTGGCCATTGGCCTGACGACCGAGGAAGAATATCGGGCCAACGCCCTCAGCGAGCGCATCCGCAGTCTCACGCAGAACAACGTCGGCGCGCGGCCGGAGGACAAGCCATACGTGAGCGGTGAGGTACACATAGTGGAGCCCGACCGCTGGGTTTCGCAGGGCCTGTGGGGCCACCGCATCATGCCCGCATTGAATGCCAAACGACGCGGGAAGCTGCAAGAACAGCTCAAGTGCGCCGGCGTCGATCGCATCGAGGTGATTCGGAAGATGGATAAGTATCCGGACGCCGACGACATTGTCGACCATCCCTACGAGGTGTGGCACCTCAATCCTGTCGAGCAGGCTTTCGTCGCGGGCGGAAACGCTTCGATTACAATCGGCGATGGGCCGGTGTCACGGTGGTACAAGCGGCGAATGATCCGCATGCACCTCGACCGTCTCCAGCAAGACCTTCAGCGCGGTCATGGCGACATTTCAGACCGGCGAGAATACCCGTTGATGGCGGAAATCTGCGGCGGTTGTGTCGCTGCGCTACAGGGCGGCATCGCCGAATGGCGGCGCCTCGTGTACCGGAATGCCAAGAAGAGCCTGAAACGCGGCTGCTACCTGCGCACGGTGCTGCCGAACGCTACCGCATTCGCCATGCAGATCAGGGCGAATCGCCACGATATCATCGAGGCGTTGCTGGCTTCCGACTTGATCGCCGCTGACTCGTTCCCGGCGGCGGAGCTCCCTGCGGCTGCGTAACAGCAGCGCCAATGAAGTATATTTCTGGGCCCATCTGCATCGTGCGGATGGGCCGACTTCTTTATGTCTCAAGCACTTTGATCAGCGCGAATTTTTCGCCCTTGAAGGTGCTAAAGCCGTACTTTTCGAAGAGGGGAAGGGCGCTCGTGATGGCGATGAGTTCCTGCACGCCCAGCTCTTTTGCTTGCCGCAGGCATGCTTCGATAAGTGCCGTACCGATGCCTTTGCCCTGATGCTCTTTGGCAACCGCAAGCGAGCGCACCTCGGCGAGCCG
>JAGWNK010000036.1 GCA_028871345.1 Alphaproteobacteria bacterium | reverse complement strand
GGTGCATCGCAATAGCCGGCGGCGGCACGGCCGGCTGGATGGCCGCTGCCGCCCTGGCGCGGACGGTGCGCGGACGCTGCGCGATCCGTCTCGTGGAATCGCCCGATATCGCCGCCATCGGCGTGGGCGAGGCGACGGTACCGCCGATCCACGCGTTCAACGCCTTCCTCGGTCTCGACGAGGGCGAATTCCTGCGGGCCACCAAAGCCACGTACAAGCTCGCCATCCAGTTCCGGGACTGGACCCGGCTTGGCCACAGCTATTTCCACCCCTTCGGCATCTTCGGCACCGGCCGCGAGGACTCGCATCTGTACCAGTATTGGCTGAAGTTGCGCGCTTTGGGCGACGACACGCCGCTCGACGACTACTCGCTCTGCGCGACCGCTGCCGGGCTCAACAAATGCGCCAGGTCCACCGGCGATCCGCGCTCGATTTTTTCCACCGTCGCCACGGCCTTTCATTTCGACGCATCGCTCTATGCGCAGTTCCTGCGGCGTTATTCCGAGGGCCTGGGCGTCGAGCGTATCGAAGGAAAGATCGCCGGCGTTCCGCTGCGCGGGGAGGACGGTTTCATCGAGGCTCTCGTGCTCGACGACGGGCGGCGCATCGAGGCGGACTATTTCGTGGATTGCACGGGATTTCGTGGCCTGTTGATCGAGCAGGCGCTGAAGACGGGCTATGAGGAATGGACGCGCTGGCTGCCCTGCGATCGCGCCTTTGCGGTCCATAGCGCCGAAATGGAGGAATACCCGCCTTACACGCGTGCGACGGCGCTGGGCGCGGGCTGGCAGTGGCGCATCCCGCTGCAGCACCGCACCGGCAACGGCTACGTCTACAGCAGCGCGCACTCCAGCGACGACGAAGCAGTCTGCACGCTGCTCGCCAACCTGGAGGGACCGGCGACCAGCGAGCCGAAGCCGCTGCGCTTCGTCACCGGACGGCGGCGCAAGGCGTGGAACCGCAACTGCATCGCCATCGGGCTTTCGAGCGGCTTCATCGAACCTCTGGAGTCCACCAGCATCCACCTCATTCAGTCGTCCGTGTTGGCCTTCGTCGACATCTTCCCAGGGCCGCGGCCGGACCCGACGGAGGTCGAGCACTACGATCGCCTCGTCGCGCACGAGACCGAGGCTGTCCGCGACTTCGTCATCCTTCACTACAAGGCGAACGGGCGCGACGATGCCGCGCTGTGGAGGGATTGCCGCGCCATGGCCGTGCCCGATTCCTTGTCCGGCCGGATGGAGCTGTTCCGCAGCCACGGACGCGTGCCGGCCCAGGCCCCTTATGATCTCTTTGGCATGGCGAACTGGGTCGCCGTATTGCTCGGCCAGGACGTGATGCCGCGCCGCTACGAACCGCTCGTCGATATCCATGACATCGACGAGGTGCGCCGGCGCATGCTTGGAACGCGCCAGCAGGTCCGGCAGGCGGCGATGGCGCTGCCCGGGCACCGCGCCTTCATCGCTCGAATGACCGGGGCGGCATAGCTGTTTGCGCTAACATGGCGGGTTCGCGCCTCGACTGAGGACAGCGCTGTCAAATCTCGGCGCGATCGATGCTAAGATATTTAGGAATCGCCCGATCCGGGCATTTGCGACGACATCGCAGTTTGCCCATGCCGGCCGCCGCAAGACCAAGTCCTTCCTGCGAAGGACAGCCACGTTACGGGAGTCTTCTGTGGAAACGCGCCAAGAAAGTGCGCCTGTCGCAGCGCCCCAAAAGAGCCACGCCGTCGCCCTCGGCGTCCTCACGACGCTGTTCTTCATGTGGGGGTTCTGCACGGTCCTGAACGACGTCCTCGTGCCGCATCTCAAGGCGGTATTCGAGATGAACTACGTCCAGACCATGCTCATCCAGTTCGTGTTCTTCGGTAGCTATCTCGTGATGTCGCTGCCGTCGGCGGCTCTGATCGAATGGGTCGGCTACAAATATGCCATCATGATCGGGTTGGCCGTGATGGGCGCGGGCTGCCTGGTATTCATCCCGGCGGCCGGCGTTCCTTCTTACGGCCTGTTCCTTCTGGCGCTCTTCATCCTGGCGGCCGGCATCACGCTTCTTCAGGTCGCGGCCAATCCCTATGTCGCGGTGCTGGGCCCGGAGAAGACCGCATCCGCGCGCCTCAATCTGGTCCAGGGCTTCAACTCTCTCGCCACGACGGTCGGACCCTGGTTCGGCGGCCTCCTGATCCTGTCGCAGACGAAGGCCGGGCAGTCTGCCGCTGGTGCCGTCGAATCCCTGGCGGATCGCCTGGCCGACGCGCGCGCCGTCCAGATGCCGTATCTCGGCATCGCCGCCGTGCTCTTCCTGCTCGCCTTGCTGATCTGGGTGACGCGCCTTCCCAAGTTCGCGACCCATCCGCGCAATGAGGCCGAAGCCAGCGATTCCTTGTGGCGGCACAAGGCGCTCGTGATGGGCGCCGTGGCCATCTTCGTCTATGTCGGCGCCGAAGTCTCGATCGGCAGCTTTCTGATCAGTTACACGACCTCGCCCCACATCAGTCATATGACGACGGCCGATGCGGCGCGCTATCTCAGCTTCTACTGGGGCGGCGCCATGGTCGGACGCTTCGTCATCGGCGCGTTTCTGCTGCGTTTCGTGCCGCCGTCGAAGATGCTGGCCGACAACTGCATCGCCGCGGTGTTCCTGATCGTGGTGTCGATGCTGGCCCACGGTCCTCTCGCCATGTGGGCGATCCTGCTGGTGGGCATGTGCAATTCCATCATGTTCCCGACGATTTTCACGCTGGCCATCCGCGGCCTTGGCCCGTTGACCGGCCGTGGTTCGGGGATCCTCGTCATGGCCATCTTCGGCGGTGCGGTGGTGCCCATGCTGCAGGCGCGCGCGGCGGATACCATGGGGCTGACGGTCTCCTTCGTCGTGCCGATGGTCTGCTACGCCTATATCTGGCTCTTCGCGCTGAAGACGCTCGAGGCCGACCAGGCGGCCGCGAAGGCGGCGCCGTAGCGCTGCGCGCCCCGAAAGCGGGGTTCAGTTCCCGGCGTCCTTGAGCGCCAGGTTCTTGCGGATCAGCTCGGTGCGTTGCGCCGCGCAGGCCGCCGAGGTCAAGGCGTCGGGCGGCGTGTTCGTGACGTAATCCAGGAGCCGCTCGATGCTCGAAGTCGCCACATGCAGGCGTGTGTCCGACGAGGCGTAGTAGATGAACACGTCGCCCCGGTCGTTGGCGATCCAGCCGTTGGAGAACACCACGTTCGAGACGTCGCCGACGCGCTCCCCGGCCTTGGGGGCAATGAAGTGGCCCCCCGGGGCGTGGGTGACCTGCCATGGCTTATCGAGCGCGGTCATGAACATGTACAGCACATAACGCAGCCCGGCCGCCGTGTTGCGCACGCCATGCGCCAGATGCAGCCAGCCTTTGGTCGTCTTGATCGGCGCCGGCCCCTGACCGTTCTTCACTTCCTTGATCGTGTGATAGAGCTTGCCGTCGACGATGACCTCCTCGTCGATGCGCGCCCGCGTCATGTCGTCTGTCAAGCCCCAGCCGATGCCGCCGCCGCTGCCCACGCTGATGAAGCCGTCCTGCGGCCGCGTGTAGAGCCCATACTTGCCGTTCACGAATTCCGGATGCAGCACCACGTTGCGCTGCTGGCCCGAGTTGGTGACCAGATCGGGCAGCCGCTCCCAGGTCTCGAGATCGCGGGTGCGGACGATGCCGCACTGCGCGACCGCAGCCGAAGCGTCGTCCGGCCGCGATCTGTCCTTCCGCTCGGTGCAGAACAGGCCGTAGATCCAGCCGTCCTCGTGCCGGGTCAGCCGCATGTCGTAGACGTTGGTGTCGGGCTCGTCCGTCTGTGGCAGCGTCACGGGGTAGTCCCAGAAGCGGAAGCGGTCCACGCCGCCGGCGCTTTCGGCCACCGCGAAGAACGATTTGCGGTCGACACCTTCCACGCGCGCCACCAGCAGGTATTTGCCGTCGTGCTGGATGGCGCCCGCATTGAAGGCCGCGTTGATCCCGAGGCGTTCCATGAGGAACGGGTTCGTCGCCGGATCGAGGTCGTAGCGCCAGTCGAGCGGAACGTGCTCTGCCGTCAGGACCGGATTCGCCCAGCGGCGGTAGATGCCGTTGTGGTGTTCGACGGCGTGGTTGGGCCGTTCGATCAAGTCGCGATGCCGGCTTTGCAGCTGGCTGAGGCGGTTGTGGAATTCGGACGTCATGATGATCCTGATCGGTGTCAATGAAGCTGCGACGGACAATACGGCTCCGGTTGGTGGAGCGGATGGGGATTTGCCACGCCCGATGAGATGGTGGCGCGCAGCGCGGGGGGCAGCTTGTCGAGCGTGACGATGCGGGCGAGCGCGAAGAAGCCTGCGATCTGCTGCGGCGTGTTGCAGCTCGGGCATTGGCCGTTCCAAGTCCAGTTGACGTTGATATTGTCGCCCCACAGCAGCACCCAGGCCGGGTTCGTCTCATCGAGGACCTTGGACGCCGGCGCCAATCCCGTTTCGGTGATGGCGAAGGGCGCGCCCCCGCTGAGCGCGGCGAGACCGGCCCGGGCCGCCGCATATTTGGGCGTGGCGGGATCGGCCTCATAGACGTCCGTACCGACGACGTCGGGCCTGTGCCTTGCGGGAAAATAGGGCGCGGCATCGGGCGCGTCGCGGTCGATGGACCACACCCAGATGAGGTTCTCCAGCTTCTGGCGCACGACCAGCTCGTCGTAGAGCGCGTCCCACAGCCTGGGATAGGCGTCCTTTTGGCCCCACCAGAACCAATTGCCGTTCATCTCGTGATAGGGGCGGAACAGCACGACCACGCCCCGCGACTGAAGGCGGCGCAGCACCTTGGCGATGGCATCCACGTCGCTGAGCCACAGCTGATGCTCGCGGGTTCCGGGCGTGAGCACGGCTTGCAGCGTCTGGGCGGTCATCGCCTTCTTGGCGCATTCGTAATATTCGCCGCGCTGGCACACCTCCACGGGATTGCGCTCATGCCACGACATGGTCACCAGCCCGCCGGCCTCGGTCTGCGTCACGGCCCGGTCGACGAGGTAGGATTCGTAGGGCGGGTAGGCGATGGCGTTCATCAATTCGAGGCCAAGCAGGGCGACGCGTTTGCCCGTCATCTGCCGCAGGCGGTCCGCCGAGGTGCAGTCGATGTAGACTTCGTATTCGTTGACCTGCGTTGCGACGAGCGTCTTCTGCTCGGCCGGCAGACCACTGATGTAATGCAGGATGGCGGTGCGCTTGAGCGCGATCGACGTTCCCGCCAGCGCCGGGCTCGCACAGACCGCGCAACAGACCACGCACGCCGCAGCGGCCCGGCATGCCGACCTCAGCGTGAGCATCCGTTTCCTCCCTCGACGGCTGGCCTGGCGGCCGGGACTCGGCTATCCTCTTGAGATCGTACCCAAATTCGGCCGAAGTGACAACGCTGTCAAAGCGCAGCACGGCTTTCTGCTCGCGGGGAATTGCACATGCTGGCCTTGTCCGAACCGACGAAGCTCCGCTTTGCCTATGGCTTCTGGCGCTATCGCGAGGACGACCTCGCCACGGCGCGCGCCGTCCTCTCGGCGGCGCGGGAGCGTGGCATCGATCACCTCGACACCGCGGACGTCTACGGCGGCGCCGGCGGTTCGGAGCGCCTGCTCGGCGAACTGCGCCGGCGTGCCCCGTCCCTGTTCGACGGCGCCGTGCTCGCGACGAAGGCGGGCGTCGAACCCGGCGTGCCGTACAACTCGTCGCGCGCCTATCTGACGGCCGCCTGCGAGGCGAGTCTTGGGCGCCTGGGAGTCGAACGCATCGATCTCTTCTATGTGCATCGCCCGGATCTGCTCACCCATCCGGCGGAGCTGGCGGCGACGCTTGATGCCCTGGTGGCGGCAGGCAAGATTGCCAATGTCGGAGTGTCGAATTTCACGGTCGCCGAAATCGAGGTGCTGTCGCGCTTCATGAAGTCCCCGATCGTCGCGCATCAGATCGAATTCTCGGCGATGCATGTCGAACCGCTGTTCGACGGCACGCTCGACCAGGCAATGCAGCGCGGCATCGCGGTCGCCGCGTGGTCGCCGCTGGCCGGTGGCCGCCTCGCGGCGCCGAAATCCGTTTCCGAAAACCGCGTGTTCGAGGTTCTGCAGCGCCTGGCCGCCAAGGCCGGCGTGGCGCTGGAGGCGATGGCCGTGGCGTTTCTGCGCTCTCATCCTGCGCCGGTCACTCCGATTCTGGGAACCACAAGCGTCGACCGCCTGCATGCATGCCTGGCGGCAGAGGCATTCGCGCTGTCGCGCGCCGACTGGTACTCGGTCGTCGAAGCGTGCCTTGGAAAAAGGATGCCCTGACGCGGTTTTCTTATTGGAACGTCATTGCGACCCCATTACGCAAAGAGCGCTCCCGCGTCCCGCCCCCGTGATGCCGGGGGAAAGATGTCCCGGCCCGCGCGGCGGCGGCTCGCCGGAAGCCGTCCCACTTGCCCGTATAACCCGCTGATATAATTTGGGAATTATCTTCACAAACATAGAGTGTGCCGAAGTCGTTCAACCCTTGAGCTCGATTTCCGGATGACCGTGTCAGGGCGCGCGTCCCTGATAAGCCGCTCGAATGACCGTTATCTCACGGGACCTTCGGTAACGCCTTGTTCTTCCAGCCGGAAGCGAGTTTAGATTCATTATAATAACATTATGCATTTATTATCATTCGCAATGTGCCGTATAAGCTTGCCTACAGGCATGTGGGAGTGCCGCGGGTACCAGGGCTGATCAGCGTTAATCTTAGACAGTTCTAAGTCGCAGGCGCATTTCAATCATGTCCTGAAGGAGGTGTGGCGCCATCCGGCGAAGCCGCGTGTGGGGCGGTGCCGGCTGGTGATTGGGGGTTCAGCGCGGACACAAGGGACGAACATGTGCACCAGCGTAGGTGCCGGCAGCGTTGCCGTCTTGTATCGTCTTTCCTTGTCTCCGACCGAACTCATTAAGAGTTGAGAGTCGTAAATCAAAGTCATCATGAGTAATGGTGTGTCATGGATTGGCACATGCCAGTAATACTGAGCATGCGGCTGATCTATATTTCTATTGTGCAAGTATAGAACAAGTGCCGTCAGCAGAGATTCGGTGATTAATCAAGAGAAGAAAAAGAATCTCATCTGCGCCTATTGTCGCAATGAGAAAAGTATGTTTAGATTTTATTCAGTTTGTATGTTCTTAGCGTGGCCGGTTCGCCGGATGGGGTTGGGTAATCACAAAGGCATAAGCATCATGTTGCGTGCTGCGTTCGAGCGCGGGCTGCGTGGCCCGGCTGATTTCTTCAAGTCGGAAGACGGACTGGTCACCGTCGAATGGGTGGCGCTTGCCGGCGCCCTCTTTGTCGGCGCGATCACGGTCGGGTGGATCGTTATGAACGGTCTTCAAGCACCCGCGAATACGATCGGCAACGGCATTACGTCCTGTGAGGCCGCCGCAGCTCAAGCGGCCGGTTCAACGTCGAATTGTAAGTGAAGCAAAGCCGGGCCGGATGAGCCGGTGCCGGCACATGGTTGGGTCAACGGACAACAAAGGTGGCTGAAATGAGCATGAACTTGGCGCGCATCCGCGCGCATCTGGGCGGGTTTGTGACGTCGGAAGACGGTCTGGTGACCGTGGAGTGGGTGGCGCTTGCCGGCGCCCTCGCGATCGGCGCGATCACGGTGGGTTGGATCGTCCTGAACGGTCTCAAGACGCCGGCGAACAACATCGGCAACAATTTGTCGAGTTGCTGGTCGACCGCGAATAGCAACAGCGGTTCCACGTCAGGCTGCTAGCAGGGCAAGGGGCCCCGGCTGGCCGCTGGCTGGCTTGGTCGGGGCCGCGCCTACCGAAATTCTTCAGTGAGTGATGTCCGTCCCCGGGAAGGCGCACGGCAGCGCTTGGCCTTGTACGGGCATTTGAGGAGGTGCCATGCAGCGCTCCTATTTGAGCTTGATCGGCGGCATCGTGATGGCAATCGCTGCCATCGCGCTGATGACCGTCTACGTGCGGGGCGTGCTCAACAGCTCGCCGGCTCCCATACCGATGACGACGGCGGTGGTGGCCAAGACGGAACTGCCGTTCGGCACGCCGTTGACGCCGGATCTGTTGCAGGTGGTCGCCTGGCCGCGGGCCTCCGTTCCTCAGGGCGCCTTCGCCAGCACCGACGAATTGTTCAAGGGCACCAAGAATCCCAACGACCGCATCGTGATCGCGGCCATGGTTCCGGGCGAACCCGTGCTCAGGAGCAAGGTCTCCGGCTTCGGATCGAGGCCGACCATGTCGGCGCGGGTGCCGGACGGCATGCGCGCGGTATCCATCCATATCGATGATGTTTCCGGGGTGTCCGGATTCATCCTTCCCGGCGACCACGTCGACGTGATGTTGACGCGGCGCATCAACAACGTGCTCAACACCGACGTCATCTTTCAGAGCATCACCGTGCTCGGCATCGATCAACTCGCCGACCAGCGCGCCGACAAGCCGGTGGTCGGACACACCGCGACTGTCGAAGTGACGCCTGAGCAGGCCGAGAAGCTGATCCTGGCGCAACAGGCCGGCACGCTCAGCCTCACTCTGCGCAATCAGGACACGCTCGATCACGTCGCGATCGCCAATGTCTCGGAGAAGGATCTCGCCGGTCCGCGCCGCGAACGGCGCGCCGAGGGCGGACCGTCGGTGCGCGTCCGCTATGGCAGCGGCGCGGCCGTCAACACAACGATCAACCAATAGGGGATCGGGGGATGAGAATGCTCCGCGGATTTATCGTCCTGGCGCTGGCGCTTCTTGCGGCGGCGCAAGGGGCCGCCGCCAGGGACAGGGATGCGGCGCTGTCCTCCGCTCCCATGACGGATGTGCGGTCGGGCCAGACGTCCGGGCAGATCTACGTGCCGGTTGCCAAGTCGCAGCTGCTGCATGTGGACCAGTCGTTTCGCGAGATCAACGTCGGCGACAAGGACATCGCCGATGTCCTGCCGCTGTCGCGCAATCTCATCTACGTGCTGGGTAAGAAGTACGGCACGACGAACCTCACCATCCGGCGGGCGGGCGGCCAGATCATCGCCGTCGTCGATGTCGTCGTGACCTACGACATCGACGGCCTGAAGCAGCGGCTGCACGAGCTGATGCCGGATGAGAACATCAATGTCGTGCCGGCCGGCGATGCCATCTCGCTCGACGGCACGGTGTCGAGCGCCGATCACTTGCACCAGATCCTGACGATTGCGGATCACTACGCACCGGGCAAGGTCGCCAACCTGTTGTCGCTGTCGGGCACCCAGCAGATCCTGCTGCAGGTCAAGTTCGCCGAAGTGTCGCGCAACGCGGAGCAGGAGCTGGGGATCAACACCAAGCTCCAATACACCGCCGGCGGCGACGCCATCACCTCCGCGACGGGCGTCGGCACCGCCGCCAACGCCTTCGGCACGATCCTCGGGACCTTCAGCCACGGCAACTACAATCTCACCGCCGAGCTCGATGCCCTGGAACAGAAAGGCCTGGTGCGCACGCTCGCCCAGCCCAATCTGGTGGCGCTGTCGGGCGACACGGCGAGCTTCCTGGCAGGCGGCGAATTCCCGATTCCCGTGGCGCAGTCGCTGACCACGGGCGTGGTTCCGACGGTGACGGTCGAGTTCAAGGAATTCGGCGTCTCGCTGGCGTTCACGCCGACCATCATCGGCAAGAATCTCGTCAACCTGGTGATCAAGTCGGAAGTGAGTTCGCTCGACAAGACCTTGTCGGTGACCGCCAACGGCATCCAGGTGCCGGCCCTCAAGGTGCGCCGCGCCCACACCACCGTCGAGATGAATGACGGCGAGAGCTTCGCGGTCGCCGGCCTGCTGCAGGACGACTTCACCAACACCACCAACCAGCTGCCGCTGCTCGGCAACGTGCCGGTGCTCGGCGCGCTGTTCCGCTCGGCCAATTTCCAGCATCAGCAGACGGACCTGGTGATGATCGTGACGGTGCACCTGGTGGCGCCGACGGTCGCCAAGAACCTGACGACGCCCGCCGACAGCGTCGTGCTGCCGACGCCGCTGCAGCACTACGGCACCGGCGACGTCGAAGAGCCCGCATCGAAGCCGGAAACCAAGGACAATCAGGGGTACGTGCTGCCATGAACAGGACCGCGATAGCCGCTTTGATGTGCGCCTTGCCGCTGCTCGCGGCCTGTGCCGGCAACGGCACGGATTCTAATGCCACTGAGGGCCAGTTCGACTCGCATTTCGGCGACGCCCTCAAGCGCGACATGGACGCCCAGATCGTCAATCCGCTGGCGTCGCAGACCGCGACGCCTCCCGAGGCGATGAACGGGGAGCGGGCTGGCCTGGCGCAGGATCGCTACGCCAAGGACAAGGTGAAGCAGCCTGCCGACATCACCATCGGCACGCAGCTCGGCAGCAGCGGCAGCGGCGGAAGCAGTGGGAGCGGCGGCTCCTCGCAATAGGGATGACGGGTCTTCATGAGCCGGAGGGGTGCAGAAGCGAGTCTTAGGGCCTTCTTCCGTGAGGAAGCCGGCACCATGACGATTCTGACCCTGTTCTTCTTCGTCATCATCATGGCGATCGGCGGGTTGGCCATCGACATCGGCCGTGTATACGGCGTGCACGGCCAGATGCAGACCTATGTGGACGATCTGACTCTGGCTTCTGCTTCGCAGCTCGACGCGCAGAACAACGCCGTCTCGCGCGCCTGCGATGCGGCGACGGGACAGGCCCAGTGTTACTGGAACGGCACGCCGCATGGCGCGCCCAAGGGGCCGATTATCAGGACTTCATACAGCTTCACGACGTCGCAGATGAAGGTTCTGAACCTCGTCTTCCTCAGCGCGCTGGGATCGGGTGGCGGCCCCACGCCCACGGCGAGCGATACGGTTTTGTGCGTTTACGACGCGACCAGCAGCACGTGGACGACGAAGTGCCCCTCCAGCGTCGACGCCAGTGCCAAGTATGTGGCCGTCTCTTCGGCGCCGCTCAGCGTCACCTACGTGGTACTGCCGATCGCCGACATGTTCCTCGGCAGCAACGCGATGGCGGGCAATTCGACGCTGCAACTGCAGGCGACCGCCGGATATGTGCAGAAGACATGCGCCTTCACGCCGCTCATGATCTGCAATCCGAGTGAGCCGGCCGGCAACACGAATGTGAACTATCCCTTCAACGTGCCCATCGGGCGGCAAGTGAAGCTGACCGATGCTTCGGGCAACAGCAACAACTGGTCGCCGGGCAATTTCGGTTTCATATCCCCTTGGTCGAATGCGGGCGGCCCTTGCGCCAGTGCCGGCGGCGGCACCAACAAACAGCTCGACTGCATGCTGGCGGCCGTCGATGCCCAGACCCAGTGCCTGGCAACGAATGCGACCGCAAATGTCCAGACCGGCAATTCGACGCCGCGTTACCAGGCCATCAACGTGCGGTTTGACATCTACGAAAACAACGCACTGTCTCCGACAAACTCGAACTATGCACCCGCTGCCAATGTGGAAAAGGGCGTCTGCGTCCTCAAGAACGGCGTCTGCGACTACAGCCAGAATTCGCTGTGTCCGAACAACGCCAACAAGTTCTCCGGGACATCGACGCTGACGGCACCGACCGTGCCGCTGCCTCGCGACAAGAATGCCAGCGGCACGGAGTGCTTCACGGTCGACGGTTCGACCAATTATCCCTGCGGTTCCGGGCCGATCGGCGTTGGCGTGCGCACGGCCGACCTGCGGACTTATTGGAGCAAGGCTCATCCCAGCGATCCGGCGTTGCCGCCGGGCCTCCAGACACGATGGGACGTTTATCGCTACGAGATCCAGGCGAGCCAGTCCGGCAACACCAGGGACGGCATTGTGAATCTCAGCGCTTCGGGAGGCGAGAACGGCAATCCGACCTGCGCTTCCGCCGCCGCCCCCGACAATCCCAACCTCGACCGTCGCGAACTTTTCGTCGCCATCGTGAATTGCCAGGCGTGGAACGTGCACGGCAATGCCGTGAACCCGGGCATACTGGCCTACCTCAAGGTCTTCATGACCGAGCCGATCGGCTATGACGCCAATCCTCCGACGGCCATGTCGACCAGCACGAACGGAACGCTCTACGCCGAGGTCCGCGGCCTGCTCACCCCCAACGACAAGAGCGGTTTGGTTCACAGCCTCGCCGTTCTTTACCGCTAGGGGCGCGCGATGCGGCAATTTCCTGGGAAATTGAAGAGCTTCCTGCGGAGCCAGACGGGTTCGGTGACCGTTGAATTCGTCGCCAGCGTTCCGGTGCTGCTCGCCGGGCTCGCGGTCTGCTTCGAGTTCGGCCGCGCCTTTCTGGCGTACGAGATCGCCAGCACCGACATGGAGGTCGCGGCGCGGTATCTGTCGCACACCTCGAGCGTCACGGCCGCCAGCATCTTGCAGGCTGAAAATCTTGCCCAATGCGGCACCACCACCACGGGGTGCACGAAGCACTGGCCGTGGAATGTTGGCGGAGCCACATCGCCTTCGATCACCGAAACCACGGAATCCTGCACGACGACGGGCCGCTGTGCGACCTGCAGCGCTGTGGGTACGGATTGCCTGCCGTTCAACCAGGACGTCACCGACGTGAAGCTTGCGGCGCAGATTCCGATGACGCTGAGCCTGCTGGGCTATATCGGCGTCAACGAACTCTACACGATGCAGATCGTCGACCGCGTGATGTGGATCGGGAGTTGAGCGATGAGGCGGATCGTGTGCTTCCTTCGATGCGAGACGGGCGGGACGACGGTGGAATTCGTCGCCATCATGTTCTCGTTCGTCATCGTCACGTTCATGATCCTGGAAATCGCGCTGGCGCTGTTCTGGTGGCAGACGGCGCAGAAGGCGGCCCAGGTCGGCGCCCGTTGGGCCATCATCAGCGACTGGATCGTCACGGCGCCGGCGGCGACCTTCAACACGCCGTCGTCGGGCACTCCGCTGTTCGGCGCGCCCTGCGACATCAGCCAGGGCGCCAGCGATCCCTGCTACAATTCGGGCTTCACGACCTCGTCCTGCACTGGAAGTGCATGCGCCAATCAGAAGCCTTTCTCCGACGTGTATTGCCGGATGAAGGCGGTATTGCCGAACCTGCAGCCGAGCAACGTCACGGTGACATACACCTATGCCGGCGTCGGTTTCGTCGGCGGGCCTCTGGAACCGGCGGTGACGGTGGAGGTCAGTAACGTGCCGTTCCCGTCGGGCTTTGCCGACGTGCTCGGTAGCTTCTTCGGGAGCGCTCTGTCGACGATCCCGCCGATGGCGGCGACGCTGATCGCTGAAGATCTCAGCACGCAGAATTTGGGTACCTCCGGAACCCTCAATACCGGAGGAAGTACTTGTTGAGGATGAGAGACTAGGTGCCGCGGATGACCAAACATGATGCTTTCGATCCGGAGGTCCAGCCGGAACCGGATCACTTGATCGCCGGCCTTAGGGTCCTGCTGCTGGTGCGCGCCGAACGCGACAGCATCCCGCTCCTGGCGGCGCTGCGTCCCGTCAACGAGATCGAGGTGCAAGTCATGAAGCGGTCGGACTGGCCGCTGCAGAACACCTTCAGCGACGGCAAGTCCGCCGACCTCCTGCTGGTGGACAGCGATCCCGGCGACAAGGAGGATTTGTCCTACATCGAGGCGCTGAAATCCTCAGGGGATGCCGACGGCTGCCGCATCGTGGCCCTGTCGCCGCGCGGCAGCGACGGAGCGGCGCTGCACGCCTTCCGGGCGGGCGCCGAAGACGTGCTGCTCAAGCCGATCAACCCCGACGAGGCGCGCGAGACGTTCGGCCGTCTCAAGGCGCTGGGCCGGGTCGAACCGGGCTCGCGCAGCAACGTCATCGTCTTCGCCCATGTCGCCGGCGGCGCCGGCGCCACGACCTTCGCGGTCAACTCGGCCTATGCCCTGGCCGAGGCCAGCGCGCCGCGCGGCTGCTGCCTGCTCGACCTCGATGTGCAGTTCGGCAGCGCCGGCAACCTGCTCGACATGAACTTCGCCTCCCCGGTGCAGGAGCTGATCGACGATCCCAGCCGCCTCGACCGCATGATGTTCGAAGGGATGCTGTCGCAGCATGACGCCATCCACATCCTGACGTCGCCGCGCTTTCCCTTGCCGCTCAACGGGCTGAAGCCGTCCACCGTCACCGAGCTGATCCAGCTCGCCAAGAGCAAGTTTTCGAACGTCGTGGTCGATCTGCCGGTGGCCCTGGCACCGTGGACGGAAGTCGTCCTGCGCGCCGCCTCGCAGATCTACCTGGTGACGCCGATGACGATTCCCGCCGCGCACCGCCTTTCGCGCTTCCTGCATCTCATGCATCAGGAGGAGCTGGGCCATCTGCCGCTCAAGATCGTGGTCAACCGCTTCAACAGCTCCGGCAAGGGCGCGGCCATCGCGCTGAGCCAGTTCACCAAGGCGATCGGCCGCCCGGTCGATCATCTCGTGCCCAACGACTACGAGCTGGTCCTGCAGTCGCACAATCACGGCCAGCCCGCCATGCGGATCAAGCCGCAGAGCGCCTTTGCGCAGGCCATCGAGAAGATGCTGCTGGAGGATCTCGGCGTTTCGCAGCTGGCGCGGCAGGGCCGCAAGTTCTCTTTGTTCGGGTTCTCGTGAGGTAAGTCATGTCGCGCATTTTCTCCCAGGCGGATGAGACCGCTGAAGTCATCGATACTCAGCCGCTGCGGGTCCTCAACGACGGTGCCGAGCGGCTCGCTCCCAACGTGCCGGTCTCCCGCAATACCGATCTCAAGGTGTATCTCCACGAGAAGCTTCTCGGCGTGCTGAATCTCAGCGTGCTCGACCGGGTGACGCGCGAGGAGCTGGGCCGCGAGTTGAGCCCGATGATCCGCAAGATCCTCACCTCCGAGGGTGTCACGCTCAACACCGCGGAGTACACGCAGCTGACGGAAGAGGTGCTCGACGAGGTCTTGGGCCTGGGACCGCTCGAGCCCTATCTCAAGGATCCGACGGTCACCGACATCCTCGTCAACACGCATGAACATGTCTTTGTGGAGCGCAAAGGCCAGCTCGAACGCACCTCGGCCCGCTTCAAGGACGAGCGCCACCTGATGCGCGTCATCCAGAAGATCGTCAGCGGAGCGGGGCGCCGGGTCGACGAATCGCAGCCCTGGATGGACGCCCGTCTGCCCGACGGCAGCCGCGTCAATGCGCTGGTTCCTCCTTGCGCGGTCGACGGGCCGCTGCTGTCGATCAGAAAATTCTCGAAGATTCCCTACACCATGAACCGGCTGGTCGAGATCGGCACCATCAACCAGCAGATGGCGGCGCTGTTCTCGCTCATCGTCGCGACGCGGCGCAACGTGCTGATCTCGGGCGGCACGGGCTCGGGCAAGACGACGCTGCTCAACGCGCTGTCGAGCTACGTCGCCAACAAGGAGCGCATCATCACCATCGAGGACACCGCGGAGCTCCAGCTTCAGCAGACGCATGTCTGCCGCGTCGAGACCCGTCCCGCGAATCTCGAGAACGCCGGCGAGGTGACGCAGCGCGATCTGCTCAAGAACTCGCTGCGCATGCGCCCCGACCGCATCATCGTGGGCGAAGTGCGCGGCGCCGAGGTGCTGGACATGCTTCAGGCGATGAACACCGGCCATGACGGCTCGATGACCACGGTCCACGCCAACGGCCCGCGCGAGGCCTTGACCCGCCTGGAACACATGGTGGGCATGACCGGCATCGACATTCCGCAGAAATCGCTGCGGGGCCAGATCGCTTCGGCCATCCACGTCGTGATCCAGATCGCCCGCCACACCGACGGCAAGCGTCGGGTCACGTCGATCCAGGAAATCCTCGGCATGGAGGGCGATGTCGTGACCATGCAGGAGATCTATCGTTTCGAGCGCACCGCCGTTGATACGGAAGGCCGCATCATCGGCGAGCATCGCTCGACGGGCATCCGGCCGCGGTTCATGCGGCTCGCCGAGGATTACGGCATGCCCATTCCCCAGGAAATCCAGAAGATGGTGGCGGGGTGAGCGGCATGCAAGATCTTCCCCTTTACGCTCTGGCGGTGTTCCTCTGCGGCGCCCTTGTCGCGGATGCCATCTACGGGTTCGTCCGCAAGTCACGCGGCGAGGACGAGGTCGTCGGCCGCCGTCTGGCGGAGACGGCGGACAACGCGCGCATCGTGGTGGTCCGCGAACAGGAGAGACAGGGCCGCGCCCTGGCCGAGCGCATGCCGTTCCACGGCCCGCTGTCGCGGCTCGTGGCCCAGTCCGGTTCGGCACTCAAGCTCGACAGCGCGGTCCTGATCGCCGGCGGTATCGCCGCCGCTGCCGCCGTTCTGTTCACCCTCTTCCTGCCGGCACGCATTCTCATCATCGCTTATCCGCTGGCGCTCGCGATCGGGGCGGGACCGATGTTGCTTTATTACGTGGTGCTGAGGAACCGGCGGGTGGCGAAGTTCGAGGAGCAGCTGCCCGATGCCATCGACCTGGTCGTGCGCAGCCTGCGCGTCGGCCATCCGCTCAGCGCCTCTATCGGAGTCATCGCGCGCGAGATGCCCGCGCCGATCGGCCGGGAATTCGCCATCGCCTCGGAGGCCATCAGCTACGGTCTCGGCATACCCGATGCGCTGCGCGCCATGATCGAGCGCGTGCCCCTGCAGGATCTCGGCTATCTGATGGTCGCGGTTCAGATCCAGCAGGAGGCCGGCGGCAACCTCGTGGAGTCGCTGAGCAAACTGGCCGGCGTGATCCGCGAGCGTTTTCGCATGTTCCGCAAGGTCAAGGCGATCACGGCGGAAGGCAGGCTATCCGCCTGGCTGTTGTCGTTCTTCCCGATCCTCATCGGCCTCGGGATCCAATTCGTGAAGCCCGACTACTACATCAAGGTGGCGGACTTCGCCTACTTCACGCCTCTCGTGATCATCACGGCGATCATGCTCGTCGTGAACATTCTCGTGATGGTCTGGATAACAAAACTGAAGGTGTAGTGGCATGGGCAGTCTGAACTTCATCACCAGCCCGTATCTGCTGGCCAGCTTCGGCATGCTGTTCGTGGCGATCGTGATCCTGGTCGTCGCGGCCAACGGCATCATTGCCGATCGCCGCAGGCTGGCGCGCCGCCTCGAGGCGCCCCAGCAATATCACGCCCGGGGCGGCGTGGCGCCGAAGATTGCGCTCGACGACGACATCCTCCAGAAATTCGCGCGTTTCGTCACGCCGACTGACGACAAGGAGACGGCGCAGACGCGCCTGCGTCTGATCCGGGCGGGATTCCGCCTGCCGTCGGCCGTGCGCATTTTCCACCTGTCGCGCGCCGTGTTCAGCGTCACCTACGCGCTTCTGGGCGCCATCATCCTGCCGATCCTGGTGGGCTCGCTGCCGCTGCCGATCCTGGTGCTGCTCATCCTGTTCTCGTTCATCATCGGCTTCCTGCTGCCTTCGCTGTGGATCGATTTTCTGATCTCCAGGCGCAAACAGATGGCCGAGGAGGGCTTCCCCGACACGCTCGACCTGCTGCTCGTCTGCATCGAGGCCGGGCAGGGTTTCGACCAGGCGGCGCGGCGCATCGCCCGCGAGCTCAAGGGCCACAATAAGGTGCTGGCCGAAGAATTCTCGATCATGAACGACGAGTTATGGGCCGGCAAAGACCGGGTAGCCGTGTTCCGCGATTTTTCGCAGCGCCTTGCCCTGGACGACATCACCGCCTTCGTCACCGTGCTGCGCCAGTCCGACGAGTTCGGCGTCAGCGTGGCCGAGGCGATCCGCGTCTACGCCGCGGACATGCGCCACAAGCGCGTCATGCGGGCTGAAGAAAAGGCCAACATGATGCCTTTGAAGCTCGCTCTCGCCAGCATGTTCTTCACGGTGCCGCCCACGATGCTGATCATGGTCGGTCCGTCCTTGTTGATGATCTTGCGGGCCTTTACGGGAGGACATGGGGGATGAGAAAGCAGCTACTCTTGCTGGCCGCGGCGATCCCGGCCTGTGTCCTGCTGACGAGTTGCGCGAGCGATTCCAACCAGCAGGTGACCGATCTTCTGGCCAAGTCTGACCAGGGTTGGTCGCAGCTTCCCGACTACGAACGCGGCAAGCACGAGCTCGAGATCGGCAATTTCGGTCTGGCCATCGAGGCCTTCGATGCCGAGCTGGGACGCGACCCCAATTCCATCCGCGCGCTCAATGGCGAGGCGGTCGCCTATGACCGCATCGGCCGCCGCGACGTCGCCGAACAGCTGTTCCAGAAGGCGCTGGCGCTCGATGCGAACTCCGCCGAGACCCTCAGCAACCTGGCCTTTCTGCATCTGCGTTATGGCGAAGTGGCCCGGGCCGAGGACCTTGCGGCACGCGCGCGCGCCGTCCTGGCGCAGCAGGCCGGCACGCCGGCGGTCGTCGCCCGGGTCCTGAATGCCAACGAAGCGCTGATGGCGCAACAGTCCGCACCCAGGCCGGTCGCTGCGGCCGCGCCGCCCGTGGCGCTGGAAAAGACCGGCGCCAACACCTGGAGTCTCGACATTTCCAAGGCGCCGCTGGTCTTCGCGCCGATCAGCCCCGTGGCCGACCAGATGCCGGCGGCAACGTCGCACGCGGACGTCGAAGCGCTGCAGACCGCGCCCGTAAGCGTGGCTCCCATGGCGGCGCCTGTTCTGCGAACGGCGGCACCGCAGCTTGCCGGGATTGCCGACCGCGTCCCTGCGGTCGACCTCGCTGAGCAAACTTTCGCGCCGCAGCCGTCGATGGAAGACGCAACCTTGACCACGTCCGCCCCGCACTTGGCCATGGGGGCGCCGCCGGCGCTCGCCCTGGACGCGGACATCGTCCTGCCGGCCCCGCAGCCGATCGAACCCGTGGCACTGACCACGTCGGCGCAGCACCTTGCCATGGCGGCGCCGCCAACACTGGACCTGGATGCGGACATTGCCATGCCGGCGCCGCAGCCGATCGAACCCGTGGCATTGACCACGTCGGCGCAGCACCTTGCCATGGCCGCGCCGCCGGCGCTCGCCCTGGACGCGGATATCGTCCTGCCGGCGCCGCAGCCAATCGAAATCGCTGCCTTGACGACGTCCGCCCCGGGACTGACCGCCGCCGCTCCGCCGACGCTCGATCTCGCCGCGGATTTTGTTCCGCCGCCGCCGCGTCCGATTGCAGGACAGGTCTTTACATCCGCCGGACGACTGTCCCTGGCGGCTCCGCCGACGCTCGATCTCGCCGCGGATTTCATCGTGCCCGCGCCGCAACCGATCCAACACGTCGCGCTGACGACGGCGGCGCCCCATTTGACCTTGGCCGCACCGTCCGTCGCTCTCGATGACGATGTCACGCCGGCGCCCGGCGTAGATGTCGATGAAGACCCGGTCCCCCGCGAGCTCGCGAAGCCCGTGGTCGTGACGCCGCTTGCTCCGCAGCTGGTCGCCGAGATCGCTGCGGAGCAACCGGTGCCGATGATGCCGGTTGCCGTCCTCGCGAAGTCGGCGCGCTTCGGCCAGGCGCGGCACCATTCCACGATCGCGCGCAAGAAAGCGGCAGCGGCGTCGTCGGCCGCGAAGCTGCAACAGCTCGACTCGCTCGCGCGGCAGTCGGTGATGGCCGTTGCGACACCGCTGCGTCACGTCGCGTCCGCTCCGGCCCGCAAGGTGGCGTCCGTGAGGCCCGCCAGGCTGCAGATTGCCAACGCCTCCGGCCGCGAGGGTCTGGCGGCGCGCCTTGGCGAATATCTCGCCGGTCGCGGCGAGCCGATCGGTCGCATCGATGCCGCCTCATACAACACCCATCGCACGGTGCTGTTCTATCACGGCGGCAGCGAGTCCCGCGCCGCAAGGCTGGCGGCGTTGCTGCCGCTGCGCCCGGCGCTCGTCAAGCTGAAGTCCACCTCGGACGCCATCGAGATCGTATTGGGCGCCGACTTCGGCCGCATCGGCGAATGGCGCGTCAAGCTGACGGAGCGCTGACGGCATGTCGATCATCTGGATGCTCTTCGTCATCATCGGGATCGCCGCCGCCTTTATGGACTTGGCGGAGTATCGCATTCCCAATACGGGCGTGGTGGCGCTGGTGTTGCTGTTTGTGGGTGTGGCCGTCCTGCACAAGGGCGCCATCCCGTGGTTCAGCCACCTCGCGGCGGGCATGCTCTGCCTGACCGTGGGCATCCTGTTCTACACTTTCCGCCAGATGGGAGCCGGCGATGCGAAGCTCTTGTCCGCGCTCTCGCTGTGGGCGGGGCTCGGCGGCTTGATCCCGCTGGTCTTCTGGATCGCCGTTTGCGGGCTCGGTCTCATGATCGCACTCGTCGTGATGCGCTGGCTGCTGCCGGTGGTTCGCGCCGACGGAACCGGCTCGGCGGCGATGCATTTGCCGCGTGTGCTGACCCGCGGTGAAGGCATCCCGTTCGGCGCGGGGATTGTGGCGGGCGCCATCGTCGCTTCATGGTGGTTCCCCGCCTGGGTTTGGCAGCCATAGCAAGAGGAGCAGGTCACGGAACGGAAGTTCCGTTCGGAATGCGAAAAAACAATGTTTGCCGTGCGCGACCGGTCGGATGCGCGCAAATGGCGAGAAGTGGGGTCTAGGTGTTGAGCGTCATGGGATTAACGGATCTGCTGCAGGCCGCCGGAGGAAACTCTCGGCGCGCGTTTGCGTCCGCGTCCCTGGTCCCGATCTCCCGGCGAATACTCAAGACGCTGACGATCGTCATCGCTGCGACGATCGTCATCGCGCTGCTGACCGATCTCTTCCATGTATCGGGTGGGCCATCGCTCTACATGGCGGCGGTCATCTCGGTCGCGGCCTTGTTCGGCGTTCCTTACGGCCTGCTCGCGTCGATGCTGGCCGTGCTGTTGCTGCACACGGCGTTCGAATCCGGCGCCATCATCTTCGATCCGCCGACGCATCAGGACTTCATCAATGCGCTCGTCTTCGTGGCGGGAGCCTTGGTGAGCGGCGTCTATGCCGATGCTCTGCGGCGGCGGCAGGCGGCCATGCGCTTGCTGCTCGAGGCCGGGCGCTCGGGCGGCGTGGCCGCCCCCTCGGAAGGGGCGGTGGAGAGGGCTTTGGGCCAGCTCGGCGTCGAGCCCCGCTTCCGCCTGGCCGACGAGCTGCGCGACACGAGCGTCGCGATCCTCATGGTGCTGTGCGGCACGATCACCGCGGCGGGCCTGCATTTCGTCCTCGGCATTCGGCCGGGGTCGGGCATCTTCGTGGCGGCCGTGATCATCGCCGCCATCACCCGCGGTCCGCGCGCCGCGCTGGTCGCCGGCATCGTCGCGGTGCTGGCCGCCAACATGTTCCTGCGCGGGGATCCGTCGCTGCGGCTCGGAGCGGTGCAGGACTTCGTCAATCTGTTCATGTTCACCGCGGTGGCCTGGTGGGTGGGCCACTACGCCAGCAACGTCCGTCACCAGCGCGAGATCGCCCGCACCATGTTCGCGGCGAGTCAGGGCCTGTCGACGGTTGCCAGCGAGGAATCGTTGCGCGCCGAGCTGCGCGCTTCGCTCTGCCGGCTCTGCCGCTCGTCGTCGGTCTGGGTGATCGACCAGTTCGGCACGCCCGACCACGGCAGCGCCGATCATCTGCCGATCGTGCTGGCTGAGGTCGAGCCCGAGCTGCGCGCCGACAGCACCTATGCCGTGGGTCCCTGGCGCGCGCGGAGGCTGCGCGCCGAGGGGGCCGACCTCGGTTGCGTCATCTGGCTGACGGGCGCCGTCAACACCGAGGACGCCGGCGAGATCAACGAGGCGATTCCGATTCTCATCAGCCTGGGCGCTTCGGCCATCGTCCGCGCCCGCCTCAGCGCGCAGAAGGCGCAAACCGAGCTGCTGGCGCAGACCGAGCGCCTGCGCACGGCGCTCCTGTCGTCGATTTCCCATGATTTTCGCACGCCTCTTGCCGGCATCCTGGGATCGGCGACGAGCCTCCTCGAACTCGGCGAAAAGCACAGCGAGGAGCGCAAGCGCGATCTGTTGGTCAACATCAAGACCCAGGCGGCGCGCCTCAACCGCTACGTCGAGAACCTGCTCAGCATCACGCGCCTCGAATCCGGCATCCTGGCGATCGAGCGGCGCCCGGTGCTGCTCGAGCCGCTGGTGTACGACGCCTGGGAGGCGCTGGGCGACATGGGCGGGGCGCTGCGCGTTCTCAACACGCAGATTCCGCCCAATGCCACGGTGCTCGCGGACCCGATGCTGTTGTTCAACGCGCTGGTCAACCTGTCGGAAAACGCCATCAAGTACAGCGAGATCGGCTCGACGGTGTCGGTGAAGGCGGCGCAGGCCGGCGGACGGTTTCAGATCGAGATCACCGATTGCGGTCCGGGTGTGAACCCCGACGAGCTGCCGCGCATCTTCGACCGCTTCTACCGCGCCGGCAGCAACACGGCCCATGGCATGGGGCTGGGACTGTACATCACCAAGCAGCTACTCGAAGCGATGGGCGCCGCCGTGGGGGCGCACGCCCGCACCGACGGCCGCTCGGGACTGACGATTCGTTTCACGCTACAGGCAGCAGAAGAAGAGAAACCATGAGTACGCCAGGCAACATTCTTGTCGTCGACGACGAAGAGCAGATCATCCGGGTTCTGGAATCAAGTCTGGAGGCGGAAGGCTACGCCGTGACGGTGGCGCGCAACGCCCAGCAGGCGCTCGATTCCATCGCTCACGTCAGGATCGATGCCATGATCCTCGACCTGGGCCTGCCCGACCGCGACGGCAAGGAGGTCATCGCGGAGAGCCGGAATATCCGCAATCTGCCGATCATCGTGCTGTCGGCGCGCGGCTCGGAGAACGAGAAGATCGAGGCGCTCGACCTCGGCGCCATCGACTACGTCGCCAAGCCCTTCGCCATCGGCGAGCTGCTTGCGCGCCTGCGCGTGGCGCTGCGCCGCCATGTGAACGCGCCCGTGCAGCCGAAATTCGCCGCCAAGGGCGTCGAGATCGATTTCGCCAGCCGGCGCATGGTCATCAACAAGAGCGTATTTCGGCTGTCTTCGCGGGAGACCAAGCTGCTGCAGGTGTTCGTCGCCGCCCGCGGCGAGATCGTATCGCACGACGACATCATCATGGCGGTGTGGAAGGACAAATCCAACGCCGACACGCAATACGTCCGGGTGCTCGTCAACCAGTTGCGCCAGAAGATCGAGGCCGAGCCCGATGCCACGCGCATGCTGGTGACAGAGCCGGGGCTGGGCTACCGCCTGGCGCTGCCGCGCGGCGGCCAGTGGCCGGCGCCGCATGGCCACACGCACAACGGCATGACCCGCAACGGGGTTCGCAGCCAGGCCTGAGCTTGCGTCAAAAAAACGGACGGGCCGATGACGGCCCGTCCGCGTTGTCGGTGATTTGCCCAGACCTACGCTTTGACGGTCTTGCGCTGGCGCGCCATGGCGCCGAGGCCGAGCATGCCCATCAGCATCAGGGTCCAGGTCGCCGGTTCCGGCACCGGGTCCGCCTGCACGGTGATGGTCGACAGGGCCGAGCCTTTGCCCAAGGCGGTGATCTCATAGAGTTCGGTCAACGAGTAGGGACCGCTGCCGACGTTGCCGAGATTGTACAGGGTCTTGGCGTCGATCCCCGTGAAGGCGTGGGCGTCGAGCAAGGTGCCGGCGTACAGGTGATTGGCCGGGTCGTAGCCGGTCTCTTCCGTCACGGTCCAGCCTTTGGTGAGGAAGTTCTCGGTCAGGCCGCTGGTGAATTTGAGGTCGCCGACGGGGCTCGTGAGACCTGTCTCGGTGATCCACACATAGAGTGTGCCGGGTGTGCTGGTCGAGACCTTGTTATAGGAGACGCTCCCCAGCAGCAGCGGGCTGATGCCGTCGTCGGCGGTGATCGAGTTGACGGTGAAGGTCCCATAGGAGCCCGCGAAGACGGCGGTCGAGGGGTCGCTCGCCACGGTCGTGATGTTCCCGCTGTTCACGCCGGCCTCCTGCAGGCCGATATAGACGGTCGCCGAGGCGGGCGCTGCCGCCAGGACAAACGCACCGAGCGCGGCGGAAACCGCCGCTTTTCTGATCGCAGACATCGCTAGTACCCCCAGCCCGTATTGTGCCTTTGTGGGAGGAGAAGCAAGGATGAAGCCAACTTTCTGATGTGTTGTGAATCAATTGCTTAATATGAGTGGAGACGGCAGCCGGAAGAGGGAACGTAAATTTGGTTGACACTTTTTTGGCAGTTGTTGACGGTAGGGACGGTTGGCGGGGGGCTCCCGTAATCGCCTGGTATTGCTGGGAAATTTTCTGACGTTGACGACCTCTCAGGTCGTGCTGCGGGTCGGGAATATTGGCAGAAACGGGGGCTGAGGCCTGGAAGTAGCCGAAGTGTGATTTTTTTTTACAATTGTTTATGGCCGTCGATGGCGCTGTAAACCTCTGTCCTTTCATCAGCAATTGATGATCGTTCCCTTTATGTTCTATAATCCCTTTCATGATGGAAGCCGACACGCTGGAGCGTCTGCGCCGTGCCCTGGCAGAGACCAAGGCGCTGGAGGAGAACGCGCGCGTTCCGCTCGGCCATGACGATGCCGATGCCGGCCTGAAAGGCGGCCTCTTCCGCGGCGCCTTGCATGAGATCTTCGCCGTGCCCGGCCACGAAGGGGCGGCCTGCGGCTTTGCGGCGGCCGCCGCCTTCCGCTTGGCGGGGAAGAAGCGTGTGTTGTGGATCCAGCAGGAGTTCGCCGCCGCTGAATTCGGCCGCCTCTCGGCCACCGGGTTGCTGGAACTGGGGCTCGATCCCGCCCAGCTCCTTCTTCTGCGCGTGGGCGATGGGGTGGAGGCGCTGCGGGCCGCATCCGATGCGCTCGGCTGCGCGGCGCTCGGCGCGGTGGTGATCGAGATCACTGGCGAACCCAAGGCGATCGATCTGGTGGCCAGCCGCCGCCTGACGCTGGGCGCGGCAGAGAAAGGCGTGGCGGCCTTGCTCTTGCGCCTTCACGCCGGGCCGCAGGCGTCGACCGCCGAAACGCGCTGGCGCATTCGCGCCTTTTCGCCGCCGGAAAACGAGAACTGGGGAAGGCCCGCCTACGAGGCCGAGCTTCTGCGCAACCGGCACGGCAATCCGGGGCGATGGGTAATGGAATGGAATGGCGATGATGGAGTCTTTCAGGAAGCAGGCGCGCCGGATTCTCGTCTTGTGGTTTCCGCGCCTGGCGACCGACCGTCTGCAGCGGCGCTGGAAAAAGCAAGGTGTGTCGCCTGACACGCCGCTGGTCGTCGCGGCGAAGGTGGACAACGCGTTGCGGCTTTCCGCCATCGACCGCAAGGCGGCCCGGCTGGGCCTCGAGGAAGGCATGCCGCTCGCCAATGCGCGGGCGATGCTGCCCGCGCTCACGGTCATGCAGGCCAACGAGCCGGCGGATCGGCAACTGCTCGAACGCATCGCCGATTGGTGCGATCGCTTCACGCCCTTCGTGGCATTGCACCTGCCCGACACGCTGTTGCTCGACGTCACGGGCGTACCCCATCTCTTCGGCGGCGAGAAAGCGCTCACCGAGCAGGCCGTGAACGGCCTCACGCGCCAGGGCTTCACGGTGCGCGCCGCCATTGCGGGAACGATTCCCGCGGCCCGCGCGCTCGCCTGGTACGGTCATGGCACGATCGTGCCCTTGGGCGGGGAGGCCGCCGCCATGGCGCCGCTTCCCGTTGAAGCCTTGGATCTCGATGCCGCCGTGGTGCAGGCCTTCCATCGCGCCGGTCTGAAGACGGTGGGCCAGGTCGCAGGCCGCGGTCGCGCGGAGCTGACCGCACGCTTCAGGAAAGAGATGGTGTTTGCGCTGGATCACGCGCTCGGTCGCGCCGAGAAGCCGATCAGCGCCCGCCGGCCGCTTCCCGATTATCGCGCCGAATGCCGGTTTCCCGAACCGGTTGCCACCCACGACACGATCCTGGCGACCCTCAAGTCGCTGGCGCAGAGACTGGCGTCCCTGCTGGAGGAGAACGGCCAGGGCATGCGGCGTCTGGAAGCCGCCTTTTTCCGCGCCGACGGCGCTGTGCGGCGCATCGCGGTCGAGACCGGTCATCCTCTGCGCCAGGCCGAGGTGGTCGAGCGATTGTTCCGTGAGAAGCTCGACGCCCTCGACGATCCGCTCGATCCCGGTTTCGGCTATGACCTCATCCGCCTCAGTGTCAGCCGGGCCGAACGCGCGGCTTCGGAAACCGCCGGCTTCGACGCCGATTTGAATGCCGAACGCGAGATCCGTTTTCTCGTTGATCGGCTGGCTGCCCGTTTCGGAAGCCACCGCGTGCTGTCGTTCCAGCCCAACGACACGCACATTCCCGAAGCGGCCTGGATCGATGTGCCGGCGCAATATGCCAGACCGTCGCCGCTGCCCTGGAAACCTGTCCGCGAAGCGGGGGAAGCCCCGCGCCGGCCGTTGCGGTTCTTCGCGGCCCCCGAACGGGTGGATGTGCTGTCTGTCGGCGCCGACGGCGTGCCGCTCAAATTCCGCTGGCGCCGCGTGGTGCATGCCGCCAGGCATGTGGAGGGTCCCGAACGCATCGCCATGGAATGGTGGCGCCATCAGACGGCGCAGCCGACGCGCGATTACTTCCGCGTCGAGGACGAAAACGGCCGTCGCTTCTGGCTCTATCGCGACGGCATCCGCCGGGAAACGGCCGAGCCTCGCTGGTTCATGCAGGGAGTCTTTGCATGACCTACGCCGAAATCGGGGTCACCACGAACTATTCCTTCCTGCGCGGCGCATCGCATCCGCGCGAGTTTGCCGTGGCGGCGGCGGTGCTCGGCTATCGCGCCATCGGTATCGCCGATCGCAATACGCTGGCGGGTGTCGTTCGCATGTACGACGCCTTGCAACAGATCGAGGGCGAAAAACCGACGCTCCTGGTCGGCGCGCGTCTTGTTTTTTCCGATGGCACACCCGACATCCTGGCTTACCCGTCCGACCGGGCGGCCTATGGCCGTCTCTGCCGGATGCTCAGCATCGGCAAGCTGCGGGCGCCGAAGGGCGAATGCATCCTGTCCTTGAACGACCTCCTGGCGTGGCAGGAGGGGATGCTGCTGGTGGTGATGCCTCCCCATCCCGGGCAGACCGGGGGGAGGGGGGACCCCCTGCCAAAATCGTGGAACAATTATCTTGCTGAAGAGGCGGAAGGGGGAGGGGGGATACCCTCTGCGCCGCAAAATGATTTCGCAGAAAATTCCGAAGGAATTCAGAGGCTTCTTGAGATCCTGAACGGCCCTGCCGCAGGCCGTGTCTGGCTCGGCGTCTCCATGCTGTGTCGCGGCGGCGATCAGCGCCGCCTGCGCTGTTGGAAGCGCCTCGCAACAGCTATTGGGGTGCCGCTGCTGGCCACCAACGATGCGCTCTACCACGTGCCCGGGCGCCGCGAGTTGCAGGACGTCGTCACCTGCATCCGCGAGCACGTCACCCTTGATGCCGCCGGTCGTCTCCTGGAAGCCAATGCCGAGCGCCACCTCAAGTCACCGGGCGAGATGGCCGAGCTCTTCCGTCAGGCGCCCGAAGCGGTTGCCGAGACACGGCGCTTCGTCGACCGCATCGTCTTCTCCCTCGACCAACTCAAGTACAACTACCCCGACGAGCCGGTGCCGCCCGGAAAGACGCCGCAAGAGCACCTGATCGACCTGACCTGGCAGGGCGCCGCGCGCCGTTATCCCGATGGCATCCCCGACAAGGTGCGCGGGACCCTGAAGAAGGAGCTCGCCCTCATCGACCAGCTTGGGATCGCTCCCTACTTCCTCACCGTCCACGACATCGTGGCCTTCGCCAGGAGCAAGGAGATCCTCTGCCAGGGGCGGGGCTCGGCCGCCAACTCCGCCGTCTGCTACGTCCTCGACATCACCGCCGTCGATCCGATGCAGATCGATCTGCTGTTCGAGCGCTTCGTCTCGCAGGAACGCCGCGAGCCTCCCGACATCGACGTCGACTTCGAGCACGAACGCCGCGAAGAGGTGATTCAATGGATTTATCAGCGCTACGGCCGGCATCGCGCCGCCCTGGCCGCCACCGTCATCTGCTACCGCCCGCGCAGCGCCATCCGTGAAGTGGGCAAGGTCTTCGGCCTCACCGAGGACGTCACGGCCGCCCTCTCCGGCGGCGTCTGGGGAAGCTGGGGGAGCCGGTTGCACGACAGCGAGATCCGCCAGGGAAGCCTTGATCCGTTCAATGCCGTGATCGACCGTGCCGCCAAGGCCGCCAACGACCTGATCGGCTTTCCCAGGCATCTGTCGCAGCATGTGGGGGGCTTCGTGCTGACGCATGACCGCCTCGACGAGATCGTCCCGGTCGGCCCGGCCACGATGGAGGATCGCTTCTTCATCGAATGGGACAAGGACGACATCGACGCCCTCAACATCATGAAGGTCGATGTCCTGGCGCTCGGCATGCTGACCTGCATCCGCAAGGCTTTCGATCTCGTCCGGGTCCACGAACGCAAGGCTTATGATCTTGCCACCGTGCCGAGAGAAGACCATTCGGTCTACGAGATGCTGCAGAAGGCCGATGCGGTCGGCGTGTTCCAGGTGGAAAGCCGCGCCCAGATGAACATGCTGCCGCGGCTGAAGCCGGTGAAGTTCTACGACCTCGTCATCGAGGTCGCCATCGTGCGTCCGGGCCCCATCCAGGGCGACATGGTGCATCCTTATCTGCGCCGCCGCAGCGGCCGGGAGGAGGTCGTTTTCCCGTCGCCGTCCCCGGAGCACGGCCCGCCCGACGAGCTGCATAAGGTGCTCGGCAAGACGATGGGTGTGCCGCTGTTCCAGGAGCAGGCCATGCAGCTGGCCATCGTGGCGGCGAAGTTCACGCCGTCGGAAGCCAACGGCCTGCGCCGCGCCATGGCCACCTTCCGAAACGTGGGAACGATCGACACCTTCCGCGAGAAGATGATCGGGGGGATGGTGCGGCGCGGTTATGAACCGGAATACGCCGACCGCTGCTTCCGCCAGATCGAGGGTTTCGGCTCCTACGGCTTTCCCGAAAGCCACGCGGCGAGCTTCGCCCATCTCGTCTACATCTCCGCCTGGATCAAGAAACACCATCCGGCGGCCTTTTGCTGTGCGCTTTTGAACTCGCAGCCGATGGGCTTCTATGCCCCCGCCGAGATCGTGCGCGACGCGCGCGAACATGGCGTCGATGTGCGTCCCGTCGACATCAATTTCAGCTGCTGGGACAACATCCTGGAATCCTGCGAAACCGGCGGCCAGGCCGTGCGGCTCGGCTTCCGGCAGGTCGACGGCTTCAGCGAGGACTGGGCGAAAGAACTCGTGGCTTCGCGCGGCAACCGATATTCGGGTGTCGACAGTCTGGCGCGGCGGACGCGCCTCCCCAAACGGGCGCTGGTCATTCTGGCGGAAGCGGATTGCTTCCTGTCGACCTCCACGGACCGGCGCGAGACCTTGTGGGCCGTCCGCCGCCTCAGCGATGACGAGGCGCTGCCGCTGTTCGCGGCGCAGTTCGTCGAAGAATTGACTCCGGAAGAGCTCGAGCCTCTGCCGCTCATGAAGCTGAGCGAGCATGTGGTGATCGACTACCAGATGCTGCGCCTGTCGCTCAGGGCGCATCTGATGCAGTTCCTGCGCCAGCAGTTTTCTGCGGAAGACGTCTTGAGCTGCGAGGAACTGTCCCGGGCGCCCGATGGGGCGCGGGCGCGCTGTGCCGGCATCGTCCTGACCCGCCAGCGTCCGGGCGACTCCGGCGTCGTCTTCATCACGCTCAGCGACGAGACGAGCATCGCCAATGTGGTGGTGTGGCCGCGGCTGGTCAATGTCTTCCGGCGCGAGATCATGGGAGGACGCCTGCTGCTCGTCGAGGGCAAGGTCCAGCGCAGCCCGGAAAACATCGTCCATCTGGTGGCCGAACGGGTGTTCGACCGTTCCACTGAACTCGACCGCCTGTCGTCGGACCACGCGCCGGGGCGCAGCTGGCGGCCCCAATCGGCGCCGTCCTTCCATCGGCACCCGCGGAATGTCCGCGTCGTTCCCAAGTCGCGCGATTTTCATTGAAAGGCCGTCGCAGGACGAATTGACGATTTTTCATTGTCCTCTAGATTGCGCCGCTGCGATGCCGCGGCCTTAGGGGACCAATGCTGATCCTGTCGATCGTGCTTGCCGTGGCCGTGCTCGTGATTCTGATCGCGGTCCTGAAGGTCCATCCCTTCATCGCCTTCATCATCTCGGCCTTGTCCGCTGCGCTCCTGCTCCACATGCCGCTGGCAAGGATTCCCGGCAGCATCGAGCACGGCATCGGCGACATGCTCGGCTCGCTCGCCGTCATCATCTGCCTCGGCGCCATGTTCGGAAAGCTGATCGCCGACTCGGGTGCCGCGCAACAGATCGCCCGCGTCCTGATGAAGGGCTTCGGCAGCAGGCGCATCACCTTGGCGATGACATTCACCGGTTTCATTGTCGGCATCCCGCTGTTCTACAATGTGGGCTTCGTCCTTCTCGTCCCGCTGGTGTTCTCGGTGGCCTACCGATCGCGCCTGTCGGCGGTGTATCTGGGGATCCCGCTGCTGGCTGGGCTTTCCATCGCCCACGGCTTCCTGCCGCCGCACCCTTCGCCCGTGGCCCTTGTCACGCAGTTCGGTGCCAACATGGGACTCACGCTGCTCTACGGCGCCATCGTCGGCGTTCCGACTTTGCTGATCGCGGGGCCTCTGCTGGCCTCGACCTTGAAGCGGGTGGCCTCGGTGCCCAACGACCTCTTCAAGCCCGCCGATATTCCGGATGATCGGCTTCCCGGCGCGTTTAACGCCTTCGCCTGTGCGCTGCTTCCCGTCGTTCTCATCGGCCTGACCACGGCACTCTCCTTCGCGGGGAAGACCGACCCCGCGCTGAAACCGGTGATCGGCTTCGCCGGCGATCCCATGCTTGTGATGCTGCTCTCCCTGGCGGTCGCGACTATCACCCTGGGGCTGATGCGCGGTGTCCCGCTCACCCGCCTGATGAACAGCTATGGAAAATCCATCCGCGACATCGCCACGATCCTGCTGATCGTCGCCGGCGCCGGCGCGCTCAAGCAGGTGTTTGTCGACACGGGCGTGGACGCCCAGTTGGGTGTGCTCCTGGCGAAGCTGCCGATCCCCCCGCTGGCGCTGGGCTGGCTCGTCGCCATGGTGATCCGCATCGCCCTCGGGTCGGCGACGGTGGCGGGGCTCACGGCCGCCAGCATCGTCGCGCCTGTGGTGGCGGCGACCGGGGCGGACCGGAACCTGATGGTGCTCGCCGTCGGCGCGGGAAGCCTGATGTGCTCGCACGTCAACGATTCCGGATTCTGGATGTTCAAGGAATACTTCAACGTCAGCCTTTGGGACACGTTCCGATCCTGGACCCTGATGGAGACCCTGGTCGGGACCTTCGGACTGGTCTTCGTGCTGATCCTCAGCCTCTGGGTTTGATGGCCAATCGAGAAGGAGCTTGCATGTCCAATGATACGCATCCCAGCCGCCGCGCGGTGACGCAGGGCCTTCTGGCAGCGGCGCTGGCGTCACAAGCGGCCGCGGCCTCCCAAGAAGTACATCTGTTCGTGGGGACCTACGCCTCGCCCAACGGAGGCCTCTTTCCCTTGACGTACCGGCCGGCGGGCGACGAGTGGATCCTCGGGCAGCCCGACAAGAGCATCGTGAATGCGTCTTTCGGCACCTACAGCAAGCGTTTCGACGTGCATTATCTGTTGGACGAGCAGAAGGTGGGCCAGGTGGGCGCCTACCGCTGCTCCAACGGCACCTGGACCAGGCTCGGTGGTGTTCCAACCAACGGTTCGTCACCCTGCTATGTCAGTCTTGACCGTGCCGAACGCTGCATGGTCGTTGCCAACTACGACAGCGGCAGCATCGGCTTCTGCCGGCTCGACCCGAAGTCCGGTATGCCGTCGGCGGCGGAGATGCATCAGGACCGGGGCAGCGGCCCCAACAAGGACCGGCAGGAAGGCCCGCACGCCCATTGGGCTCGCTTCTCGCCTGACCAAACGCTGCTCTACACGATCGACCTCGGAGCCGACCGCGTTTTCGCCTATCCGTTCGATCCGAAGAATTCGCGGCTGGGGCCCGTGTTCGCGGCCTATGAGGCGCCGCCGGGAAGTGGCCCCCGCCACATGGTCTTCCATCCTCGACTGCCAATCACCTATCTGGCGAGCGAACTCGCCGGCACATTGACCGTGCTTCGCCGGATGCCGGACGGCACGCTGTCCCGCCAGCAGATGCTGTCCGCACTGCCCGCCGGCTTCACGGCGCACAACCAGACGGCCCATATCGCGATCGACCGCAGGGGGAGGCGCGTGTACGTCTCAAACCGCGGCCACAACAGCATCGCGATCTTCGACATCGCCGCCGACGGGCGCGCCACCGCCGCCGGACATGTCCCGACCGGGGGAGATTGGCCGCGCTACTTTCTCTTGATGGAAGACCATCGCCGCCTGGTGGTCGCCAACGAGCGCTCAGGCGACCTTGTCGTATTCGAACTCGCACGCGACGGAGGGCTGGTGCCGTCGGGCAGGAAGCTCGCCGTCCCCAGACCTGCATTTCTCGCACAAGTTTGACGCCCAAAGGCTGTACCTGAAAGCGCTGTCATACTAAGCTGCTGCGCCCAGGATGAAGACGGCATTGCCGCTTTGCGGACGTGCTCGGCCGCGGAAAAGCGGCCATCCGGGGCAAGGTTCGACCAATCATCTCCCGGCTCCTGCTGCTTGGGAGCTGGCGTCATCCGAGAGGGGCCCATGCCACACGTCGTTGTCCGCACCTGCGTGGCCGCTTTGCTTGTTGCGGCGTGTGTTGCGCCTCCAATGCGGGCGCAGGCTCCTGTTTCCAGTGTTCCCCCCGTCAACGCCCCTTGGATGAACCAGGACCTTTCGCCCGATCAGCGTGCCGACCTGGTGCAGGCACAGATGACGCCGGACGAGGAATTCACGCTTGTGCGTGGCTATCTCGGTCTCGACGAGATCCAGAATCCGATCTTCCCACGTCCGCCGAAAGTGATCATCGACGCGTTTCCGCATTCGGCCGGGTACATCCCCGGAATACCGCGGCTTGGCATTCCGGCACAGCTTGAGACAGACGCCAGTTTGGGCGTGGCAAACGGCCGGCACATGCGTCCGGGTGATCAGGCGACGGCGCTGCCCGCAAGCTTGCTCACCGCATCGGCTTGGAATCCGGATCTTGCGTACGACGCTGGTGCGATGCTCGGGCGGGAGGTTCGGGCCAAGGGATTCAATGTTCTCCTGAACGGCGGCGTTGATCTCGAACGCGATCCGCGCAATGGCCGCAATTTTGAATATGCGGGCGAAGACCCTCTCTTGGCCGGCACCATCGCGGGAGAAGTCATCCGCGGTGTCCAGGATCAGCACGTCATTTCAACCGCAAAACATTACGCGATGAACGATCAGGAAATCGGCCGCGACTGGCTGAGCGCCAATATCGACGAGAAATCGATGCGCGAGAGTGATCTGCTGGCTTTCGAGATCGCCATTGAGCGCGGCAGGCCGGGCTCGATCATGTGCGCCTACAACCGTGTCAACGGAGTCTATGCCTGCGAGAACGACTTTCTCCTGAACAAGGTCCTCAAGGGTGATTGGCAATTCCCCGGCTACGTCATGTCGGACTGGGGCGCCGACCATTCCACGGTGGAGGCTGCCAACAACGGCCTCGACCAGGAGTCGGCTTATATCTTCGACAACGCGGACTATTTCGGCGCGGGGTTGAGGAAGGCCGTCGCCGACGGGAAGGTTTCGGAGGCGCGCCTGCACGACATGGTGCACCGAATTTTGCGCAGCATGTTCGCCCACGGCCTGTTCGATTATCCGCTCAGCCGCAAGCCGCTCGATGTCAAGGCGGATGGCGACGTTGCGCAGCGCGCGGCAGAAGAGGGCATCACCCTGCTCAAGAATGACCGCGAACTATTGCCGTTGACGGGCAAAGCTCGGCGGATCGCCGTCATCGGCGCCAACGCCGATATTGGCGTTCTATCGGGCGGTGGCTCCTCGCAAGTCATTCCCATCGGCAATGATCCGTCTCAGGAGGTCCTGCTTGGCGGAGCCGTCGTCGTCCGCGAAGGCAAGGCGCGCATACCGCTCGATCGGATGATCTACGATCCGCCGTCGCCTCTTTCGGCGATCAAGGCGGAAAGCCGCAATGCCCGCGTGCGGTTCGACGACGGCGGGGATATTCAGCAGGCGGCCAGGCTCGCCAAGGCGTCCGACGTCGCCGTCGTTTTCGTCCAGCAATGGCAGGCCGAAGGGACCGATATGCTCGGCCTCAATCTGCCCGGCGACCAGGACGCGCTGGTATCGGCAGTCGCGGCGGCCAACCCGCACACCATCGTGGTCCTGGAGAATGGCGGACCGGTCGTGATGCCCTGGCTGTCGCAAGTCGGCGCTGTTCTCGAGGCCTGGTACCCGGGCCAGCGAGGGGCCGCCGCGATTGCGCGCATTCTGTTCGGCAAGGTGAATCCCTCGGGCCATCTTGCGGCAACGTTCCCGCAAAGCGTCGACCAGCTGCCGCGCCCCGTCATACCGGGCGCCGGGCTCGAGCAACCGCCGCAACGCTGGGCAGGGACCCCGAACCTGTTCGATGTGAACTACACCGAAGGCGCCAACGTCGGATACAAGTGGTTCGCGGTCCGGAAGCTTCGGCCGCTGTTCCCGTTCGGCTTCGGCCTTTCCTACACGACCTTCGGTTATGGCAATCTTTCTGCTTCGCCGGGCAGCGCGCCGACCGTGACATTCGACGTGCGCAACACCGGTCAGCGGGCCGGCAAGGCCGTGGCCCAGGTCTACGCCACGCCGCCGGGCGCCGTGGCGCGCCTTATGGGCTGGAGCAAGATCGACCTGAAGCCGGGAGCTTCGAAACATGTGACCGTCACGCTCGACCCGCGGCTTCTCGCCTCGTTCGACACCGCCGCACATGTTTGGCGCGTTGCTGCGGGCGATTACACGATCAGTCTTGGTGACTCTGCGACCAGCATCAGCAGCACAACGATGCTTCATCTGGACGAAAGCACCATTAGACCTTGAGACAAGGCGCGGGCATACGGCGCTGCGGCGCGGCGGGGGCGGCACCGCGCATTCGACTCGCTGGGCGCAGCGCCGTGACACTCCAGTTCGGGGAGAGGGAATGATGAGCATGCAGCAGGGCGGCAAGATCTCGGTCGTCGAGAAGATCGGCTACGGCTTCGGTGACGGCGCCTCGAACCTCATCTGGATGACGTTCATTTACTTCCAGCTCAATTTTTACACTGACGTATACGGCCTTGCGGCCGGCGCGCTGGCCACAATGCTGCTGATCACGCGTACCTGGGACATGTTCATCGACGTCATCATCGGCATGACGGCCGACCGCACCAAGACGCGCTGGGGCAAGTTTCGCCCCTACCTGTTGTGGCTGGCCGTTCCGTTCGGCGTCATCGCGGTCCTCACCTTCACCACGCCGTCCTTTTCGGACCACGGCAAACTCATCTACGCCTACGTGACCTTGTCGTTGATGATGGTCGTCTATTCCGGAATCAATATTCCGTACGGCGCGCTGATGGGCGTCTTGTCTGCGGATTCGCAGGAACGCACGAGCCTTGCGTCCTGGCGTTTCAGCTTCGCCTTTGGCGCGGGCCTGTTCGTCCAGTATTTCACGCTCAAGCTCGTCACCCTGTTCGGGCACGGCAATCAGCAGGTCGGCTACCAGCTGGCGATTGGCCTGTACGCCGCTCTGGCAGTGGCAATGTTCCTCGTGACGTTCGTGACGACGCGTGAGCGCGTCCAGCCGATGCAGGTCAAGCAGACCTCGACCGGCCGCGACCTGTTGGACTTGGTGACAAACGTGCCCTGGCTGGTGCTGTGCCTTCTGGGAATCGCGCAGGTCTGCTTCGTGGCCATCCGGGGTGCGGCCGTCATCTACTATTTCAAGTACTACATCGGCAACGTCGACGCGGCGCCGCTCTTCCTGCTGGTCGGCGCGCTCATGTCTCTGGCCGGCACCTTCCTGATCCAATATGTGACGCCGTACACGGGCCGGAAGAACGCGTTCATCGGGCTGATGCTGGTCTCGGCCGCGGATCTTGTCGCTTCTTATTGGGTCAAGCCGGATCAGATGGGATTGCTGTACTTCTATAACATCGTCTATTGCCTGTTGACCGGTCCGACGTCGGCTCTCTTGTGGGCAATGTTCGCCGATGCGGCGGACTATTCCGAGTGGAAGACGGGGCGGCGGGCGACCGGATTGGTCTTCTCCGCGTCTGGAATGTCGAACAAGTTCGGCTGGGTGATCGGCGGCGCGCTTTCCGCCACGCTGCTCGCCGTGACGGGTTTTCACGCCAATGTCGTTCAAACGGAACACGCGCAGGAAGGTATCCGCATCCTGATGGCATTGGCGCCGGCGATCGGCACGATCGTCTGCGGCCTCGGCATGGCGGCCTACACGCTCAGCGAAGCGAAGATGAAGACGATCCATGCTGAATTGGCGGCGCGACGGGCCCAGCAGGGAGCTTGAAATGCAGTTCGGGCATTTCGACGACGCCAACAAGGAGTATGTGATCACGCGCCCCGATACGCCGAGGCCCTGGAGCAACTATCTCGGCAGCACGGAGTATGGCGCCATCATCACCAACAATGCGGGGGGCTACAGCTTCTACAAGTCCGCGGCACAGGGTCGCTTCACGCGCCTGAGGTTCAATGCCGTTCCGCCGGACCAGCCCGGGCGCTACATCTACCTGCGTGATCTGGATAGCGGCGACTATTGGTCGGCATCCTGGCAGCCGGTGGGAAAGCCGCTCGACGCGTTCAAGTCGGAGTGCCGGCACGGCAGCGCATACACGACCATCACGTCCGAATACGCGGGCATCCGTTCGGAGACGACCTATTTTGTTCCGCTGGACCGCAACCTCGAATGCTGGCGCGTGCGTCTGACGAATGCCGGCCCGGCGCCGCGGCGGCTGAGCGCGTTCACCTATGTCGAATATGCCGGCAACTGGAATGCCTACAACGACCTGATCAATCTGCAGTACTCCCAACACATCGTGAAAATGGCGATCCATGACGGCATCATCGACCATGGCACGAACGTGAACATTCCGCCCAATCCCGAGAATTTCGAGGACGCCGATCAAGGCCGCCATAGCTTTCTCGCGCTGGTCGGCGCGCAGATCGCGGGGTTTGACACCGATCGCGCGGCCTTTCTCGGGCCGTATGGGACATATGCGAGACCTCGGGCGGTCGAACAGGGAAACTGCACGGGATCGATCGCCGTCGGCGACAACGGCTGTGGCGTTCTTCAAGCGAATATTGAACTGGCGGCCGGTGAGACGAAGGAGTTTGTCGTCCTCATGGGGGTCGGCTCTGCGCGAGAGGAAGGGCGTCGGGCCGTTTCCGAGTTCGGCAATCCCGGGAAGATCGATGGGGAACTGACCAAGCTCAAGGCGTATTGGCACAACCGGATGGCGGGACTCGAAGCCACGACGCCGGATCCGGAATTCAACAGCATGTTGGCGATGTGGAGCCCGTTCAACTGTCTGATGACGTTCGCCTGGTCGCGCGCCGCCAGCCTGATCTATGCGGGCGAACGGGATGGCCTCGGTTTCCGGGACACGGTCCAGGATATGCTCGGCGTCATGCACATGATCCCGCAGGAGGCGCGCGATCGCCTGGAACTGATGATCACCGGGCAGGTGTCGGGCGGTGGGGCCATGCCGGTTGTCAAGCAGTTCGCCCACAGGCCGGGACATGAACAGCCGCCCAGGTCGGAGGAATACCGTTCGGACGATTGCCTGTGGCTGTTCAATGCAATCCCGGCCTACGTCAAGGAAACCGGAGACCTTTCGTTCTTCCGCAAGCCGCTGCCTTATGCGGACAAGGGCGAGGATAGCGTGCTCGGCCACATGAAGCGGGCCATCAAGTTCAATCTGGAGCAGTGCGGAGCGCATGGTTTGCCATGCGGGCTTTCGGCGGACTGGAATGACTGCATCCGCCTCGGTGCGGAAGGGGAGTCGGTTTTCGTCGCTTTCCAGCTTCGCCATGCGCTTGCCGTCTATCAGGACATATGCTCCAGGTTCGGCGAAGAGGATGAGTGGGCTTGGGCCCGCGAAACTCTCGGCGTGCTCGACAAACGGCTGCACGATCATGCGTGGGACGGCGAATGGTATCTGCGGGCCTATCGCGCCGATGGAGCCAAGTTCGGCTCGCGTGACAACAATGAGGGCAAGATATTCCTCAGCCCGCAGGCCTGGTCCGTTCTGAGCGGTCACGCGGACGCAGAGCGGGGCGCCATTGCCATGCGGTCCCTCGGCGACAAGCTGGCGACCGAGCATGGCCTGATGCTGTGCCACCCGGCCTTTGTCGACGCGGATTATCGCGTCATGCGCGCCGCGCTGTTTAATCCAGGCATGAAGGAGAACGGTTCGATCTTCACGCACACGCAAGGCTGGGCAATCATCGCCGAAACCATGCTCGGCCATGGCGATGAGGCGTGGCGCTATTTCCGCGCCACCTTGCCGGGGGCGTGGAACGATCGCGCTGAAATCCGTGAAATCGAACCTTACGTGTACTGTCAGTTTACGCACGGCAGACCGAGTCCCCGCTTCGGCGCGTCGCGCGTGCCCTGGCTCTCGGGCTCGGCGGCCTGGTCCTACTTCGCAGCGACGCAGCATATCCTCGGGATCCGCCCGGACTACGACGGCTTGTGGATCGACCCTTGCGTGCCCGGTGCCTGGGCGAGATTCGACGTGACGCGCCGCTTTCGCGGCAAAATAGTCAAGATCACGGTGCGAAACCCGCGAGGCGTTCAGAAGGGAATTCGCATGGTGACGCTCAACGGCAGGCCGATTGAGGGCAGTTTCCTTCGAGCGGGCGACCTGAGAGCCCAGAACGACATCGTCGCCGAGATGGGATAGAGGATGATGCCGCCGAGGATGAAGAAAATCAGTGCGCCCGCGGCGATCACGGCGTAGCGCGCTGCCTTGGCCCTACGAGGCCTCGCTGACTTTCCCAGCCTCGCCAACGGCAGGGGCATTTCCCATCCAGGCTATCAGGGCCGCCGTGGCGTTGGCGCTCGCAGTGCCGACTTCGCGGACGAGACGCCCGACTGCTTGAGCATCTCCGGCCTTGCAGGAGTTCTGGAGTTCCCGGGACAGGGCGCTTAATTCCATTGCTCCGACATTGCCGGACATGCTCACCAAGGCATGCGCAACGCGTCCGCAGGATGCGAGATCCTTCGAAGCCCAATGTTCTTCCAGAAGCTTCAAATGGGCGGCGGCTTCTGCCAGGAACAGCGCCACGAGTTCGACCACCTTGGCACGGGGCAGGACGCCCACCAACGAGTCCAGCTTGGCGCCCTCCAGCACGGCCGGCGGGTTCACGGCCAACGCTCCATCGGCCGGGTCAGTTACCGGCTCCGCGATGGTACTGCCTTTGATCCGACCCGCCAGATCGGCCAACTTGGCAAGCAACTGCTTTGCATCGACGGGTTTGGCGATGTAGTCGTTCATGCCGGCCGCCAGATATTCCTCGCGGGAACCTTCCATCGCATTTGCTGTCATCGCGATGACGTAAGTGGTGCAGGCGGGTGCGGGCAGCGCCCGAATCTGCTTGGTTGCTTCGATGCCGTCGAGTTCCGGCATCTGCACGTCCATCAATACGGCGTCGTAGTGGCCGTGGCGCACCGCATCCACCGCCTGGTGCCCGTTTTCAGCTATCTCAACCGAGTGACCGGCCTTGGCCAGAAGCGCGGTTGCGAATTGCTGGTTGATCTTGTTGTCCTCGGCCAGGAGGAGACGAAGCGGCCGGGCGTTGCCTTTTGCAGGCGTGCTATGGGGTTTGGGCGGATCCTGGCCCGAGGCCTGGTAGGCCGCGGGTTCGTTCCCGCGCGGGGCGAACAGCTTCGTAAGGCAGTTGACGAGGTCCTGCTGTCGGACAGGCTTGTCCAGCAGCGCATCGAGGGTACGCAGTGTCGCCTTATCGAGCCCGTGTGACCCGACCGATGACACCATGATGAGCCGTGTTTCTGAGATTTCCGGCGTTGATCGAATTCGGTCTGCGAGCTTGTCTCCCGAAAGGCCCGGCATCATCTGATCGAGGAAGACGACATCATAGGGCATGCCCTTGTGCCAGGCCCGCTCGAGTTCCGCTATGGCGGCAAAGGCGTCGGACACCGGAGTCACGCCGATCTCCAGGGAGTTCAGTTGGCGGGTGATGATGTCCAGATTCATGGGGACGTCGTCCACGGCAAGCACCCGCAGCGTCTTGAGAAGCGCCGGGATGCGAGTCTCGCTTTCACGCTCCGGGCTCACTCGCGTCATCGGCAGGTGAACCCAGAATGTGGATCCCGAACCGACGCGGCTGTTGACACCAATCTCGCCACCCATCAATTCGACCAATTGTTTGCAGATGGCGAGCCCGAGGCCCGTGCCCCCGTAGCGGCGCGTGACCGATGTGTCGACCTGGCTGAACTTCTTGAACAGCTTTTCGCGGAGATTTTCCGGAATCCCGACGCCGGTATCGCTGACTTCGAAGCGCAGCGTCCGTTGGGCGGCGGTCATGCCCGCGCCATCCGGCCGGGCGAATACCTGCAGCGATACACCTCCCTTCTCCGTGAATTTGATGGCATTGCCCAGAAGGTTGAGAAGAATCTGGCGCAGACGCGTAGGATCGCCGCGATAGGTGCCGCGCATGTCGGGCTCCACGAAGAGTCCAAGGTCGATGCACTTCTCGACGGCTTTCGCGGACATCAGGCGGGTCGCGTTCTCGACGATGCTCACGAGATCGAACTCGATGTTCTCGATCTCGAGCTTGCCCGCCTCAAGCTTGGAGATGTCCAGGATATCGTTGACGATGGTCAGCAAGGTTTCCCCGGATTCACGAACGATTTCCGCGAACTTCCGTTGCTCATCATCGAGATCCGTATCGAGCAGGAGAGCCGTCATGCCGATGATCCCGTTCATCGGAGTGCGGATCTCGTGGCTCATATTGGCGAGAAAGTCGCTCTTGGCGCGGTTCGCGTTGTCGGCGGCGTCGCGCGCCTCTTTGAGCTCCGCCGCCTGCGCAGCCAGCCGGGCCTCGCTTTCGCGCAATTCCTCGTGCGACTCGAGGCGACGCGTTTCGTGAAGCAGCAGGGTCCCGAGGACGGTCGCGGCGAGAGTGCTGGCGATGATCGCCGCCGCCGCAGAACTTTCCGCGGTTGTCCAACCCTGGAGGTACCAGAGGGCGGCAAGGCTGAGGAATGCCGTGACGGCGCCGATCATTGGGAAGTGACGATAGGCGACACGCACGGTCCGGGCGCTGTGGACCCATTTGAGAGCAAGATGGAACGAAAAGCCGGCACACGTGGCGGCCAGAGACATCGCCAGGCCGAGCGTGTCCACCGAGCCTTCCTGCATCAGCGGGACCATCTGGGCCGCGACAGCGATCGCGAAGGCGGTAAGCGCCGCGGCGGGACCCGCCAGAAGGCCGGCTAGCGCAAGCAGGATGGTCTGGCTGCCGGTCGATGCCCCTCCGCTCATCTGCACGGGCAACAGCAAAGCCACCGCCGTCGCGCCGCCGAACAGGATGCCGACCACAATACCCTGCGTGATGCCTCTTGCCCTTGGCGCACGCGCCGAGAACTTTCGGACCGGGCCGTATGCCACCACGACCGCTGCGAACACGGCAAAGTTCAGCAGGGATTCGACGATGGTTATTTGCCAGAATATGTCCATGTCCGGAACCGTCTCTGCCTACCAGCCCTCAAGCGTGAGTGTTAGGAAGAGCTGCCGTTCGACATCCGGGCCGGACGTCTGGCGTTGCCGGGCCGCAAGGAGGTTCTCTCCCGATAGGGAGACCGTGGCCCAATCGGCGAGGCGATATGCCAGGCGCGCGTCAAGGTTGGCATAGGAGCCCACGGGAACCAGAGCAGTACCGACGATGTAGGACGGCACCAGGCCGCGCGAAGCGGACTGGTAGCTGATGAACGCATCGGCCTCCCAAGGATCGCTGCTCCAACCGACATTGACCTTGACGAGGTGCTTGGGCGTGGTGTGCTCGAAGTCGGTGTAATCCACGCCTCCTGAAGCGAGGGGAACAAACTTGTCGTGAACCGCCTCGAGGCGGTATCCGACCGACCAATGCCATAGCGGATTGAGTTGTCCGTTTGCGGTGAACTCGACGCCGTCAGCCGTTGATGCCCCGATATTGGCGGGCGTTGCATAGATGCTCGTGGGCCAAGGCACGACGTTGCCGGCAATCGCCACGATGTTTTGGGTATCCTGATGAAAGGCGGCGATCTGGAGTTTGGCATCGACGTCCGAGAGCGCGTGATCCCAGGTTACTTCGTAATTGTTCACGGAGGTCGGCTTCAGATACGGCGTTCCCGATACCCATAGATAGGGAGGCATGTCTACGAGCAGGGCGCCGGCCTCGACAAGGTTGGGCAGCTGGACGCCCCGGCTTGCGATGGCGCGAAGGACATCAGCGGAACCTACCGTCCAAACGAGTCCGCTGTTGAAGCTGATTTCGTCTGATGTCCTGTCCCAGGATGAATTGGCAAAGGGATAGTCGGCAGGGACGTAACCGGAGCGATGGAACGTCAGGTGATCGATGCGCAGCGCGTTTGTAAAAGAGACCGCCGGTGCGACGTGCCAGCTCCACATGCCTGAAGCCGACAAGACGTCATAGGATAGCCGTCCGCCCGGCACGGGGATCGTGTTGACGGTACTGTTGCGATAGGACAGGGCAAATCGCAATGTGTGGTCGGAAGCCGGATTGAAGGCGTCCTCCAACTGTACGGCGCTCATGCGATTGTTCAACGAATAGATGATGGTCGGATCATTCGGCGCCCCTGTGTAGTCGATCCAGTTTGTGTAGGCCTTCAGCTTGATGAGACCGATGCTGGTGTCGGCCAGTACGCGCGCCCCGATGGAATTCGTCTGGTAGGAGGAGTCTGTCGTCGTGTAGGCCGGAGTAATTTCGTTGACGCGCGCGTGCGTATGGCTCGCCTCAAGATCGAATTCGATGGTATCGGTGATGGCAAAGACGCCGTCGCCATCGACCGAAAGACGGTCGTTGGTGCCGCGAACGGTGGACAACATGGGTGCGGGAATCGTTGTGGCAAAATCGGCGTCGGTCCTGTAGCCGGCCGAGAGCCTGATGGCGCTCGCGGATCCGACTTTGAACGTGGCCACTCCGGAAATTTCGGCCAGGCCCTGCGTACCGGCGCGCAGAGAGATGGTTCTGAGGTCGTCGTATCTTGGGTTGTAGGTTATGATGTTTATCGTGCCGCCCACGGCGTTGAGCCCGAACAGGGCGGCGTTGGGCCCTTTGACGATTTCAATCTGGCGGATCGCGTTGAGCTCGACCGGAAGCGAGCTCCACGGGATGAGGCCGTAGTAGTCGGCGTAGACTTGGCGGCCGTCGATGAGCACGAGGACGCGCGCGGCATAGGCTTGGTTGTAGCCGCGGATGGAAACGTCCGCGTCATCCGCCTGCCACTGCAGGAAGTCCACGCCTGGCACATGACGTAGGACGCCGGGTATGTCGCGCGCGCCTGAGCGGCGAATCTCGTCAGCGGTGACGATGATCATGTTGACGGGTACTTCGGTGACACGCTGCGGGGAGCCTGTGGCGCTGGTCGTGACCGGGTCGCCGAAGAGTTGCTCGAGGGCGCCATA
>JAGWNK010000111.1 GCA_028871345.1 Alphaproteobacteria bacterium | reverse complement strand
TGCGCCCAAGAGAACGGGCGCTGGTGTACCGTCGATCCGTCGAACGATCGGGCACCGGCAGCGGGCCAGTGCGGCCACGCGACGGACGGTGCGAGCGAATCGCAATACGCTCATGGCCACGAGGTGACGGCGTTGTAATGGTGACGCCACGTATCGCTCGGCGGACTTCCGTTCAATCTGCGCCGGCTACCAAGCCGAAGACGCTGGGGCAGAAAACTGGTAGGTTGTGCCTCGCGGTCAGGCCGCGGTGTTAGGGGAACGGGGAGGAGATCATGTTCTGGATTATCGGCGCCATTCTGCACGCTACGGCGTTCGCCGTGCTCGGCTTCTTCGTGTTGTTCGCCGCTAGCAAGGTCGAGGGCTGGCTGAGTGGCCTAGGAAATCTCATCGGCGCCTGGCTGTACCTTCTGGCCGTCCTTGCAATCGCGTGTGCCGTCATCATGCCGATCACCGGTGGGCGTCTGTTCGGCATGGCGATGCCTGGTCACATGGGCCCCATGTGGATGCTCCATTGGCAACACTGTGGTCCGCAAATGTCGCCCGGCGCTACGCCGGCAACACCTGCCAAGCCGGTTCCGCCCGCAAAGGCCAGTTGACGGTCGCCCTGCGCCGGCCTGGGTAGATCGGGGATGCGCCGGGCTCCCTTTGGGAGAAATCAAAAAGCAAGGCCAAGGTTCTGGCGAACGGCGCGGCCCAGAATTTACCGAAACTCTAACCTATTGTTGCTTCTGAGGCGCAGCGGCATTTCATTAAGGGCCGGACGCTGGGGGTTGGTGAGTGAAAGCGCCCATCGAGCCGCTGGCCCGCTGTTTCTCTGTCGCGCGGGTCGGCGGCTCCCTCACCAGTGGATAGGCTGATCGGTTTGCCGCGCGTGAGCTAGGAGACCGGGTACGAATCGAAAATGCCGCGGACTGCCTGGCTAGATCCATGCCTGTACCGACGCCACTGATAGCCAGGGAATAGGTTAGCCGATGTCGTTCAGAAAAATGGCGCCGGCCGCACTCGCGCCGACAAAAGCCAATACGGCGACCACACCGCCGTCATTCCTGTCCGCGGATTTGACGGTCGTGGGCACCATCGCTTCGACCGGTACGGTAGTTACCGAAGGCCAAATTCAGGGGCCCTGCTATGCCGCCCAGTTCGCTATCGGTGAGAGTGGTTTCGTTCAGGGCAACGTGACCGCATCGGAGGTCACTATCTCTGGTCACGTCGAAGGCGACCTGCGAGCCGTGAAAGTTGAGGTGCGTGCGCACGGCGCTGTGGACGGCAACATCTGCTATCGAACGCTTTCCGTCGATGCGGGTGGGCTTCTCAACGGCACCTGCCGCCATTCCGGCGATCCGCTTGCAGGATTGGCAGAAGAACGTGGCAAACAGGCACCAGACCTCTCGTTGATTTTACATTCCGCGCACTCAGCGGATCACGCCGAACACGACCGCGGCCAAGAATACAAAGACGATGCTGACGGCGAGTAGCTGCAGTTCGCGGGCCACGGAGCCCTCCGCGATTCGAGCATCTGTAGTCTGCTGCGAAAGAGATCGAAACG
>JAGWNK010000035.1 GCA_028871345.1 Alphaproteobacteria bacterium | reverse complement strand
ACTCGACGGCGGGGATCGCCCCGTTCGGCGTGCTTCCCGATCAGGATGCGGGTCGCCCCGTCCTCAAGGTGGCAACCGGCGAGGTGACGACGACGCCCGCCGCGACCGCGGCGAATTCCACCATCCGCGCCGTCAGCGATGTGACGATCGCGGCCGACGGCACGGCGCAGGGCTCAGGCAAGGTCACGGCCGCCGGCGCCCTCGGCGTCAATGTGCGCGCCATGATCAAGTCGATCCCGACCGGACAGGACAAGCTCTTGATCAACGGCCTGTTCGGCCCCACCGCCGAAGGCACGCTCGACCGCGGCGACCCCTTCAACCTCACCGAGCCCTACGTCATTTCCGCGACCTACCGCGTTCCCGGAGCTATCAACGTCCCGGGTCCGGGCGCGGTGCCGTTCACCCTCGCGTTCAAGCCGTTCAGCTTCACCGAGATCGTCGGCGCCAGCCTGCCGGCGTCGCGCAACAGCGACTACTTCTGCCCGTCGCTGACCGCCGAAGAGGTCACGACGTTCCGCTTCCCGCAGGGTTTCAAGTTGCTGTCGATTCCCGATTCGCAGGTTCTGGCGACCGACGGCGTGCGCCTTCAGGTCGACCTCGAGCGCAAGGATGCGCGCACGGTGACGCAGACCTACACCTTGAAGATCGAGCATCCCCGGGCGACCTGCACGCCGGAGTATTATGCCGGGGTACGCGCCTCGCTGGCCAAGATGGCCAACGCGCTGCACGAGCAGATCATCTACAAGGGCCCCAAAGCGGCGCAGTAGGCGCCAAACCGCCTGTAACGCGACGGCAGGGCTGCGCGCATTGCGATGACCATGACGGCCGCGCTGCGCCGGCGGCGGTTGGGCGAACGCGGTTTGGGCGGCCGCCTCACGCCGTTTTGCCGTCACGATGCCAATCAACCCGAAGTGACTGGAGATGGGCGCCTTCGGGCCCTATGGTTGAGCCATGACGCGCCGCGCCACCGTTGTCGCATTCGCCGTTCTTGCCGCTGCGGCCACCGCCGCCATGGCCGGTGAATCGCGTCCGGTGGTGGTCGAGCTTTACACCAGCCAGGGATGCAGTTCCTGTCCGCCCGCCGACCTGCTGATGGGTAAGCTGGTGCAGCGCAAGGACGTCATCGGCATGAGCCTGCCCATCACCTATTGGGACATGCTTGGCTGGAAGGACACGCTGGCCACCGAAGCCAACACCCGCCGCCAGAAGGCCTATGCGGCGGCGATGGGGCACGGCGGCGTCTACACCCCGCAGATCATCGTCGACGGGACCAGGGACGTGGCGGGCGGGCGCGACGAGGCGGTGGTCGAAGCCGTCAACGCGGCCGTCGAATCGAGGGACCGGGCAACCGACGCGGCGATGCTGGGCAACGCCGCCTTCTCGCCCTCGACCGAGGACGTGCGCTCGCGCGACTGGTCCGTGCCGGTGTCGCTGATGAACACGGCGCGGCATTTGCGCGTCGCGATCGGGCGAGCGCCCGAGTTGGCGCGCAAGGAGCACATCGACGCCACGGTGTGGCTGTTTCGCCTGCGCTCGAGCGCGACGGTGCGTATCGGGCGCGGCGAGAACGCGGGCCGTACCATGACCTATCACAATGTCGTCAGCGACATCCGCGATGTCGGCCGCTGGCGCGGCGAGGCGGTGGCGCTGGACGTGGCGCCGGCCGACCCCAAGGCGCCGCCGCATGACGGCGTGGTCGTGCTGGTCCAGCAGGGCGGCTACGGACGGGTGATCGGCGCGGCCTATCTCGGCCAGACGCCTTATTACGCCCAGCAATAGTCGTCAGATGTTGGTGTCGAGCCGCGGCCGCGGCGCCGCCGGCATGGCGCGATAGCCGGCGCTTTCGCGCGCCGTCTTGCCTTGGGCCATGGCCTGGCCGAGCACCTGGGCAACGAACGCCGGTTTCAACCGGGGACCGTTCCAGAAGGAGGCAAGGTCGCCCGTCTCGTATTGGGACGGCGTGCGTCGCGCAGTGACGCTGACATCGATACGAAGCTCGTCGTTGCCTTGCGCGCATTCACCATGGAAATCGAGCGTGGTGGACGGCTTTTCGACGCCGCGCACCGTCTTGGAACGGAGCCGGTCGGTCTTCAGCGCAACTGGGTTATATGCCGCGATCGCCGTCATAACCTCTTCTTAAGGCAAAGTGCGGGCCGCTGGTTCCCTGCCTCAACAGTTACGAGTTTTTTAAGCCGGCGGCGCCCATCATCGCGCGAACGGCCGAAAACAGGGCCTAGGGGTGGTGGACGTGCTCAATCAGTCGCTTCAGAAGAAGCCTGCGGAGCGTCTCGCGTCGCTGCACGCCGCGCAGGACGCGGACCGACTCCAGTTAGCGGTAACTGCCGCGGGCATGGTGTCGTTCCTGTGGACGGCCGGCGACGATCGCATCGTGTGGGACGGCGCGCGCGAGATCCTTCCTCCCCAGATCGCTTCCGGCAAAGGCAGCCGCGGACGCAACCTTCTCGCCCTGATGGGCGCCGAGGGCCGCGCCAGGTTTGCCGCCATCATCGAGAGCCGTTCGCGCGACACCGAGCATTTCGACATCGAGGTCGAGCTGGCCTTCGCCCTGGGCTCCATGTCGTTCTCGGTGCAGGGCGTGCGCATCCCCGACCGCGAGGGCGCCACGGAAAGCATCGCCGGTATCATGCGCGAAATCACCGAGGCCAGGCGCGAAAGACACCGGTTGACATACCTCGCCACGCGCGACGAGCTGACCGGCCACCTGAACCGCAATTCGCTGCGCGCCGAGCTGGCCGAGGCCATCGATGCGGCCAAGCAGAGGAAGCGCCACTGCGCCTTCCTGGTGGCCTCCATCGACCGGCTGGCGATCATCAACGACACCTACGGCTTCGACGCCGCCGACGAGGTCATCGTGGCGGTCGGCGAGAGGCTGTCGCGCACCTTGCGCTCCAGCGACGTCATCGGTCGTACGGCGGGCAACAAATTCGGCGTCATCCTCAAGAACTGCACCGACGAGGACATCCGCGCCGTGGCCGGCCGCCTGCGCGCCGCCGTGCGCGGTGATGTGATCGAGACCAAGGCTGGCCGCGTCGCCGCCACCTCGTCTGTGGGCGCCGTATGGCTGCCCACCGGCGCCGCCTCCAGCCAGGAGGCGATGCTGCGTGCCGAAGAAGCGCTCGAGCGCGCCCGCGCCGGCGGCCGCGACGGCTTCCACGTCTATCAGCGCTCGCAGCAACGCGAAGGCGCGCGCCTGCGCCTGATGGCGGTGGCCGACGAGATCGTTTCGGCGCTCAAGGACAACCGCCTGGTCTTCGCCTATCAGCCCATCGTCGACGCCCATACGCGCCAGCCGATCGAATACGAATGCCTGCTGCGCATGATGCGCCAGGACGGCACGGTGGCCGACGCCAGCAGCTTCATCCCGGCCGCCGAACAGCTGGGCCTGGTGCGTCTGGTGGACCGCCACGCCCTCGAGATGGCCGTCGACCGGCTCAAGCGGCACGGCAACATCTCGCTCAGCGTCAATGTCTCGGGCACCACCTCGCAGGACCCGGCCTGGCTGCAGTCCTTCGTCAACTACGTGCGCGACAACGCCGCCGTGGCCTCGCGCCTGGTGGTGGAGCTCACCGAAACCGCCGCGCTGCATCATTTCGAGGAGAACGCGCGCTTCGTGTCGCAGCTGCGCGACATGGGCTGCCGCGTCGCCATCGACGATTTCGGCGCCGGCTACACCTCGTTCCGCAATCTGCAGATGCTGCGCGTCGACACGGTCAAGATCGACGGCAGCTACATCACCGGGCTGGCCACCTCGCCCGAGAACCAGATCTTCGTGCGCACGCTCGTCGACCTCGCCCGCAGCTTCAGGCTCAAGACGACGGCGGAGTGGGTGGGCGGCGAGGAGGAAGCGGCGCTGCTCGAAGGCTTCGGCGTCGACTACTTCCAGGGCTTCCACTTCGGCACGCCCCAGCTCGACCCCGCATGGGATTAGCGGCGGCGCCTGTGCACCCGCCACTTCGAGGCAGGTTTACGGTGGCGTAAGGACTGCGGAGCTAATCATTCCTCCTCCCAGGATGGTTTCTCGATGTCCGATGCCGCCCGCCTGCTTGGCTTCGCCTTCGCCAACGCCGACTTCCTGTTCGAGGTCGATGGCACCGGGAAGATCCAATTCTCCGCCGGCGCGGGAACCGACATCATCGGCACCGACCGCGTCGTGGGCGAATCGTCGTCCCGCCTGTTCCAGCCGCCGGGAAGCAGCGTGTTCGAGAGCACGGTACGCACGCTGCGCCCGGGAAGCCGCGCCAGCCTGCGGCTGACGCTCGCCAATGGAAAGCAGGCGAACGTGACGATGTTCCGCCTGCCGGACAACGGCGATCGGATCTCGTGCACGATTTCCGGCTCCGATGGCCCGACCCCCATGGGATCGACGACCAACGACGCGGCGACCGGCCTTGCGACGCGCGAGGCCTTCATCGACGCGGCGGCGGGCAGCGCTTCGCCGGACGATACGCTCACGCTCGTCAATCTGCCGTCTCTGCCCCAGGTCTGCGCCCGGTTGCCGACCGAGCAGTCGCGGTCTTTGTTGGAGGCGCTGGGCAGGACGCTTGCCTCCTCGGGCGCCAGGATGGCCGGCCGGATCTCGCAGACAAGCTTCGGCGCCATCGCCAATGCCAACAACGCTCCCACAAGCCACGTGGCGCGCGTGCGGGCGCTGTTCGCCGAACAGGGACTGGCGCAGACCAAGATCGAGGAAACTCTGGTTTCCATGAAGGGACGCGATCTGTCGCCCGAGCAAAGGCTGATGGCATTGCGCTACGTGGTCGAGAAATTCGCCGACAGCGACTGTGCGGTCGGCGCCGGCGACGACTTGAGCGGCGTGTTCACCGGCATGATGGCCGAAACCGAGCGGCGCGCCCGCGAGTTGACCGACAAGGTCGCCGATGGCGGGTTTGAGATCGTCTACCAGCCGATCAAGAATCTTGCGACGGGAGAACTGTCGCACTTCGAGGCGCTCGCCCGCTTCGGCTCGGGCGTGACCGCGGAAACCATCCAGTTCGTCGAGGCCATGGGAATTGCCAATGCCTTCGATCTCGCCGTCGCCGTGAAGGTGTTCAACGTGCTGGAGACCGACAAGAGCCATGCCGCCTGCGTGGCCTTCAACGTCTCCGGCTACACGGTCCAGTCATCGTCCAGCTTTGCGATGCTGGCCGGACTCCTGGCGCGCAAACGCAGGCTGGCACCGCGCGTGCTGATCGAGGTCACCGAGACGGCGCAGATCACCGATCTCGACAGCGCCGCCAAGGCGATCGATGCGATGCGCAAGCTCGGCTACCGCGTCGGCTTGGACGATTTCGGGGCCGGGGCGGCGACCCTGAACTACCTGCACGCCTTCGCCGTCGATTTCGTCAAGTTCGACGGCTCGCTGGTGAAGAAGCTCGGGGCCTCGAAACGCGACGACATGCTGCTGGCTGCGATGCTGAAACTCTGCGGCGAGCTCGGCGTCACCACGATCGCCGAGTGCCTGGAGAACGACGAAGACATCAGGCGTGCCCGCGAGGCGGGGTTCCATGACGGCCAAGGTTATGCGCTGGGCTCTCCCGGCAAGATCCCTGCAGGCACCGGCATGGCGGGCAAGGGTCCGGTCGGGAAACGCAAGGGCGTCGTGGAATACTGGGGCTAGCGGAAAAGTACGTGACGTTCACGGCTTGGCGCCGTCCGCCTCCAAAGCTTTTTTCAGGACGTTGCCCAGTCCCAAGGCGGTGATGGGCTTCTGCAGAACGGGGCGGTCGCCATACGGCCCCATGTTATGGCCCGCGCCGTACCCCGTGACGAAGGCAAAGGGAAGCCTGCGTTCGGTGATCGCCTTGGCGACGGGAAAGACGTCGGAGCCGGCGAGATTGATGTCGAGCAAGGCGATATCGAATTCCGCTTTGGAAGCGACGTCGAGCGCTTGGCGCTGATGGGATGCATGTCCGGCGATTTGGCAGCCCATGTCCGTCAGAAGGTCTTTCAGATGCGCGGCGATCAGCCATTCGTCTTCCACGATCAGGACTCGCAGACCCTGCAACGGGCGCTGTACCGAGGTGGCCGGCATCATAGGCGCTTGGCCTCTTGCTTGAGGGGCGCCCTGATCGTACAGCGCACGCCGCGCGGGTCGAACTGGAGCCGAACCTCCGCTTGCAGATCGGCCTCGATGCCGCCCTCGATGAATTTGGTGCCGAAACCGCGCTTGAGCGGCGGGGCCACTGTGGGGCCGTTCGACTCGATCCATTGAAACTCGAGCCTTGCGCTCTCGTCGGCACGGTGAACCCGCCAGGAGATGTCCACCCGGCCGCGCGGTGAGGACAGGGCCCCGTATTTCAGGGCGTTCGTGACCAGTTCATGCAGCCCCAGACCGAAGGCTAGCGCCTGCTTGGGGTTTAGGTTGACGTTGTCGCCCGCAATTGTGAACTGCGAGGCGGCGCCGTCGCCGTCGCTGCAGGGCGCCAGCTCTGCCGCAACAATTTCCCGAAGCGATGCGGTTTGCCAAACGCCCGCCCTGAGCAGGTTATGGGTGAGCGACAGCGCCACGAGCCTGGCGTCGAATGTCCGGCGGAATTCCTCGAAGGATGTGGCGCTCAGGCCCGATTGCTGGGCGATGGCCTGCACCGTGGCCAGCGTGTTCTTGACCCGGTGGTCTAGCTCGGCAATCAGTGTTTCCCGGTGCGCCTCGCTCGCCTTCCTCTCCGTGATGTCCACGATGGCTGCGAGCACGAAGTTCCCGCGATCGGTATTCACCGGGTTGAGGCCGATTTCGATGGGGACCTCGCCGCCGTTCTTGCGCAATCCGAAGAGGTCGCGCCCGGCCCCCATCGGCCGCGCCGAGGGCGTTGCGAAGTAGGAGCCGCGCAGATTGAGGTGGCCGCGGCGATAGCGCTCCGGTACGAGAATCTCGACCGGCTGGCCCCGCAATTCCTCGCGCCGATAGCCGAACAGTTTCTCGGTCTGCGAATTGACGAGCGTGATGCGCCCCTCGTCGTCCACCATGATCATGGCATTTGGGGCCGCCTCCGTCAGTAGATGGGCCTGGTCGGTCAGCCTTCTCTGTGCCTCCTCCACCTTTTTTCGCTCCGTGATGTCGACGATGGCTGCGAGCACGAAATCTCCCTGATCCGTCGTCACGGGATTGAGGCCGATTTCGATGGGGACCTCGCTGCCGTCCTTGCGCACGCCGGACAGATCGCGGCCGGCGCCCATGGCCCGCGTGGACGGCGCTTTCAGGAACAGGTCGCGAAGAGCATGGTGGCCGCGGCGATAGCGCAGCGGTATCAGAATTTCGACAGGCTGCCCCAGCAATTCCTCGCGCCGATAGCCGAACAGTTTTTCGGTCTGCGAATTGACGAGCGTGATGCGTCCCTCGTTGTCCACCATGATCATGGCGTTGGGAGCGGCTTCCGCCAGCAAATTGGAATGCTCGGCCAGCCTTTGCCGCTCTTCGGTTGCCCGTCGAAGCGCGGCGGCGCGAACCTGCTCGGTGATGTCGCGGGCGATTTTCGAAGCCGCGACGATGCGGCCTTGGGCGTCATACACCGGTGACACGGTCAGCGAGACGTTCACCAGCTCGCCGTTCTTCTTGCGTCGGACCGTTTCGAAGTGGTTGATGCGCTCTCCCCTTCGAATGCGCTCGAGAATGCGGGGCATTTCATCGTGGCCCGGCGCGGCGATGATGGAAATGGGTTTGCCGACCGCCTCGACCTCCGAATAGCCGAAGATGCGCTGCGCGCTCTTGTTCCAGGTCAGGATCTTGCCATCGAGGTCCTTGGCGATGATCGCGTCGTCGGAAGAATCGACGATGGCGGCAAGCAGGCGGCGTTCCTCCGGCAAATGGGCAGCCTTGATTGTCATCTCCACCTCTCCTCCGCGCGGTGGGGTCTGGCGCAATTGACCTACAACGATACCTCAGGGCGCAGAGTTCCCATCGTTTACGGCGTCAATTTAAGCGACAATCGCAACCCGGCCGGAAATTCTGCGCCCTCGCTCAGGCGTTGAAATGGGCGGCGCGCACAGGTGGAACGCGAGATCGCTGCGCCAACCACCGCTCCTCAGCCTTGATCCGTCCGGGCCAGCGCGGCGACCAGATCGTGCAGCCGGTCGGCCGTCGCCTGCGGCGGCCCCTCGGGCAGATCCTGCGGCATGAGCGGCGGCCCGAAGGTGATCGAAACGGGACGGAAGCGCGGAAACTTGCGGGTCCGCGGCATCGCTTCGAATGCCCCTTCGATGAAGGTCGGAACGACCGGTACGCGCCCCTTCGCCAGAAGCTGCCCGATGCCGGGCAGGAAGCGTTGCAGCTCTCCGTCGGGCGAGCGCCAGGATTCGGGAAACCACACCAGGCAGTTTCCGCGGCGCAACACCTCCAAAGCCAAGGCCAGCGTTTCGCCGGGCCGGCGTTCGTCGGCCGGGAACATGTGCAGGGCGCGCATCAGGGGATGAAGCCAGCGGCTGCCGAACAGCCGTCCGGCATCGGCGCCCCAACGCAGCTCGATAGAGTGCAGCGCCGCCGCAACCAGCAGGGGATCGATATCGCTCTCGTGGTTGGGGGCGATGACGAACGGTGACGCGGCCGGCAGGTTTTCCCGCCCCTTGACGGTCAGCGAGAACAGCGGCGGCATCAGTGCGGCGTTGATGGCGTAGAGCAGGCGGGCGAGGAGGCGGTGGAGCGGGCCCGACGGCTTGAACCAGCGCTCGATGATGGCTTCGTGTCCCGCGTCGCTTGCGGCGGCGGGGGCTTCGGCGGCGCGGCGCAACAGGTCGCGAACGGTGAGGCTTTCGCCGACCGCGCTCTCGTCCAGATGCACGCCGGCCTGCTGTTCGATCACCAGCGACAGCGCGACCCATTCGAGGGAATCGATCCCCAGATCGAGCAGCGGGCTGCAGTCCAGGCTGACCTCCTTGCCGGCGTACCGGGTCTTGAGGATTTCGAAGATCGCGCGCGCGGCGCTGTTGTGCAGCAGGGCCTTGTCGTCTTCCGAAGGCGCGCCGGTCGCCGACGGTTTCCTGGTCTCGGCGGCGTCGTAGATGGCGCGCAGGCGGAAGCGCTGGAATTTCTGCAACCGCGTCTTCGGCAAGGGTTCGCGCACCAGGCGATAGCCTGCCAACCGTTCATGGGACGGCAGCGACATGGCGCGCTCCGCCAGCGCGACGCGGATGATTTCCTCCACCCGCGAATAGTTCGAGGCGCGGATGGCTTCGAGGTCCGGCAGCACCAGAGCCACCAGCGCGCCTTCGCGCTCGATGATGGCGAGTTCCTTGATGAAGGGGCTGGCGTAGTGCTTTTCGAGATCGTCGGGCAGGACCTTCTTGCCCCCGCCCAGCACGATCATCTCCTTGATCCGGCCGGTCACATAAAGGAATCCATCCGCGTCCAGATGGCCGACATCGCCGGTGCGGAACCAGCCGTCCGGCGTGAACGATTCCCGATTGGCCTGTTCGTTGTTGCAATAGCCGCTGAAGACAGTGGGGCCGTGCAGCTGGATCTCCCCGTCGCCGTTCAGGCCCTCGGTGCTGGCGACCGGGGCGATGCGGATTTCCCCGCAAAAGGCCTTGCCCTCGCTTCCCAGCCGCGTATGGGCTGGCAGGTTGCCGGTGAAGATCGATGCCGTCTCGGCGAGGCCGTAGCCGGTCCGCACGTCGAATCCGAGCCCGGCCAGGAACCACAGCACGTCGGGGGGCAGCAGCGCTCCGCCGCAGGCGAGCAGGCGAAGGCGCGGACCGAGGCGCTTGCGGATGGGAGCGAGCAGCCAGCGGCCGATGGCGAGGTCCCAGCGGCGCCGGCACCAGATGCTCAGGGAAATCAGCAGGCGCAGGCTCGGTCCGGCGATGCCGCCGGCGCTTGTGATCTTGGCGCTGAGGCCGCTGACCAGCGCCGAGTAGAGTCGCGGCACGCCGATGATGGCCGAGACCTCAGCGACCGACAGCGTCCGCAGGATCTGCGGGCCTCCCAGGCCTTCCGGAAAGACCACGGTCGCTCCGCACGACAGCACGGTGATGATCCCCACGGTGAAGGGATAGACGTGGTGCAGCGGCAGCGGCAGCAACACGCGGTCGCCGGCCTTGACCAGCTGCGAAGCCATCAGGGCACGGACGTTCGCCCACAGCTGCGCGCTCGTCAGCCGGAACGACTTCGGCTTGCCCGTGGTGCCCGAGGTGTAGACCAGCATGGCCGGTTCGTCGCTGGAGAATGCCGGCAACGCGTCCGCCTTGTCGACGAACAGGTCCCGCCAGGAGATGGCGCCTGGCACGGCGTCGCCCAGCGCGACGAGGCGGCAGGCCGGATCGAACGTCCGGATGGCATCGACATGGCCGGGGCTCGTCAGAACGGTCGAGCATTTGGCTTCCTCGAGCGCCGTTCTCAATTCCGTGTCGGAATAGAGATCGTCGAGCGTATGGACGAGCGCGCCGGTGCAGCCCAGGGCCAGGCGCGCCACCACCCAGTCGGGGCCGTTCGGCGCGATGAGGCCGACCGTCTGGCCGGGCCCGATGCCGCGCACCCTGAGGCCGCAGGCCAGGGCCGTGATCCGTTCGGCAAGGCTGGCGCAGGAAATCGCGCTCGCCTGATCGCCGCTCATGGTGATGATGGCCGCACGCTCGCCCGCGCCGGCGAGGTCGCGAACCAGGCTCTGGATCGTCCAGCCGTCGCTCATGGCACAGACCGCTGCATGCCATCCCCCCGCAGAGTCGCGGGGCAGACTATCTCATTTCTGTCGGCGCGTGTTGGGGCGGGGCGGGCGGCTGCCTGCGAAAGTCGTGCGTGTCCGGCCCGTTCCCCGCGGCCGTCTATTTTCGCTGGCTGAGCTCGGCGAGCTGGCGGCGCATGGCCTCGATCTCGCTCTTGAGTTCGCTGATCTCTTCGGAGGGGCCGGCCCCGTTGCTGCGGGGTTCCTCTTCGCGCGCCGGGCGCGGTGCGAAGGGCGAGAACATCTGCATGGCGCGTTCGAACATCTGCAGGTTCTGCCGCGTCAGGTTCTCCAGCGCCTGGCTGCCGCCGCCGAAGGCCTCGGCGATGCGGCTGCGCATGGCGTCCTGGTTCTTGGTGAAGCTCTCCATCGACAGGTCGAGATAGCCCGGCACGAAGGCCTGCATCGAATCGCCGTAGAAGCGGATGAGCTGGCGCAGGAAGCGGATGGGCAAGAGGTTCTGCCCCTTGGCTTCCTCTTCGAAGATGATCTGGGTGAGGACCGAGCGGGTGATGTCTTCGCCGGTGCGCGCGTCGTGCACTTCGAACTCGACGCCGCGCTTCACCATCTCGCAGAGATGGTCGAGCGTCACATAGCTCGAGGTCTGCGTGTTGTAGAGCCGCCGGTTCGCGTATTTCTTGATGACGACCGGGGGTTCGCCCTTCGATGTTTCGTCCGCCACGCCCTGTCCCTGATGATCGCTTTCGCCGCCCTGAGGGGGAAGCCAACCCGACAAATACTAGCCTGTCCAGCGCTGTTTGCGCAGATGCAAAACGGCCTGGCGGCGACTATGTCTCATAAGATATTGAAAACCAAGCATTAATGGTCTCGGTTGTCGGGCACTCGCATTCGCGGCAATTTGCGCGCGCTGCAACAAGACGGACAGGAGATCGCGATGCTGGATGACGTTGTCATCGTTTCGGCCGCCCGCACGGCGGTGGGATCGTTCAACGGCAGTTTTGCTGCCTTGCCGGCCCATGCCCTGGGAGCCGTGGCGCTGAAAGCGGCGCTGGCGCGCGTCCACCTGGCGCCAGATCAGGTGTCCGAAGTCATCCTGGGCCAGGTGCTCACCGCCGCCCAGGGTCAGAACCCCGCCCGCCAGGCGGCGCTCGCCGCCGGCGTTCCCCAGGCCTCGCCCGCCATGAGCGTCAACATGGTATGCGGCTCGGGCCTGCGCGCCGTGGCGCTTGCCGCCCAGGCCATCCGCAACGGGGACTCCGCGGTGGTGGCGGCCGGCGGCCAGGAATCGATGAGCCTGGCGCCGCATGCGGCGCATCTGCGCGCCGGCCAGAAGATGGGCGGCCTGGAATTCGTCGACACCATGATCAAGGACGGGCTGTGGGACGTCTTCAACGGCTATCACATGGGCGTCACCGCCGAGAACGTGGCGCGCGAATACCAGATCACCCGCGAGGAGCAGGACCGTTTCGCCGTCGCCTCCCAGAACAAGGCCGAGGCGGCGAAGAAGGCCGGCCGCTTCAAGGACGAGATCGCTCCCGTCACGGTGAAGGAGCGCAAGGGCGAGAAGATCGTCGAGACTGACGAATACATCCGCGACGGCGCCACCTATGAGGCGGTCGCGGGCCTCAAGCCTGCCTTCGCCAAGGACGGCACGGTCACCGCCGGCAACGCTTCGGGCCTCAACGACGGCGCCGCGGTCTTGGTGCTGATGAGCGCGAAGGAGGCCGCCTTGCGCGACCTGAAGCCGATGGCGCGCCTCGCCGCTTGGGCCCAGGCCGGCGTCGATCCCAAGGTGATGGGCACGGGCCCGATCCCGGCGTCCAAGGCGGCTTTGCAGAAAGCCGGCTGGCAAGTGGCCGATCTCGATCTGGTGGAAGCCAACGAGGCCTTTGCGGCGCAGGCCCTCGCCGTCAACAAGGCGATGGGTTGGGATCCCGCCAAAGTCAACGTCAACGGCGGCGCCATCGCCATCGGTCATCCCATCGGCGCTTCCGGCGCGCGCATCCTGACGACGCTGCTCTTCGAGATGGGCAAACGCGAGGCGCGCAAGGGCCTCGCCACGCTGTGCATCGGCGGCGGCATGGGCATCGCCGTGTGCGTTGAGAGATGACTCGCCTCCCTCTTGTGGGGAGGTCGAAAAACGCGAAGCGGAGCCCGCGGTGCCTCGCGCATCTGTCTGACGCATTCGCGCGTGCCGCCGCAAGTTCCGCACAGCCCCGCCCGCCGCCGCGATCATTTTATATGGCGGCCATCTGCGCTTTTTCTTTTGCCGTCTTGTGCGGGATAATCCGCCGTTTTCAACGGGGATGATCCCATGTCGTATGCACCCGAAGCGGAGCTCAAGAACCGCGATTGGGAGGCCCTCTTCGCCCACCGCGCCGAGCGCATGCGCGCCTCCGAGATTCGCGAGCTGCTCAAGCTGCTGGCCCGCGGCGACATCATCTCCTTCGCCGGCGGCATTCCCGATCCGGCGCTGTTTCCCATGGCCGCCATGCAGCGCGCCCATGCCGAGGTGCTGGGCGATCCCGCGCTGGGCTCGGCCGCCCTGCAGTATTCGGTGAGCGAAGGCTATCCGCCTCTCAGGGCCTGGATCGTCAGCCGCATGGCGCGCCTGGGCATCGCCTGCGACATCGACAATGTGATGCTGACCTCGGGCTCGCAGCAGGCGCTCGATCTGCTGGCCAAGCTGTTTCTCGGCAGGAACGACACCGCGCTCGTCACCAAGCCGACCTATCTCGGTGCCTTGCAGGCCTTCAACACCTACGAGCCGCGCTTCGCCGAGCTGAAGCTCGACGGCAACATGACGCCCGCCGCCTATCGCGAGGAGGCCGCGGCCGCCTCGAGCCGCCTCGCCATGGCTTATGTGGTCTCCGATTTCGCCAATCCCACGGGCATCAGCGTGCCGCGGGCGGCGCGCGAGCGCCTGCTCGACGCCGTCGCCGATCTCGACATCCCGCTGATCGAGGATACCGCCTATGAGGCGCTGGGCTATGACGGCGCCGCCGTGCCGTCCTGCCTGGCGCTCGACGTGGCGCGGCGCGGCCACATCGATTCGAGCCGTGTCATCTATTGCGGCACCTTCTCCAAGACCATCGCGCCGGGGCTCAGGCTCGGCTGGATCTGCGCCGCCCACGACCTGGTGAAGAAGGCGGTGCTGGCCAAGCAGGCGACCGATCTGCATTCCTCTTCGCTCAACCAGGTGGTGATGCACCGCGTCGTCACCGAGGTGTTCGAGCGCCAGGTGAGCCGGCTCGCCGCCGCCTATGCCAAACGCCGCGACGCCATGCTGGCGGCGCTCGAGCGCCACATGCCCGAGGGCGTCAGCTGGACGCGTCCGGGCGGGGGCATGTTCGTCTGGGTGACGCTGCCCGAAGGCTTAGACGGCGCCGAGCTTCTCGCCGCGGCGATCGAGCGCGAGAAGGTGGCCTTCGTGCCGGGCAAGGCGTTCTACTTCGACGGCACCGGCGCCAACCATATCCGCCTCAGCTTCTCGCTGATGCCCGAGGACCGCATCGAGGAGGGCATCGCCCGCCTCGGCCGCGTCATCAAGGGTTGGGGGAAGTAGGCGTTCTTCCAGCTGCCTGTTTCCTCCCCCTGAAAGGGGGAGGTCGATCCGGCGTAACGAAGTGTAGCCGGATCGCGTGGGGGCAGGCCTGAGCCTGCGAACGCTACGTTTGCCTGCGCAACGGCCTCGTCGGCCCCCGCGTCAGATGGCCGTCATTGCCCGCCGCAGCCGCCGCCGCCGCAACCGCGCTGGGCCTTGTCGAGTTGATCCTGGGTTTGGCGCTCGAGTTCCAGCCAGCGCTTCCTGGTCTGGCAGACCTTCTTGTTGCCGAGCCGGCTGCCCGTGGGCGGTCCCATCTGCTTGCAGATGATCTCGTTGAGATCAGAGGTCTGGCTGGAATTCTGATCGGTCGTCGCTGCCGGCTGGGCGGTGCCGCTATCCGCGGCATAGGCACCACCAACCGCCATCGCGCCCAAGACAAGCGCAGCCGAAAGAAAACGTCGCATGATACCCCCACGCATCAACCCTGTGTTGCAACCAATTGTAATACGCGTGCCGCGGTCTGGCCAGCCCCGGCCGACGCATAGCTTTCTTCCCCCGCTCGCGGGGGGAGTGTCGCGAACCTGCGCAGCATGCTCGCGACGAAGGGGGCGCAAGGGCCTGGCGCACACTCGCCTGCGCCTGAACCGGAGGAAGCCGGCGATTGGCCGCCAAGCGGCCGCAGCACGAACGCGACCTCCGCGAACCCTTGGTGAGTCAAGGTGCTCAGTGATCGCCGCCTGACGTGCGGCCTCCGCGGGCCTGCCGCAGCTCACGCCGAAAACCGGGCGGCGGCGCACGATAGGAAACCCTCTCGTTCGCCGTGGCTATAAAGGGGGCATCGGGGCCTCCCGCTGCGTTGCGACGAAACGAGCACCGGCTTGCCGCACTGCACCACACAAAAAAGGCGCCAAAGGCTCGCGCCCCGCCCGTCCGGTGCTTTATGAGAACTCTTCCAACCAAGGGAGAAGGTCCATGTCACGGGTGGCAATCGTCACGGGCGGAACGCGCGGCATCGGCGAGGCGATCTCGATCGCCCTCGGGGACGCGGGCTACAGGGTCGCCGCCACCTATGCGGGCAACGACGAGCGGGCCGCGGCCTTCCAGGCGCGCACCGGCATCGCCGCCCACAAATGGGACGTGGCCGATTACGAGGCCTGCCTTGAGGGCGTGGCCAAGGTGGCGGCGGCGCTCGGCCCCGTCGATGTGCTGGTCAACAATGCCGGCATCACCCATGACGGCACCATGCGCAAGATGGAGCGCGACGGCTGGGACCGCGTGGTCGACACCAACCTCGGCGGCTGCTTCAACATGTGCAAGGCGGTCTGGGAAATGATGCTGGCGCGCGGCTTCGGGCGGATCGTGAACATCGGCTCGATCAACGGCCAGGCGGGGCAATACGGACAGGTGAACTACGCCGCCGCCAAGTCGGGCATCCACGGCTTCACCAAGGCCCTGGCCCAGGAGGGTGCGGCCAAGGGCATCACGGTCAACGCCATCGCGCCCGGCTACATCGACACCGACATGGTGGCCGCGGTGCCCAAGCACGTGCTTGAGAAGATCGTGGCGCGCATTCCGGTGGGCCGCCTCGGCCAGGCGGGCGAGATCGCGCGCGGCGTGCTGTTCCTGGTGGCCGACGAGGGGGGCTTCATCACCGGCTCGACTCTGTCGATCAACGGCGGCCAGCATATGTACTAATCCCTACGGCCCGGGCCGCCCTGTCGCTTCGACAGGCCTGGCCCGACCGGCTATGTATGCCCATCACCCGTCCGGGTGTGGGGATATCCGCCGGCATGACGATCGCGCTCGAGGTGACCGACCTGACCTGCATCCGCGGACAGCGCGTGCTGTTCCGCGGCCTGGCCTTCACGCTCTTGGGCGGCCGCGCGCTGGCGCTTGAGGGACCCAACGGCTCGGGCAAGACCTCGCTGTTGCGCCTGCTTGCCGGCTTCCTCAAGCAGGCCTCCGGCACCGTCCGTGTGCTGAGCGACACCGTCGCCGCCGACGAGCCCGAGGAGCGCGGCCGCTTCATCGGCTGGCACGCCCATCAGGACGCCGTGAAGCCGCAGATGACGGTGCGCGAGCAGCTCGCCTTCCACGCCCGCCTCTATGAGAGCCCCAAGGATCCCCAGACGATGCTGGCCCCGTTCGGCCTCACCGCCATCGCCGACCTGCCGGGGCAGTATCTTTCCGCCGGGCAGAAGCGCCGCCTCGGCCTGGCGCGGCTGCATCTTTCGATGCGTCCCCTGTGGCTGCTCGATGAACCTTTGGCGGCGCTCGACACCGCGGGCAAGGCGCTGGTCGCCCAGGCGATCACCGCCCATTGCGCCGCAGGCGGCCTCGTCGTCGCCGCCACCCACGAGCCGCTCGGCATCGATTGCGATGCGTTGCGGTTGGGGAGCGAGCCATGACGGGCGCAAATGCTTTTTCCCCCTGTTCACGGGGGGAGTGCCGGCGAAGCCGGCGAGGGGGGAGGAAGGAAATGGCGGCATGACACCGTTCTTTGCCCTCCTCAAGCGCGACACCAGCCTCGCCGTGCGCGCCGGCGGCGGCGCGGCGCTGGCGCTGGCTTTCTTCGCCTGCGTGGTGACGCTGGTGCCTTTGGGGGTAGGCCCCGACCTCAAGCTCCTGGCGCGCATCGCCGGCGGCGTGTTGTGGGTGGCCGCGGTGCTGGCGGCGCTGCTCTCTCTCGACCGGCTGTTCCAGGCCGATTACGAGGACGGCAGTCTCGATCTGCTGGCTTTGGCGCCGATGTCGCTCGAAGCTTCGGCCTTCGCCAAGATCGCGGCGCATTGGCTCGCCACCGGCTTGCCGCTCACGCTGCTTTCGGCGCTGCTCGCCGTGCTCTACAACCTGCCCGTGGCGCCGACGGGGGCCCTGGTCCTGTCGCTTCTGGTGGGCACGCCCGCCGTCAGCGCCATCGGCGCCATCGGCGCCGCGCTGACGCTGTCGATCCGGCGCGGCGGATTGATCCTGCCTCTCATCGTTCTGCCGTTGCTGGCGCCGGCCGTCATTTTCGGCAGCGGCGCCGTCTTGGCCGTGCTGGATGCGATGTCGAACGGCGCCATGTTGTTGCTCGCCGCGTTCTCGCTTTTGGCCGTGGTATTGTCCCCCTTCGCGGCTGCCGCCTCGGTGCGGCTCAATCTCGGTTGACGGATGTTCGCTTACGCCAATCCCAAGAAATTCATGGAGCTGTCGGGCACGATCCTGCCCTGGCTGAGCGGCGCCACCATACTGGCGCTGGCGGCCGGGCTGGTGCTCGGCTTCCGCACGCCGCCCGATTACCAGCAGGGCGACACCGTCCGCATCATGTTTCTCCACGTCCCCGCCGCCTGGACGGCGATGATGGCCTACGGCCTGATGGCGCTGGCGTCGGTGATCGGCCTCGTCAACCGCCATCCGCTGGCCGATGCCGCCGCCAAGGCCGCAGCCCCCCTGGGCGCCGTCTTCACGGCCCTGGGGCTGGTGACGGGTTCCCTTTGGGGCAAGCCGATGTGGGGCGCCTGGTGGGTGTGGGACGGCCGCCTGACGTCGTTCCTGCTGCTGCTCCTGATCTATCTGGGCTACATCGCGCTGGGCAGCGCCATCGAGGACGAGACGCGCGCCGCGCGCGCCAGCGCCATCCTCGCCATCGTGGGCGCGGTGAACCTGCCGATCATCGAATTCTCGGTGGACTGGTGGCGCACGCTGCACCAGGGCGAAAGCATCCTGCGATCGGGCGGGCCGCTGATCGCGCCGGTGTTCCTGTGGCCGCTGTTTCTGATGGCAATCGCCTTCACGCTGCTCTTCTTCACATTGTGGATCGTTCGCATACGGACCGAAATCCTCCGCCGTAGGGCGCGGTCCCTGATGCTGTCGGAATCGCCATGACGGCGTTCCTCTTTGGAGGTGGATATGCCTTCCGCGCCGCGAGCGTCGGCGCCGCCGCATGGTGCGCGTGCGCCCAGCGGCGCGTCATCGGCCCAGCCGTTGAGGTTTCGGCAACCAATCTCTGAAATTCTCGCGGCCATGCAGATCTCGACCGCGAACCTTCAGGTCGCATCCCAACAGACGGCGCAGAACCGCCCGTCTGCCGCTGCGGAACGGCCCGACTTCCAGCCCTTGAGCTTCAAGCAGACCGCACCGCAAGCGGAAGCTGCGGCGATACCGCAGCCCGAGAAGCCCGCCGGTCCGGTCCGGCCGGGCACCTTGGTCGATATCAAGGTCTAGCCGCGGCGCCGGCGCACCTTGCCGCGCATTTTTGGCGATCCGTTCGTCGCAAAGGCCTCGCCGGCCGTGGCGATCGCCGCCAGCGACTTGATGAAGCGGGCGCGTTCGGCCTGCGGCAGGGATTCCAGAAGAAGCTTCTCCGCCCGATCGGCCGCCGTCCTGGCGCTTCTCAAGAGCTTGCGGCCGGTGCCGGTGATCGCCACCGCGTTGGCGCGCGCATCGGTTTCGGTGCGCTCGCGGGAAACCAGCCCGCGCTCCAGCATCCGCCGCACCATTTCGGCCAGCGTCGAACGGTCGATGCCGGTCATCTCGACGAGCGCCGTCTGGCTGACGCCTTCATTGTTTTCCAGCGCGGCCAGCACTGTGAATTGCTGCTTGGTCAGCTCGCAGGACCCCGCCTCGCGTGCGTAGAGATCCCCGAAGTACTGCTGACAACGCTTGATGAGATGCGACGGAGCTTCCGCAAGTTCAAAGCCCCCATTCACCTTGCGCTGACCCTTCATCAGACCACCCCTGCCTTGCACGATGCCTTCGGCAGACCTAACTCATCTGCGCGATTGACGAACACGTTCCCTCGAAGCGCCGGACGCTCCCGCGTCGACGGCTGGCGCGAAGGCCGGACAATAAACAAGCCCAGCGTTGCCGACAACTCTCTATCGCGGATGTGTGCGCGATGGCAATGCGTCTGCGCCCGACTTTTTGTCTCGTGACGGCAATGCGCCAGACTTGTCACATGGGGACGGCGCGATGCGAGTCACGATCCGTCACCGTCCGGAACCTGGTCCTCGATCTGCCGGGCGAGAAGAAACGGCACCTGACTGATCGAGAACAGTACGGTCAGGGCGATGGCGCCGAAAACGTGGAAATCCACCCATATCTCGTTTGAAAAATTTCGCCAGATCAACTCGTTGAGAACCGCCATGGCGAGGAAGAAGCCGACGAACCGCCACGTCAGCGCCTTCCAGTTGCCGTCGCTCAGAGCGACTGCGTCCCCGAACAGGTGCTTGATGAGCGGCTGTTTGAGCAACATCCCGCCCAGCAGCGCGCCGCCCAACAAGCCGTAAACCATGGTGGGCTTCATCTTGATGAAGGTCGGATCGTTCAGATAGAGCGTCAGCCCTCCCAACACCAGAACGACGACGGCGGTCGCCACGGGCAGCGGATGCAGTCTGCGGTCGAACCAGTAGCCGGCACACGCAGCCAGCACCGCGACGATCATGATGGTCGCCGTCGCCGCGTTGAGACCCGCGATTTTATACGCCACGAAGAACGACAGCAAAGGGCCGAAGTCGATCACGGTGCGTCTCAGTTGTGGGCTCATGCGCTTCCTGTGAGGGCTTTTGCGAAGGCTTCGGCGGAAAAGGATTGAAGATCGTCCTCCCGCTCGCCCACGCCGACAAAGTGCACCGGGAGCCCGAAGCGGGCCGCGAGCGCCACCAGGATGCCGCCTTTGGCGCTGCCGTCGAGCTTCGTCATGATGAGGCCGGTCAAGGGCACGGCGGCGGAGAATGCTTCCACCTGGGTCACGGCATTCTGCCCGGTTGTCGCATCCAGGATAAGAAGGACCGCATGCGGAGCATCCGGATCCTGCTTCTTGAGGACCCGCGCGATCTTCTGCAGTTCCGCCATGAGACCGGCCTTGTTCTGCAACCGTCCAGCCGTATCGATGAGGACCACGTCCGCGCCAGTCTGGCGGGCCTTGGCCAAGGCGTCGAAGCTGAGGCCCGCGGCGTCGGAGCCGGGCGCCCGCGCGAACACCTCGGCGCCCGCCCGTTCGCCCCAGACTTGCAGCTGCTCGATCGCGGCCGCACGGAACGTGTCGCCCGCCGCCATCAGGACCTTGTGGCCGCCGCGCTTGAGCTTGACGGCCAGCTTGCCGATCGTCGTCGTCTTGCCGGTCCCGTTGACGCCCGCCACGAGGATGACGAAAGGCCGCCGCTGCGCGTCGACCACGAGCGGCTTCTCCACCGGCGCCAGCACGCGGGTGATCTCCGCAGACAGCACCTGCCTCAGGTCGTAGGTCGAGATGTTCTCGTCGTAGCGCTCGGCGGCGATCTTCTGCGAAATCTCGCGCGCCGTCTTCACCCCGAGGTCGGCGCGGATCAGCGCCTCTTCCAGTTCCGCGACGGAAACGTCATCGAGCTTCTTCTTGACCAGGACGTCGAGGCCAAGGGTCCCGGCGCTCTTCGCCAGTCCGGCCTTGAGCCGTTCGAAAAACGTCGGCGGCGGAGGCGGCTCGCCGAACTGCCTCATGGCATGAGTTCCGCAGTCAGATGATCGCCGGAGGCGGCGGTCACGCGCGAGCGCACGATGCGGCCGGGCAGGGCGTCGGATCCGAACCGCGCCGGCACGAAACAGGGCGTCCGGCCGAGGCCCGTTTTTTCCACCAGCAGGCTTTGTTCGCTGCCGACCAGCGAAGCGAGCCGGCTGGCGAGCGCCGATGCGCCTCTGGCGCGCAGGCGCGCGGCGCGTTCGCGGACGGTCGCCCGCGGAAGCTGCGGCATGCGGGCGGCCGGCGTGCCTTTCCGCGCCGAGAACGGGAAGACGTGCAGCATCGTGAGCCCCGCCTCGTCGACCAGCTTGAGCGTGTTCTCGAACATCTCTTCCGTTTCGGTCGGGAACCCGGCGATGAAATCGGCGCCGAAGGCGGCGTCTGGCCGCACACGCCTCACCGCCTCGCAGAAGGCGATCGTGTCGGCGCGGGAATGGCGGCGCTTCATCCGCTTCAGGATCATGTCGTCACCGGCCTGCGCCGAAAGATGGAAGTGGGGCATCAGCCGCTCCTCTTCGGCGATCGCCACCATCAGCTCCGGATCGGCCTCGATGGAATCGATGGAGGAAAGGCGCAGGCGCTTCAGTTGCGGCACCAGTTTCAGGATTTTGCGGACCAGCGCGCCCAGTGTCGGCTTGCCGGGCAGGTCGGGTCCGTAGGAAGTGAGGTCGACGCCCGTCAGCACGATCTCGCTGTAGCCTTTGTCGGCGAGCAGCCGCGCTTCCTCGACCACGGCTCCCATGCCGACGCTGCGCGAGTTCCCGCGTCCATAGGGGATGATGCAGAAGGTGCAGCGGTGGTCGCAGCCGTTCTGTACCTGGAGGAAGGCGCGGGCCCGGCCGTCGAAGCTCTCCACGAATTGCGGCGCCGTCTCCTTGACGCTCATGATGTCGTTGACGCGCACGCGCGGCCGTTCGCCGAAGTCTTCGTAGTGCTCCACCTTCAGCTTCTCGGCATTGCCCAGGACCAGGTCGACTTCCGCCATCCCCGCATAGGCGTCCGGTTCCGTCTGGGCCGCGCAGCCGGTGACGATGATCCGAACGGTGGGCCGCTCGCGGCGCAGCCGGCGGATTTCCTGACGCGACTGGCGCACGGCCTCGGCCGTCACGGCGCAGGTGTTGACGATCACGGCGTCCGCGAGCCCGGCTTCGGCCGCGCGCAGCCTGATGGCCTCGGATTCATAGGCATTGAGCCGGCAGCCGAAGGTGACGACGTCCGCTGCCCGCGTTGCGCGGGGTTCGCCCGCTTCGGCCCCGCAGGCGGAGGCCTCCGTGCCGTGCTGGTCGGTCATTGGATGAGGTCCGCCAGATCGATCTCGCCGCGGAACGACAGCGCCGCCGGCCCCGTCATCAAGGCATGGTTGTCGCGCAATTCGACGAACAGCATGCCGCCGTCGAGCTCGATCTCGACCTTGTCATTGGTCAACCGGCGGCGGTGCGCGGCGGCCGCCGAAGCGCAGGCGCCCGTGCCGCAGGCCATCGTGATCCCGGCGCCGCGTTCCCACACCCGCATGCGCAGATGGCCGCGGTCGTGCACCGTGACAAATTCGACGTTGGTCCTGTTGGGGAACATCGGGTGGGCCTCGATGCGGGGCCCCAGCGTCGCCACCGGCGCGGTGTCGGCATTGTCGACGAACAGCACGCAGTGCGGATTGCCCATGGAAACCGCGGCCACCTGATAGGACTGTCCATCGACATTCAAGCCGAAGCGGTTGGTGTCGGCGGGACGCGCCAGCGGGATTTCGTTCCACAGGACGCGCGGCGTTCCCATGTCCACCGTCACCAGGCCGCCGCCGGCGTCGCTGCAGGCGACGATGCCGCCCAGAGTCTCAAGGGTCGCGGCGCTGCGGTCCAGCTCCTGCATCAAGAGGCGGCCGACGCAGCGTGCGGCATTGCCGCAGGATTCGACTTCGCCGCCGTCGGCGTTGCGGATCCGCATCGCCGCATCGGCCTGTTCCGAGCGGGCGATCACGATTACCTGATCGCAGCCGATGCCGCGCCGGCGATCGGCGATCGCGCGGGCGGTGGCGGCATCCAGCCCAAGTCCTTGCTTTCGCGCGTCGAAGACGACGAAATCGTTGCCGAGGCCGTGCATTTTGAGGAACGCGATCATGATGGGCCTATATAGGCCGTGGCCATGCGGCCCACCAGTGCCCGGTTGACGATTCACCCCGGCTTCCGGTCAATTCGCCGCTCCGGGGAGGACGATATGCGCGCCGTTGCCGTGGTTGTATTCGCAGTGTTCGCGGCCGCCGCACTCGCGGCCGACAAGGGAAAGAGCATGGACGATCCTTATCTGTGGCTCGAGGACATCCACGGCGCCAGGGCGCTCGACTGGGTCAAGGCCGAGAACGCCAGGTCCCTGACGGTGCTGAAGGCCGATCCCCGGTACCAGAAGGACTACGATGCCATCCTCAAGGTGATGGACGCTTCCGACCGCATCCCGTACGGCAGCCTCGATCATCAGTATGTCTTCAACTTCTGGCAGGACCGCGAACATCCCAAGGGCCTTTGGCGGCGCACCACGATCGCCGATTACGCGAACCCGTCGCCTCATTGGGAGACCCTGATCGACGTCGACAAGCTCGCCGCCGATGAGAAGGAGAATTGGGTGTGGAAGGGCGCGCCATGCTCGGCCACGCTGACGCGTTGCCTCGTCCTTCTGTCGCGCGGCGGCGGCGATGCGGTGGTGGTGCGGGAGTTCGACTTGCCGTCGAAGTCGTTCGTGAAGGACGGCTTCTATCTCAAGGAGGGGAAATCGTTCGCTCAATTGGTGGACGACAACACCGTCCTGTTCGGCCCCGATCTCGGCCCTGGTTCGTTGACGACGTCCGGCTATCCGCGCCTCATCAAGATCTGGCACCGCGGTGAGCCCATCGCGGCCGCCAAGATCTTGCTGGAAGGCAAGCAGACCGACGTCGCCGTGGCCGGCGGTACACTGATCGACCGCGAGCAAAGGGTTCCCTATCTCGAGCGTGCGGTCAGTTTCTTCGAAGAGGAACATTCCTTCCAAAGTGCCGACGGCACCTGGTGGAAGCTGCCGATGCCGTTGTCGGCGCAGATGCAGGGTCTGCACAAGGGCCAGCTCTTGTTCACCTTGCGCGACGATTGGACCGCGCCGGGCGGCAGGAAAATCGCCAAGGGGTCGTTGATATCCTTGCCGTTGGCCGAGGCGTCGGCGCAAAAGCTGCCGGCGGTCTCGGTCCTCTATACGCCGGGGCCGCGCTCTTCGATCGACATGGTCGCACCTGGTCGAGACGCGGTTTACGTCTCGATCTACGACAACGTCGTGGGCTCCATTCACGCCTTCCGCTTCGCGGGCGGCAAGTGGAGCGACAAGAAACTCGATCTGCCGACGGGCGGTTCGACGCACATCATCTCCACCAACGATTACGGACCGCAGGCCTATTTCAGCTTTGAGGGCTTCCTCAAGCCGTCGACCCTCTATGCCGACGACGACAGCGACGTGCTGAAGGAAATCAAGGCGCTGCCGGCCCGCTTCGATGCTGCAGGCCTTGTCACCGAGCAGTTCGAGGCCAGCTCGAAGGACGGCACCAAAATCCCCTATTTCGTGGTGCGGGCCAGGGACGCCAAGGGGCCGCGTCCCACCATCCTCTACGGCTATGGCGGCTTCGAGATCTCGCTGACGCCGTCCTATTCCGCCAACATGGGGATGATGTGGCTGACGCGCGGCGGCACTTATGTGCTCGCCAACATCCGCGGCGGCGGGGAGTTCGGACCGGCCTGGCACGAGGCGGCGCTCAAGACCCACCGCCAGCGCGCCTTCGATGATTTCGCGGCGGTGGCCGCCGACATCGAAAAGCGCGGCTTCACCACGCCGTCGCAACTCGGCATCATGGGCGGCTCGAACGGCGGCTTGCTGGTGTCCACGGTGATGACGCAGCATCCGGAACTCCTTGGCGCCGTGGTCTGCCAGGTGCCGCTGGTCGACATGCTGCGCTACACCAAGATCGGCGCCGGCGCCTCGTGGGAAGGCGAATATGGCGATCCGGCGGACCCGAAGATGGCGGCCTATCTGCGCACCTACAGCCCCTATCAGAACGTCAGCGCCGCGAAGAAATACGCGCCTGTGTTCTTCGTCACCGCCACCAGCGACGACCGCGTCACGCCGGTCCACGCCCGCAAGATGGCGGCCAAGATGCAGGCCCAGGGCCACAGCGTGCTGTTCTATGAGAACACCGACGGCGGCCACGCCGCGGCGGCCGACCACAAGCAGGCGGCCGAGATGTGGGCGCTGTCCTTCGTCTATCTGACGCGGGAGCTGGGGTTGTCTTCCCTCTCCCACAAGGGGGGAGAGGGAAGGTCTGACGGAGGCCGCTGATGCGTATTCGAAACCTTGTTGCCATCGCTGTTTTTTTCGTTCCCTGCTTCGCCGCGGCCGACAACGATCCCTATCTCTGGCTCTCCGACATCCACGGCGCCAGGGCGCTCGCCTGGGCGAAGCAGCAGAACGCCGTCAGTGGCGCCGCCATCAAGTCCGATCCGGTGTACGGGCGGGACCGCGCCGCGCTCCTCGAGGTGCTCAATGCCAACGACCGCATTCCCGAAGGCCGGCTTGAGCGCCAATGGGTGTTCAACTTCTGGCAGGACGCCGGTCACGTCCGCGGCATCTGGCGGCGCACCTCGATCGCCGACTACGCGTCCGCCGATCCGCACTGGCAGGTGCTGCTCGACGTCGACAAGCTCGACCGCGACACGCACAAGAACTGGGTGTGGAAGGGCGCCGACTGCACGCCGAGCTTCGGCCGCTGCCTCGTCAGCCTCTCTCCCGGCGGCGGCGATGCGGTGACGATCCGCGAGTTCGATCCCAAGGCGGGCGCCTTTCCCGCGAACGGTTTCTCGCTTTCCGTCGCCAAGGCGACCGCGGTCTATGTGGACGACGACACGATCCTGTTCGCCACCGATTTCGGACTGGGCTCGATCACGCCGTCGTCCTATCCGCGCATCGTCAAGCTGTGGCATCGCGGCGAACCGCTTTCCGCCGCCAGGACGGTCTATGAGGCGGCCAGGACCGACATGGCGGCCGGCCCCCATGTCTATCGCGGCCCTTACGGCACGGTGGCGCTGATCACCCGGCGTCTCAGCTTCTTCAAGGCCGATTATCTTCTCGTGCGTCCGGACGGCACGATACTGCAGCTGCCGCTGCCCCAGGATGCCGACGTGCAGGGCGTCACCGGCGGCCAGCTGCTCGCCACGCTGAAGGCGGACTGGACCGTGGGCGGGCGCAAGATCGCCATGGGATCGCTGATCGCGCTTCCGGTGCTCGATTTCGCCAGGACCGGCAAGGCGCCGGTCGCCGTACTCGCCACGCCGGGCCCGCATTCCATGATCGACCAGGTGGCGGCCGGCCGTGACGCGGTGTTCGCCGCGATCTACGACGACGTGAAGGGCTCGGTGCATGCGTTCCGCTTTTCGGGCGGCCGGTGGAGCGACGCGCGCCTCGCTCTGCCGAAGGACGGCTCGACCCAGCTCGTATCGGCGAACGATTGGGGCCCCGAGGCCTATTTCACCTACCAAAGCTTCATCACGCCGCCCACGCTCTACGCCTATGACGGCCGCGCCGCGCCCAGACCGATCAAGGCGGAGCAGGCGCGCTTCGATCCCGACTTGGTGACGGTCGCGCAGTACTGGGCCGCATCGAAGGACGGCACGAAGGTGCCTTATTTCCTCATCAGCCCGAAGAACGCCAAGGGGCCTGTGCCGACCATCCTTTACGGCTATGGCGGGTTTCTGCTGTCGCTGACGCCCTGGTACTGGAACGACGGCCACCGCCCGATCGCGCCGGGTGCGGTGTGGTTCGCCAAGGGCGGCGCCATCGCGGTCGCCAACATCCGCGGCGGCGGCGAGTTCGGACCGGCCTGGCATGCCGCCGCGCTCAAATATCACCGCCAGCGCGCCTTCGACGATTTCGAGGCGGTGGCGGCCGACATCGAACACCGCGGCTTCTCCACGCCGCAGAAGCTCGGCATCGTCGGCGCCTCGAATGGCGGCCTCCTGGTCTCGACGGTGATGACCCAGCGTCCCGATCTGCTGGGCGCCGTGGTTTGCCAGCGCCCTCTGATCGACATGCTGCGCTACACGCGTTTCGGCGCCGGCGCCTCATGGGTCGGCGAGTACGGCGATCCCGCCGATCCCAGGATGGCGGCCTATATCCGCAGCTATTCGCCCTATCAGAACGTCAAGCCCGACGGCGCCTATCCGCCGGTCCTGTTCATCACCGAGACCAGCGACGATCGCGTCACGCCGGTGTTCGCGCGCATGATGGCGGCCAAGATGGAGGCGCAGGGCCACAAGGTGCTGTTCAACGAGGCCGAGGAAGGTGGTCACGGGCCGGGCTCGACCCATGCCGAGGAAGCCGACTATTGGGCGATGTCCTACACCTTCCTGGCGCAAAAGCTCGGACTGGGCCGGTAGCGCGTCCCCAAGGATCACGCCGTGATGTTGAGCAGATATCCCATCATCAGCTTGTTGGCCGTGCGCACGGCCTGCAGGCCGGCGCTGTAGGTCACCTGGGCCTCGATCACGCCGGCCTTGGCCTTCGCCTGGTCCGCGGCCGCCTTGTCCGGGACGAGGTTGGCCGTTTTGGCGGAATCCTGGCGCTGGGCGCCGGTCTGGACGCCTGCCGATCCGATGCTGGTGATTGTCGTCATGACGTTAGGCCGTGATGTCGAGCAACGCGCCCATCATCTTGTCTGTGGTCTTGAGCACGGCAACGCTCGCCTTGAAGTCGGCGCTGGCCATGTTCATGCCGGCAAGCGCCGAAGCGAGGTTGTTGTCCTTGCCCGAGGCAAAGATGGAGGCGTGGACCGCCTCGGCGGCGCTGGCCGCGAAGCGGACGGCGCTGTCCGTGACGCTCGAAGCGGCGAGGGCGAGGGCTACGCTCATGAGCTCCGTTGTAAGAGGGGTCTTCTTGCCCGGTTCTGAAGGAAAAGCAGGGCAATTGTCTCGAATTTGACGCAAGTTGACCGGCTGCGACACCGCCTTCGGTTCCGGGGCCATGAGTTGCGCAGGGATTTGGTCCATACTGCGCTCATGTCGTTCGGCGCTTCGCGGACTGCGGCCCTCCTGTTGACCCTGCTGATGGTGGGCGGCGGCGCCTATTGGGTCTGGAACGGCCTGAAATCGCCGCCGGTCGGCGAGCCGGCATCGATCGTCACCACGCCGCCGGGATGGATGCGCGTGGAAGCCGGCCGCTTCACGCTGTTCGTGCCGCCCGGTTCGCTCACGCGCCAAGGGGCAGGCGCCACCGAGATCATCGGTCCCGATTTCTACATCCGCTACCGGCTCGGAACCTATTCCGGCGCCCAGGAACCCTTGAAGGCCAACCGGGATTATTCCGAGCAACACATCGTCATCGACGGGCGCGACGCCTATCTGCGAAAGGCGACGCTGGACGTGGCCCAGCAGCAGGCTCTGTTCGGCGCCTATGGCCAGCCCTCCTATCTCGGCCTCTACATGCCGCACGCGGTGGAAGCCGCCGTCCTCGAGATGCACGCCACCGCCCCCGGCCCCGACGACCTCGACACCGTCGAGATGATCTACAAGTCGGTGCGGTTCTCGCGAAGCCGTTAGGCGGCAGGCAATTCACTCGGCTGCCACATTGTAGACCGGGATCGCGTCCAGCTTCCCCTCAAGCTGCGCTTGGGCTTCCCACAGATCGAATGCTTGTTGCATCCGTAGCCACAATCCGGGGCCATTGCCGCAGAAGCGCCCCAAGCGAAGCGCCATTTCCGCCGTGACCGCGGAGCGGCCGGACATGATCGCATGCAGCGTTTGACGGGAAACGCCCAACTGGCGGGCAGCCTTGCTCACGGAGAGCCCAAGTTCTGGCAACACGATATCGCGGAACAGCTCGCCGGGGTGCGTGGGACGTCTCTTGCTTTGCAGCTCAATGGTCTTGGACGAGGTCGACTTTGCTCGCCTCGCCGTCCTTCCACTCGAACGTGATCCGCCACGGTCCATTGACGTCCACTCGCCATCTTACCGGCTTGTATCGGCTGTCAGGATGCAGCCTCAGGCCGGGTAACTTCAGATCATTCAACGTTTCGGCCCGATGAATGGCATCCGATATTTGCAGCGACCGCTTGTGCAAATCGGGTCGGATGCGACGACCAACTCCTGTTTCAAAAAGCTCCTTCAGAGCTTTGGACGCGAACGACTGGATCACGGGCGAACCCGCGGCGGGACGCATTTCGCCGCGCCCATGCGCTCGCCAGTTACCTGGTCTGTAAAGATCCGCTTTCCACTTGTCAAGTGCCGCTTTCCAGTTTGACTGGCCTGCCGCCCCGGCCTAAAACCCGCGCGCTCCGGAAAGACTTCGGCCTTTCCGGTCCCGGGCCGGGCCCGGGATCGCCCCCAGGCAGCGCGTGGCGCCCCCTGGGGCGTTCGTGTTTTGGGTGACGGGAACGCATGTTCGATTCATTGCAATCGCGCCTTGGCGGCGTGTTCGACAAGCTTCGCGGCCGTGGGGCCCTGTCGGAAGCCGATGTCGATGCGGCGCTGGTGGAAGTGCGCGCGGCCCTGCTCGAGGCCGACGTCGAACTCGGCGTGGTCGACGATTTCGTCCGCAAGGTGCGCCCCAAGGCGGAAGGCGAGGCGGTCATCCGTTCGGTCACGCCCGCCCAGCAGGTGGTCAAGATCGTCCACGACCAGCTGGTGGAAACCCTGGGCAGCCAGAGCGCATCGCTCGTGCTCGGTTCGCCGCCGGCGCCGATCCTGATGGTGGGCCTGCAGGGCTCGGGCAAGACGACGACCTCGGCCAAGCTCGGCCTGCAACTGCAGACCAAAGAGAAGAAGCGCGTCCTGATGGCGTCGCTCGACGTCAACCGCCCCGCCGCCATGGAACAGCTGAAGGTGCTGGGCGACCAGGCGGGGGTCGCCACGCTGCCGGTGATCGCGGGACAGACGCCCATCACGATTGCCAGGCGCGCCATGGCCGCGGCCCGCGTCGGCGGCTACGACGTCGTGATCCTCGACACCGCCGGGCGCCAGCACGTCGACGAGCAGCTGATGGCCGAAGTGGCCTCGGTGAAGGAAGCCACCAACCCGCACGAGACGCTGCTCGTCGCCGACAGCCTGACCGGCCAGGACGCGGTCAACATCGCCAAGTCCTTCCACGCCCGCGTGCCGCTGTCGGGCATCATCCTGACGCGCGCCGACGGCGACGCCCGCGGCGGCGCGGCGCTCTCCATGCGTGCGGTCACCGGCGCGCCGATCAAGTTCCTCGGCATGGGCGAGAAGCTTGAGGCGCTGGAAGCCTTCCATCCCGAGCGCGTGGCCAACCGCATCCTCGACATGGGCGACGTGGTGTCGCTGGTCGAGAAGGCGGCCGAGACCATCGACCAGGAGAAGGCCGAGAAGCTCGCGGCCAAGATGAAGAAGGGATCGTTCGACATGGACGATCTCGCCGATCAGCTGCGCCAGATGAAGAAGCTGGGCGGCATGCAGGGCATGCTCGCCATGCTGCCCGGCGTGGGCAAGATCAAGAACCAGCTCGACGCGGCCGGCCTCGACGACAAGATCCTCACCCGTCAGGAGGCGATCATCTCGTCGATGACGAAGCAGGAGCGCACCGATCCCGACATCATCAACGGCTCGCGGCGCAAGCGCATCGCGTCGGGCTCCGGCGTCGAGGTCTCCGACGTGAACAAGCTGCTCAAGATGCACCGCCAGATGTCCGACGCGCTTAAGAAGCTCGGCCGCGGCGGGCGCGGCAATCCGCTGGCGGGCCTCTTCGGCATGGGCGGTCCTCCGCCCGGCGTCGGAGGCCGGCGATGACGGCTTTTTCTGTTCCTCCCCCTGAAAGGGGGAGGTCGGCTCGCCCCGGCGAGCCGGGTGGGGGTCGGTGGCATGACCCCTTCCTAGCCCTCCCCTTGCAGGGGAGGGAATCCGATTGTGCGAACTTAAGAACGAAGGGACTTTATCAATGGCTTTGAAAATCAGGCTCTCGCGCGGCGGCACCAAGAAGCGCCCGCATTATGCGATCGTCATCGCGGATTCGCGCATGCCGCGCGACGGTCGCTTCATCGAGAAGATCGGCTTCTATAATCCGCTGCTGCCCAAGGACCACGCCGACCGCGTCAAGCTCGACCTCGACAAGGCGAAGGAATGGCTCAAGAAGGGCGCCACGGCCTCGGACCGCGTGCACCGCTTCCTGGCGAACGCGGGCCTGTTGAAGCCGCTGAAGAAGAACAATCCCGAGAAGGCCAAGCCCAAGAAGAAGGCGCAGGAGCGCGCGGCGGCGGCAGCCAAGGCGGCGGCGCCGGCCGAGGCGTCCTAAGCCGCGGCCATGGACCGCGACGTCCTCCTGGCGGCGGTGATCGGCGCCCACGGGCTGAAGGGCGAGGTGCGGGTGAAGACCTTCACCGAATCGCCCGACCGCCTCGGCGCTTACGGGCCGCTGCATGCCCGTGACGGAAGGAGCTTCACGGTCGAGGCCGTGCGGCCCGCGGGGGCGGGCGAGGCGGTGGTGGCCTTGCGCGAGGTTGCCGACCGCTCCGCGGCGGAAGCGCTGAAGGGCGTCGAGCTCTTCGTGACGCGCGCCGTTTTGCCGATGACCGGCGAAGGAGAGTTCTACCACGCCGATCTCGTGGGCCTCTCCGCCGAGGACAGCGAAGGCCGGCGCATCGGCCGCATCACGGGCGTGCACAATTTCGGCGCCGGCGATGTGCTGGTGATCGCGGGTGAGGCCGGCGAGGAAATCCTTCTCGCCTTCACGCGCGCCAACGTTCCGGAGATCGACATGGCGGCGGGGCGCGTCGTCGTGGCGGTTCCGGATGAAATCGAAGACAGGGGCGGTGCCGCATGACTCTCAGCTTTCGCTACGCCACGGAGACGGACTTGCCCGCCGTCGTCGCCATGCTCTTGGATGACGACTTCGCCAAGGCCCGCGAATCCGACGCGCTGGACACCTATCGGCGGGCCTTCGCGGAAATGTCGAAGAGAGGCGACAACCGGGTCGTCTTGGCCGAGGAGGACGGCGAGATCGTCGCCTCGCTGCAGCTCTTCTTCGTCACCGGGCTTTCCCGCGGCGGCGCCAAGCGGGCCTTCGTCGAGTCCGTGCGCGTGATCTCGCGGCTGCGCGGCACCGGCGTCGGCACGGCCCTGATGCATCACGCCATAGACGAGGCCGGGCGTGCGGGCTGCAAGCTCATCCAGCTGACCTCCGACATGCGCCGCCGCCGTGCGCACCTGTTCTATCGCCGGCTCGGCTTCATCCAGAGCCACTTCGGATTCAAGCTGGAACTGGCATGACGTGGTCCGCCACCGTCCTCACGCTGTTCCCCGAGATGTTCCCGGGGCCGCTGGGCGTGTCGCTGGTGGGCAAGGCGCTGGCCATTGCGGCGTGGTCGCTGGAGGTGCGCGACATCCGCGACCACGGCCTGGGCAAGCACCGCACCGTGGACGACACGCCGGCAGGGGGCGGTCCTGGCATGGTGATGCGCGCCGACGTTGCGGCGGCGGCGATCGACGCGGTCGACCGTCGGGACCGGGCGCTGATCTACTTGTCGCCGCGCGGTGCGCCGCTGACCCAGGCCCGCGTCAAGGCGCTGGCCGAGGGTCCCGGCGCGGTCCTGCTGTGCGGCCGCTTCGAGGGGCTCGACGAGCGGGTGATCGAGGCCAGGGCCGTCGAAGAAGTCTCGCTGGGCGATTTCGTCCTGGCGGGCGGCGAGATCGCGGCCATGGCGCTGATCGAGGCGGCCGTCCGCCTCATTCCGGGCGTGCTGGGCGATGCCGCCTCGCCGGCCGAGGAAAGCTTTTCGGCGGGGCTTCTCGAATACCCTCAATTCACGCGGCCCCAGATGTTCGAAGGGCGATCCGTTCCGGACGTCCTAACCAACGGAAATCACAAGGAAATCGCCAGGTGGCGGCAGGCTGAATCCGAGCGGCTGACCCGCCTGCGGCGCCCCGATCTTTGGACCCTCTATGAAAAGGGGAAGGCCTAGGCTATACGGCCCGCCTTCGCGGAGTGCTTTGAGGCAAAGTGAGACCCGGTTTGCCGTCGAAAGTGCGACCAATAAGAACCAGTTCACGCGCGTAGGAGACCACCATGAACCTGTTGCAGCAGCTCGAAGCCGAGCAGATGAAGTCCCTGCGCGCCCACGCCCATCCCGACTTCCGCGCCGGCGACACGGTGAAGGTCAACGTCAAGGTGGTCGACGTCACCTATGACGAGAAGACCAAGCAGAACAAGACGCGCGAGCGCCTGCAGGCCTTCGAAGGCGTCTGCATCGCCCGTCAGGGTCAGGGGCTGAACGAGAGCTTCACGGTGCGCAAGATTTCCTACGGCGAAGGCGTCGAGCGCGTGTTCCCGGTCTATTCGCCGCTCGTCGATTCCGTGACGGTGGTCCGCAAGGGCCGCGTGCGCCGGGCCAAGCTCTATTATCTGCGCGGCCGCCGCGGCAAGTCCGCGCGCATCGCCGAGCGCCAGGACAACGAAGCTTCGGAAAGCGCCGAGGCCTGATCCGAGGGCCTCGTCCGGGTTTGCCGAAGGCATGACCGGCGACGGTCATGCCTTCTTCGTTTCGGCGGTCGCGTGCAAGTGATCGCGCCGCGCGATTGCCCGCCGATTCCGGCAAGGTCTATCGTAGCCTCGCTCCGGACTCGGCAGGATCATCCCGATGAAAAATCGCCGCGACTTCCTCGCAACGTCTCTGGCTGTCATGGGTGCCGGTACGCTATCGGGTAAGACCATGGCCCAGACGCCCGATCCAGCCCCGATGCCCGTGACACAGCCCTATTCGGATGCGGCCGCCCTCTGCGCCATGCCCGGCAACGTGGCGACGGCGCGGTTTCCCGAAGGTTTCTTCTGGGGAACGGCCACGGCCTCTTATCAGATCGAAGGCGCCTGGAACGTGGACGGCAAGGGCGAGTCCATCTGGGACCGCTTCTCCCACACGCGCGGCAAGGTGAAAGGCGGCGACACCGGTGATGTGGCCTGCGATTCCTATCACCGCTACGCCGAAGACATCGCGCTGATGAAGCGGCTCAACCAGAAGAGCTGCCGATTCTCGCTGGCCTGGACGCGCATTCAGCCCGACGGCACCGGGGCGGCGAACCAAAAGGGTCTCGATCATTACAGCCGGTTCGTCGATGCCTTGCTCGAAGCGGGCATCCGCCCTTCCTGCACGCTGTATCACTGGGACCTGCCCCAGGCGCTCGAGGACAAGGGCGGCTGGCCGAACCGCGATCTCATGAACTATTTCGCCGATTATGCCGGCATCGTCGCCAAGGCGCTGGGCGACCGGGTCAAGACCTGGGCGATCTTCAACGAACCGTGGGTCTTCACCTTCATCGGCTACCAGCAGGGCGATCATGCGCCCGGTCTCAAGAACGGCGATCTTGCCTGGCGGGCGGCGCATGTCGTGAATTTGGCGCAAGGCCAGGCGTTCCGGGCCATGAAGGCGATGTCGCCCGATGCCCTGATCGGCGGGGCCTACAACATGTCGCCGGGGACGCCCGCCAGCGACAGTGCCGCCGACCGTGCCGCCGTCGCGCGCTTCCAGGCCGTCAACGAGCTCTTCCTCTATCCCGCCATCCACGGCCGCTATCCCAAGGCCTTCAAGGGCAAGCCGCCCGCGGCCATGGGCATCAAGCCGGGCGACGGCAAGATCATGCGGGCGCCGCTCGATTGGATCGGCATCAACTATTACTTCCGCCAGATGGTGGCCGACGCCCCGCTGCGCCAGTCGAAATATGTCGGCTACAACAGCTGGATGCCCGCCGAAGGGCCCCTGACCTATATCGGCTGGGAAGTATGGCCGCGCGGGCTCTACGACATCGTCATGACGGTGGCGCGTGCCTATAAGCTGCCCATCGAGATCACCGAAAACGGCGCCTCCTATGCCGATGGTCCGTTGCCCGGCGGCCGGGTGCCCGACGCCCGGCGCCTCGCCTATCTGAAGGCGCACCTGGCCGAACTTGCCCGCGCCATCGCCGATGGCGCGCCGGTGCGCGGCTATCACGCCTGGAGCCTGCTCGACAATTTCGAATGGTCCCACGGCTACAGCCAGTGCTTCGGCCTCACCTGGGTCGACGTCCGCACCCAGCAGCGCATCCTCAAGGATTCGGGGCTCTGGTACGGCAGGGTTGCCGCCTCCGGCCGCCTCGACGTCTAGGCCGTAAGTTGCCGCCGGCAGGTGAAGCGGCCTTAACGTCCCTGCAATAAATTCGCATTCCTATCTTCCAACGGTCGCCCAGCCGATTATTCTGCGCGGCCGCTGAGTGTGCCGGCCGTGAACCGCCATATCGTCCCCGATGAAGTGCTGACCGCCGTCGAGCCGCTCGACGAGGCGATCGTGGATGCGCGTGTCCCGGGCACGCCCTTCGCCTTCATCTGGTTCCTGGTGAAGACCCATTTCGTGCGCCGGGTTCTGCTGCTGGTCGGCATCGCCCTGGCCGCGGCGACGGTGGATGCCTTCGCCCCGCTCGGGTTCTCCCATCTCGTCAACGGCGTGCTGCACGCCCGCTCGGCGCATCTGGCGTTCACGACGGTCCTGCCCTGGGTGGGTCTGATCGCGGGACTGTGGCTCGGCGCCGGGCTCGCCTATCGCGGCTACGAGGCGATGGATATCGGCACCAGTCCGCGCCTGCGGGCGTTGGCGCAGAAATACCTCTTCGCCTACATGCTCGGCCACGCCCCGCGCTATTTCCAGGACAACTTCGCGGGCAAGCTCGGTCAGAAGATCAAGCAGGCCGGGCAGGCGGTCATCACCATCCTGACGATCATCTGCTTCGAAATGGTGCGGGTGACGGGCTCGGTGCTGCTCGGCGCCGTGCTGATGTTCCTGGCCCAGCCGGTCTATGCCCTGATCCTCGGCGTCTGGACGGCGCTCTATCTCACCATCGTCATCACGCTGGCGCGGCGCTGCGTGCGCCTGTCGAAGGCGTTTTCCGACGAAGTCTCCACCTCCACCGGCCGGCTGGTCGATGCCATCTCCAACGCCGATTTGATCCGCGCCTTCGCCAAGGCGGCTTATGAGCGCCGCTTCCTGTCGCATTTCCTGGCCGACGAGATGAACGCCTCGCGCCGGCTGCGCAGGTTTCTCGTCGCCATGCGCGCCTTCATGCACCTGGCGACGACGGTGTTCATGCTGACGCTGGTGCTGGTGACGGCGCGCGACTGGTATCTGGGGGCGACGAGCGCCGGCACGTTCGTGATGGTCTATCTGCTGGGCAATCAGATCGCCCGCGGCGTGCAGGAATTGTCGTTCCGCATGCTCGATTATTTCGAACAGGTCGGCACGCTGGCCGAGGCCCTCGAGCTGGTCAGCCAGAGCCACGAGATCGTTGACGTTCCGGGGGCCCGTCCGCTCTGCGTCACCCAGGGCGCCATCCGCTTCGAACACATCCGTTTCGCGCATCGCGACGGCGGCGCCGTGTTCGACGGCCTCAACCTCGAGATCAAGGCGGGCGAGAAGGTCGGCCTCGTCGGTCCGTCCGGCGCCGGCAAATCGACGCTGGTCAAGCTGCTGCGCCGCCAATACGAGCCGCAGGCCGGCGCCATCCTCATCGACGGCCAGGACATCGCGCGGATCAGCTGGGATTCGCTCAACGAGGCGATCGCCGAGGTGCCGCAGTCGCCGGGCGTCTTTCACCGCGCCATCCGCGACAACATCCGCTACGCCCAGGCCGACGCCCCGGAATCCGTGGTGATCCGCGCCGCCCGTGACGCCCATGCCCACGACTTCATCCTCTCCCGCGAAGAGGGCTATTCGACCATCGTGGGCGAGCAGGGCATCAAGCTGTCCGGCGGCGAACGTCAGCGCGTCGCCATCGCCCGCGCCCTGGTCAAGGACGCCCGCATCCTGGTGCTCGACGAGGCGACGTCGTCGCTCGATTCGGAATCCGAGCACATGATCCAGGAGGCGCTGTGGACGCTGATGCAGGGGCGCACCGTGATCGCCATCGCCCACCGCCTCTCCACCATCGCCGGCATGGACCGCGTCGTCTATCTGGAGCACGGCCGCATCGTCGAGGACGGCGCGCACAAGGTGCTGCTGGCCAAGGGCGGCGCCTATGCCCGCCTGTGGAACCGCCAGATGGGGGGATTCCTGGAGGCAGGGTGACACGCTCGACGCGTGTCGGCACGGCCGTTACACTTGTCGGGGACGGGGAGGGGCTTCGATGATTTCAAGAGCGTATTTGGCGATCGCCTGCGCCGTTCTGCTGTGCGGTTGCGCCGGGCAATCCATCGAAGAAGTCCGCGCCGGGGCGCTCAAGCAGGCCGAGGATCACTGCCGCTCCGAGGGCAAGCAGTTCTTGCTCCAGAAAACCGAGCAGAAGGAATCATTCTGGGGCGGCGGGCAGGTGATGGTGGCCGGATACTGCGCCGGGCCGGGTGACCCGGGCTACGTGGCGCCGAACAAGGCGAACACGACAGGGCCGCAGACCTGAGCCGAGCGCCGGTCGGCGCCGGATATCTTGGCGCAGGCCGGGCCGATCACGATCGGCCGGCAAGCCCGTTCAAGAAGGTGTTGAGCGCGGCTTGGGCCGCGGGCTCCGTCATGAACGGCGCGTGTCCGACGCCCGGGATCGAAACGAATCCCAGGTCCGGCTTCTGCCGTCTCATGCGCTCGACGGTGGAGATCATGAGCACGTCCGAAATCTCACCCCGGATGACGAGGGCGGGAATCGGCTTGAGCGCATCGAACAGCGGCCACAGATCGGGCACGCCGGCAGCGCCGCCGAAGGCGCGCGCGATCGCCGGGTCGTAGTCGGGGACGATGCGGCCGGCTTCCTGCGTGCGGTAGGTCTTTCGGGCAAAGGACAGCCAGAACGCGTCGTCTTGCGCGCCGGGAAATGACGCGCCGTTGATGCTGCGGCAATGTTGGGCCGCTTCGCTCCAGGTCGATACGGCGCCGCCCAGCCCGACATAGCCGCGGATGCGCGCCAGACCCGCAGGATCGACTTCCGGTCCGATGTCGTTGAGCACCGCGCCGGCGAGGCGTCCCGGCGCCCGGGCCGCGGCCAGCATGGTGATCAGGCCGCCCATCGACGTGCCGATGAAGACCGCCCGGCCGACGTCGAGCTTGTCGAGCAGCTCCAGCATGTCCGCGGCATAGACGACGGGATTGTAGCGCTCCGGCTGGGGATCCCATTGCGAGGGGCCGCGCCCTCGCTGGGAAGGAACGATGACGCGCCGCCCCGTCTCCGCTAGCTGCGGCGCCAGGTCTTCGAAGTCCCGCGCATTGCGCGTCAACCCGTGCAGGCAGAGGATCGGTGCGCCGCTCGGCTCGCCGGCGCCGGGATAGTCGCGATAATGGATGCGCAGCCCGTCGGAAACGCGGATGTACTTCTCTTCGACGGTCATGGTTGCTTGCCCCCTGGCGGCTTTCGATTCTTCGCCAGACATACGCAGCGGAATCCGGCGGCGATATAAGGCGCCATCCGGCTGCGCACGGCTGCTTCGTCCGACGATCGGCAAAGGCCCGACGACAGCCGGTCGATGCGCCCCGTTTCCGCGAAGGTCAGCGTCAGGGCTCCCGAGAGGAACTGGTAGCTCCAATAGAGATCGATGTCGCGCGCGCCCGGCATGATGCTGCGCAGCCCGTCGATCAGTCGGTGGATCACCGGATCGAAATAGCGCGCCATGGTTTCGCCGCCCCATTTGGGCGTGTTGTTCACCTGCGCGACGATCGCCAGGTAGTCCTTCCAGCCTTTGCCGCCCGTCGCCCACCGCTCCATGACGGGGTCGAGAAAGGCCTGGATGAATCCTTCGATGGTCGCCCCGCCTGGTCCCGGATTTGCCTGGTATTCGTCGATCGCCTTGATGCGCTCCTCGTTGATGATCGCGGCGCGCCGCAGAAAGACCGCATCGAACAGGCCTCTCTTGGTGTCGAAATAATAGTGGGCGAGCGCCACGTCGACGTTGGCCCTGCGCGTGACCTGGCGCACGGTGACGCCGTCGAAGCCGTGCTCGGCAAAGAGTTCTTCCGCCGCATTCAGGATGCGGTCGCGCATCAGCTCCGTGCCGTCTTCCTTGGCGGGACGCCCGCGGTTGCGTTTGGGCGTGCGCGTCCCCTTTGGGCGAATCGGCTTGCGCCGGGCTGTGGCGCGTTCGCGCTTGAGGGCTTTTCGGGTCATGCGGTGTCCCCAATCTGCAGCAAAATCGGCGCGCTTTGCTGCGCCGCCAAAAAAGGTTGCACTTACGTCAGCTTTGTCCCGATCGAACCCGTCCGCCCGGGCCACGTCAACGCGCCGTAGCGAAAACATGCATCGAGCGTGCTCTTTCTGACACGGTCCATTGATATACGATCCGCATCATTTCATCCATCGTTGAATTACTCTTGCCGGGCTGCTTCGCCCTCGCTAGCGTCGCCTAACAAAAAATAGGCACGTCGTGTCGCGACGTTTGATGGGGAAACGCCATGAATGCGAAGGTAAAGTCACGCCTGTTGAGTGCCGTATTGCCGCTTGCGGTTCTGATTCCCGCAGCCGGCGCTTGGGCCCAGCAATCCGCCGCCGGTGCGCCGTCCGCCGCATCGGGCGACGGCGTCGTCGAAACGGTGGTGGTGACCGCCACGCGGCGCTCGGAATCGGTGCAGGATGTGGGTGGCGGCTTGACCGCGCTCACCGGCGATGACCTGTCGCAGATGCACGCCAGCAGCTTTGCGGACTTCGCCTCGACGGTCCCCAGCCTCAGCTACGCTTCTGGCGGGGCGACCACCAATCTGATCGCCATTCGCGGCGTCACCTCCGGCACCGAGCAGAAGGGCAGCGCCGTCGGCATCTACCTCGACGACGTGCCGATCGGATCCAGCGTGCAGTTCGGCATCGGCTCGGATGCCTTCAACTTCAACCTGTTCGACATGGATCGCGTCGAAGTCCTGGACGGCCCGCAGGGCACGCTCTACGGCGCGGACTCCCTCGGCGGCGCCATAAAATACATCACCTCCAAGCCGGACTTGACGGCGTTCGCCGCGCGCGGCGAGATCGAGGGATCGGATACCGAACACGGCTCGTTCAACGACGGGCTGCGCGTCATGGCGAATCTGCCGCTGTTCGGCGACGCCGCGTTGCGCGTCGACGCATATCAGCAATTTGATTCCGGCTACGCCCAGGACCCCTCGCACGGCCGCAAGGACGTCGGCTCCGGCCAGGATCTCGGCGGGCGGGTTTCCTTCTTCGCCCAGATCACGCCCGACCTCGACGTCCGCCTGACGGCGATGTCGCAGTCCGACCGCGCCAACGGCTACGACGTGGTGCTCAAGGACTTCCTCACCCATCAGCCCGTCCAGGGGCCCTACGACCAGTCCTATGCGCTCGCCCAGCCGTCGAGCAAGCGCCTCGATCTCTATTCGGGCGAGGTGAACTGGAACTGGCAGTGGGCGACGCTGACGTCGGTCACCAGCTACCAGAACAACGATTTCAAGACCGACGCCGATCTCAGCCCGGTCTACGACCTGTTCCTGGGAACGGCCGCGCCGATGGGCCTTCCGACGCATCTGACCACCAAGAAGTTCACGCAGGAGGTCCGCGTCGCCTCGCCCGACAACAAGAGTTTCGAGTGGGTGGTCGGCGGCTTCTTCACGCGGGAGATCACCGACGAGACCATCATGCTGGTGGACGGCGCGACGGCCAACGGCCAGCTGCCGCCCTTCACGGGCAACGACGTGAACGCCCCGGATCATCCGATCCTGCCGTTCTTCGGCTACCTGCCCAGCACCTATAGGGAGTTCGCCGTCTTCGGCGACGCCACCTATTACTTCAGCGACGATTTCGACGTCACGGCAGGCGTGCGCTACAGCACGCAGCACCAGACCTACCGGGCGCAGATCCAGACGCTTCTCTTCCCCGACCCCTTCACGCTCAACTACATCCCGGCCATGGGCGACGAGACGTCGAACCAATCGGTCGTGACCTATCTCTTCAATCCGCGCTGGCGCGTCACCGACGACACGATGGTCTATGCCAAGGTGTCGAGCGGCTTCCGGCCCGGCGGCCCGAATTTCACGGGTCCGGCGACCTTCAGCCCCGACAAGCTGTGGAACTACGAGCTGGGCGAGAAGTCGACGCTGCTCGACGGCCGGGCGGTGCTGAATTTCGACGTCTACGACATCGAATGGAGCGACATCCAGACGACCGCCAACATCGGGGGCATCAACAACCTCGTCAACGCCGGCAATGCCAGGGTCCAGGGCGCCGAGACCTCGTTCTCCTATCGCATCCTGCCTCAGCTGACGGTCGACGGCTCGGCTTCCTACACCGACGCGCACCTGACGGGCCTGACGGCGAACGAGGAGTCCTACCTCGGCATCTACCACAAGAACGCCCGCCTGCCGCTGTCGCCGCGCTACAACTTCGCGCTCGGCGGCACCTACGCCTTCGACCTCGGCGGCGGCTACAGGGGCGCCCTCAACGTCAGCGACGTCTATGTCGGCGAGCGCAACGCCAACTTCGACGTCGACCCCGCGGGCCTGGCGGTCGGCGCCGGCTCGCCGCTCTACAAGCTGGCCGCCTACAACACGGTCAACCTCAACCTGTCGTTCTTCCTGCCGGACAACATCGAGGTGGATGGCTATGTCAAGAACGTCTTCGACGTGCGCGGCGAAGTCTCGGCCAACGCCTTCGAGGACCAGTACCTCAATCCCTACCTGTTCGGCATCGGTCTGCCTTATGCGCCGGTGCCGGTCATGCTGTCCCAGCCGCGCACCATCGGTCTGGTGCTGAAGGTGGCAACGGGCGGCTAAAGTTGTGGCGCACCCGCCGGCCGGAATGCCGCCTGGCGGATATTCGGTTTGGCGGGTGCGCCGAAAGCCCACGAAAACGGAACATTTTCCGAGTCGAAAGGCCGCAGCCACCCCATTTCATCCCCCAAAACCCGCATTTTTCGCCTATTTCCGGCCTGGAAGCGTCTTGCGGCGCCAGAAAATGCCGTAGAATAAGGCTTCTCTTTGATTCGCAGAGGACATTCAACAATGGCTAAAGCCGCAGCTCCCGGCGCACCCGCCGCGAAAGCAAAACTCGAGACGATCTCCACGCGCCAGTTGGCCGCGCAGCTCGCTCCCAAGCACGAACTGTCGAACAAGGCGTCGCTGGCGTATCTGGACGATGCCATCGGCGCCATCACCAAGCACCTCAAGAAGGGCGCGCGCGTCCGTCTGAACGGGCTTGGCATCCTCATGGTCCGCAAGCGGGCCGCCCGCATGGGCCGCAACCCGGCCACGGGCGAAGCGATCAAGATCAAGGCGTCGAAGAAGGTTGCCTTCCGCGCCGCCAAGGAACTGAAGCAGGCGATCTGATCGCCTCTTCGGTCCGCTGTGAATGGAACCGGGCGGTCCTCCGCCCGGTTTCTGTTTTAGCCGTCTTCGCCCCGTCCTTCGGCTGACGCCGCCGTGGCGCTGGCGAACAAGGTCGGCGGCGCGGGCGCATTCAGCAATGCAAATGAAATTCGACTGCCGTTTTCCGTCGCGCGGTTCCAAAGGGCGAGACGGGGCTCAGGCGCTCGGATCACAGGCAAGATGTCGCAACAATGGGCCCTCGCCGAGAGGCGGTCGCAAATTACGGGATTCCACGAGGTGTTCCTCGGCGATCGATGTCATAATGTTGCGTCTCTGTGTGTGAGACGGCGCGACCCGACCCTGTGGAAATGACCGATCCGTTCCATCTGCCATCAAACCAAGCGCTCTCTCCGCTGTCGTTCGACTGGGAGCTGCGGTTTGCGCGCACACCGACCAGGCTGGCCTGCGAATACTGGACATCGCGTTGCGGCGATCGCCCGATGCCCGAGCGCGCCGACCTCGACCCCGTCGCGATGCGCAGGTTCACGGCCCATGTGGGATTGATCGAAATCCGCGAAACGGCGGAACGTCCCGTCGCCTATTTCATCCGGCGCGCCGGTTCGGAATGGGAAGAAGTCTATGGGCGGATGACGGGCCGTTTCGTCCATGAGTTCATCCCGCCCCACATCGAGCCCAGTTGGCGCGCGGTCTTCGATGCGGTGCGCACCGCGCAAAAGCCGCTGCGCGTCGCCACCCGGATCGATTTCCAGAACAAGACCTGGCTCAATTGCGAGATGTTCGTGGCCCCGTTGGGGAAAGACGGCCAGGTGTCGATGCTCTTCATGACATTCGCGGCCTGGACGGACCACGCCGGCTCCGCCGGCTGATCGCGGAATCGCGATCGCGGTGAAAACGCCCGGCGGTGCCGCGTCGCGTCCGCGCGGCCGCCTCTACGGCTTGGGCAGTTCGCCCTGCTGGTGAAGCAGGTAGGTGGTGTCGAGAAAGGCGCGGTGATCGAGGATCTTGCCGTTCCGGACCTGCCAGCGGATCACGATTTCGAACGTCGCGATCTTCCGGGTCGGCCGGTATTCGGTTTCGATGTCGAACCAGCCCCACACGACGTCGCCGCTCGCAACGGTCTCCTTGGGCTCGAACCGCCGGAACGTATAGGCGCTGGCGATTCGCGAGATCAGCTCTTTGACGCCGGCGTATTTCCTGTATTCCCCGCCGAAGCGGAAGAGGCCCTCGAGCTGGGAACCGGACCGCCAGACGGTGTTGTCGTCGATGGCATCGAACAGCGGCTGCAGCTCGCCTTGTTCGAAGGCTTTGGCGATCTTCCTCATCAGTGCGTCTGGCGTCATCGCGCTGTCCCCACGAAGATGCCCGCTCCTATAATCCGGCACGGCCCGGCAATCCATGAGGTGCCCGAGGTCCGAGGTGCCTAATGCGCCGAGATCTTCACCCGCCCCTTGAGGGAGGCTCGAAAAATCCGAAGGATTTTTCGGGCAGGGGTCCCTGCAATCGTTTCCGCGATTTGTGCCTGGGCCACCTGTCCGCCGTTGTCGATCCGCCGTGCACGGCAGATCGACAACGATGGCGCGAACCATCTCCAAGAGCCGCGAAATGTGCGTGACTGCCCGATTCAGGGACAATCCTCCGGAAACGCCATACGAGACCTCCCACCAAGCGATCCGCTTACGGAATAATACTAAAACGAATATAGATTGGTGACAAAGAAAAGGATACAGGCGAGTAAAACCGCAGCCAGTGATATGAAATAATTTCGAATCCCGTCCTCTAGCAGGCTGTTGAAGAAGTCTTCCACGGCTTGGCGATGAAGTCGATTTCGTCGCCGTTTTGGATGCAGATTTGGCCTTGGAGGGAGCCGTCGGGCTGAAGCTCGGCCCAGCCGTCACCGTCGACTTCCGTCATTTCGTCGCTGCCGC
>JAGWNK010000034.1 GCA_028871345.1 Alphaproteobacteria bacterium | reverse complement strand
GAACAGCCTGATGACGATGTAACACCCACCCGTGACCTTGGTCACGCATGGAGAGCCGGATGCTTGGAAACTTGCACGTCCGGTTCGGCGAGAGGGATGGAGAAACCAGCCTCTTAATCAGGGTACGGCGCTTCATCCCTACTCACCTTCGTTGCTGCTGCTCGAATCGAACTATTTAACGTGCGCCTCGCGCCCGCCATTTGTCCGCGGGGCCTGAATTCCTTTCTGCGATTTTGCGAACGCTCGATCGGCCGCCAGGAACTGTTCCACCATGTAGGGGATCAGTTCGCTCACTTCTTCGGCGTCGCCATAGGTTTCGCGGTACGTCGCGGCGTAGGCTTGCAGAGATGCGTTCAATTCCGCCGACACGGTGATCGTGATCTTGACCGGCTTGCGGTCGGGGAGCTTTGCGAGCTTCAGGTTTGGCATAAGAGTTCTCCATCAGCCGCGGTAAGGCCGCAGCACGATATCTTTATGAACGATGACGCGGAGCGGCCAGCCGGGCCGCACCTTGATGGTCGGCTGGATGTTCAGGTTCTTCTGTGTGAGCTGCTGGCCCGCCTGATTGACACTGTCCTGGGTCGATTGCCGGATGGCCGTCACAAGATCGCTCTGACTGTTCAGGGTCAGTTGGGTGCTGACGCCCAGCAGGGTCGAGATCGCCACGCCCTTGAGCAAAGCCCAGGTGTGATAGTCCACATCGTCCTCGAGCCCGGAGTAACCTTGCGCATCGGTCGCCGGCAGATTGTCGATCTGGATCGATGAGCCGTCCGGCATGATGATCCGCTGCCAGACGACAAGCGCGCGACTTTGGCCGAAGGCGACGACGCTGTCATAGGTGCCGACAAGTCGCGAACCCTGTGGGATCAGCAACGTTTGGCCGGTAATGGAATCGTAGATGTTTTGCGTCACCTGGGCGACGACCAGCCCTGGCAAATCCGAGTCCAATCCCGTGATCAGACTGGCCGAAATCAGCGTCCCGGCCATGACTTCATAAGGCGACACGGGGTCTTGGATTGCGTGCGGATTATAGATGTTGCGATCGTCGTGTGCGTTGACGAAGTCGAGCTTGCGCTGCACGTCGCCGGGATCGCGCGCAGGATCCAAGGCAAGACGGGCGTCTGCGGGAGCCGTGGCGTCGGAAGATGCAGGCGGACCGCCTAAGCCCATCGTCGCGGGATCGATCGAAACGGCTTGGCTGGAGCCGGCTTGGAAGAACACATTTGCTTCGCTGGCCTGCCGGGCAAGCTGAGCTTTATGCATCTCCTCGGCGCGAGCCGTATCGTTCTCGCTCGCCGTTCCCGAAGCGGGCACCCCGAGATTATTTCGCGCGCGCAGCTCCGCTGGACCGAGATCGCCCGGCAGCGCCGGTCCCAAGGCGGGAGGCTTGATCTTGTCGTAACCGGACGGTAGCGCCGCGAGGCCGTCCGCCGTCGGCTTGCGGTCGATGCTGTAGAGCTCCTCGCCTGACGCAGGCTTCGCGATGGGCGTTGCCTTGAGCGCAAGCCACGTGGCGGCGAAGATTCCGACCAAGGCGACGCCCACGACGCCGATCACCACATGCCGCTTGAAGCGCGCGACCGGTCGTGGACGCGCTCGCAGCACAAGCGCCTCTGGGTCGAGTTTCGGGGGGCCTCCAGTATTGATAGCGGCATCGCTCATGGTTCTCACCTGGCCTGCTGGCCGCCGGTTGCATCCGCCGTGCGCAGGTCGTTCGTTCGCGTGATGCGGACGACCTGTTGGTGATCCTGGCCGAGACGCAACTCCGCGGTCTTGAAAAGCTGATCGACGATGTAGTAGTTGCCGCGCACCCGATAGTTCACAAGCTCGCTGTTTCCGTCCGATCCGGCAACGAACAGAGGCGGCGCCTCGCCCTGATCGAGCTCCTTTGGAAACTCGATATAGACATGGGTGCCGTCGTCGAAAGCGCGCAACGGCTTCCAAGGCGGGTCGTCACCACTGATCGCGTAGTTGAAGTTCAAATTGTCGAGCGACGGAATGCCCTCGGTTGGCGAATGGGACGCGACTGTCCCGGCACTGGGATTTTCCGTGACCAGGCCATCCTGCGGATAATTCCAGGAGATCGCCGCCATATAAGTGCGATCGGTGCTTTCAAGCTGGAGATGGTAGGTCCGCCGATCCGTGGTGATGACGAGGTTGGTCCGAAGATTGGTCGCGAAGGGCTTCGCCAGAATATGGACCTGTTTGGTCGCACCGGAGCCGCTCGTCGTGTCGCCGACCACCCAGCGCGTCGTATCGCCTGCCGAGATCGCGGTCAGATTTTCGCCGGGCTGCAAGGCGATATCGCTGACTTCCTGCGGGGCCGCATAGAGCCGGTAGAGCGTTCCTTCCGAATACGGATAAATCTGTATCGCGTTGACATAGCCGTCGCTGGTCGGCTCCTGCAGGGCAGCGCGATTGGCGGCTTCGACGCGGAGTGTTGGCGGCCTTGCAACATGGGCGGCAGGAAGCGGCTTGGGCTGAAGCTGACCTGGCAGAGGCAGCGGCTGCACGACCTCCACGGTATGCACGATCTGCGGCGGATCGGGAACGACCACGGCCCGTGTCAAGGGTGGATCCTTCTGCAAGAACGACGGTAACCAGTTGGCGCTCGCACAGCCCGACATCACCACGGCACAAATGGGGATCAACAGTGCATTGCGGATTGGACGATTCATTTGGTGCTCCTTGCTTAGCTGTCGAGCTCACGCGACCAGTTCACGCCATTGACGTAGAGCCCGAGCGGATTCTTTCTCAACGTCTCGGCGGTCGCGGGCTGCTTGGTCACGATGGAGAGGATCGCCGTCCAGTGTTCGGTCTTGGCGAGCGTATCGTGCTCGAAGGTCTGTTCGGTCCATTTGACCTGAAATGAAGTGTCGGAGACCCGCACGACGCTGGTGATCTGGACCGAGACAGTGCGCTCGCCCACTGCCTTAAAGGGATCGTTGGACTGTGCGTATTGATTGAGAAACACCGCACCATGATCGGTCGCATAATCATAGGCTTCCAGCCAATCGCGCCGCACTACGACCGGATCGAGCGACAATTCGCGCACATCCGTGACGAAACGCGCCAGATACCAGGCGATTTCGGCGTCTGTCGGCGTATAATTTTGGATTGCCGGTCCGATCGCCTGGACGGCGCCGAACTTGTCGACCTGCACGACGTAGGGCACGACGCGGCTCTGGGTCGATTGCCAGATCATTCCGCCCGCCAACAGGATTGCGAGTCCGAGCGAGGCAAAAGAGGCGAGACGCCAGTTCTGGGCTTGGACGCGGGCGCCACCCATACGTTCGTCCCAAGCCTGCGCGGCCTTTTGATAAGGTGTCGCCGCTTCCGGCGTTTGGCCATAACGTTGCAGCGTGCGTCTGAACATCTATCTCTCCCGTTCGTCGAGGTCGGGTATGGCGGCGGCGCCCGGCCGGTCGCCCTCTTTGATAGCCTGGCTCGTGGTGTGGGCGTGCGCACGCAGGCGCTGCTCGTTACGTAGCCTTCGCGCCCAATCGGGCGTTCCACCCGATGAAGCGGGCGGCGGCGCGTTGCCTGCTTTGTTCTCGTTGGCGGCCTTTCCGGTTTTCGTGCCGCCGGTGGCACGGAACGCGGCGTCGCGACCGGCCTGAACGCTGTCGTTGAAACCCGACGCGATGCGTTCGCCCATGCCTTTGGCGACGTTGCCGACGGCGCCGGCTCCGGCGCGTGCCACGCCGGCTAATCCCGCGCCGACGCCCGCGGCCCCGCTTGCCCCCGAAGTCGCTTGGCCGAGCTGGTAGGCCGCCGATGCACCGGCTGTGAGCGCCGTTCCGGCGCGAACGGCTCCGAGACCGGCGCCTGCCGCCAACCGGCCCGCTCCGGCAGCACCCGCGCCGGCAAGAGCCGCGCCGCCCACGAGTGCGCCGACCGTGCCCAGGGCTGCGCCAGCGCCCAATTGCGGCGCGCCCGAAACAAGACCCGTGGCAATGGCCGGACCGAAGATTCCGAGCCCGAACAGCGACAAAGAAGCAAGCGCCAGCGACATCGCGTCGGCCAGGCTCGGTTGCTGGCCTTGGAGCGCTGAGGTGAACTGGCTGAAGAACGTAGCGCCGATGCCGACGATGACGGCAAGCACCATCACTTTGATGCCGGACGAGACCACATTGCCGAGCACTCGTTCGGCCAGGAACGCCGTCTTGCCCCATAGCGCGAACGGCACAAGGACGAATCCGGCCAGCGTTGTCAGTTTGAATTCGAGGATCGTGATGAAGAGCTGTACCGCCAGGATAAAAAAAGACAGCACGACCACGATCCAGGCGAACAGCAGGACCACTATCGTGACGAAATTGTTGAAGAAGGTGGTAAAGCCGATGAGAGCGCCGGCTTGCTGCAACAGCGGCCAGGCGGCTTGGAACCCGGTTCCAGCCAGCTTGCCCGGCCGCAAGAGATCGGCTGCCGTCAACCCGCTGTTGGTGGCCTGAAGGCCCAGCGTCGAAAAAGAATTGAAGATAATCATCGAGAGGGTCGAGAAGTTGTTGATGATCAAGGCAAAGCTGCCGACATAGAGAACCTTCTTGATGAGACGGGCGAGGACGTTTGCTTCGCCTTCCATCGCCCAGAACAATCCGGCGAGCGTGATGTCGATGCCGATCAGGACCGTCGTGAGGGCCGCAACGTCTCCTTGCAAGAGACCGAATCCGCTATCGATGTAGCGGATGAAGGTCTGCATGAACTGGTCGATGACGTTCAGGTTATTCACGTCCCAAAACCCTGCCGCGCTTCTCTATTGCGGGGTGTAGGCGGAGCCATTGCCCAGGAAGGTGGAGAACTGGGATTGCGCCTGTGCCTCGGATTCGGCATTGCGCGCCTGATCGAGTGAAGCCGCGCGGTACTGCGCCGCCATCAGATTCTGGATCTGGAGCTGTTGCTTGATGGAGAGCGCCAGAAGCTGGTTGGTCGCCTGATTGACTTGCAGATTGCCGACCGCGGCTTGCGACGTGTTCGTCAGACTGGTCAGCGTCGCCGAGTCCGCTTGGACGTTCTGTGCGACCTGCGCCTGGACTTGAAGCGTCTGCTGGAACGCCGCCATCGTATTCTGCCAGCGTTTCAACGCATCCGTGGCGAGCGTGGTCGTCGATGTCCCGGTGGGATAGGATTGCGGGTAGGTCTGCGCGAACGCCGTGCTGGTGGCGTTTACGTTGAAGGCGATCCCCTGACCCTGATTCATCAACGTGCTGATCTGGGTCAGAGCCGATACCATCGTGCCCAGCTGCGAGGTATTCAGGGAGGTGAGATTCCTTCCCATGTTCTGCAGCATCATCGCTTCGTTCTGCAGCGATTGAATCTGATTGTTGATCTGCTGCAGCGCGCGCGCCGCGGTCAACAAATTCTGCGAGTAGTTCGTCGGATCAAAGACGATGCCGCTGCCAAAGAATTGCGCCGTGGCCGGCGCGGGCGCGATGGCGAGACCGATTGTCGTGACGAATAACAGAGTACGAAGTGCGCGTTTCATTCGGCTGCCTCCAGTTGGTGGTTGGGTTGCTGTTCAAGAAGATTCGAAGCCCAATCCAGTCCGCGGGCTTCCAGGAAATTGGCGGCGAAGCAGCCGGGCGCGCTCGAAGCTCTGATCCGTTCTATGAGCGCCTGGTCCGTTGGCGACGACGTCGCGCAAAACGCAAGCGCGATCGGACCGAGCCCGAGTTCGAACAGCCGATTGCCGCGGCGGGATTGCAGATAATATTGGCGCTTAGGGATCGCTCGGCTGACGAGCTCGATTTGCCGATCATTGAGTCCGAACTGCTCATAGGCGATCCGGCCCTGCGGCTCGATCGCGCGTTCGTTCGCCAGGAAGATGCGCTGCGGACAACTTTCGATGATGGCCGGCGCAATCGATGAGTTCGCGATGTCGGCCAAGGATTGTGTGGCGAAGACGACGGACACGTTCTTCTTGCGCAGCACTTTCAGCCATTCGCGGATGCGCGCGGCGAACAGCGGATTGTCGAGATAGACCCAGGCCTCGTCGAGAATGAGAAGCGTGGGCCGTCCCGTAAACCGCGCTTCCAGCCGGTGGAACAGATAGGTCAGGACCGGAAGGACGACGCTGGACTGATGAAGCAGACTCTCGGTCTCGAAACATTGCACATCCGCCAGCGCGAGATTGTCTTCGGCTGCATCGAGCAGACGGCCGAACGGACCTTCCAGGGTGTAGGTCAAAAGCGCGGATTTGAGCGCGTTCGACTGCAGGAGGACCGACAGGCCGGTCAGCGTGCGTTCCTCCGCCGGTGCCGAAGCCAAACTGGACAATGCCGACCAGAGCGTCTCTTTCACCTCCGGCGTCAGTGCGATCTTCTCGTGATCGAACAACGTACCGATCCATTCTGCAGCCCAGCTGCGTTCGGTCGGATCGTCGATGCGGATCAAGGGCTGGAACGCCAGCGCGCTGTCCGAACCGAGTTCGTGATGTGCCCCGCCCATCGCCAGAACCGCGGCGCGCGCGGAATTGCCCTTGTCGAAGATATAGACCTGACTTCCGCCATAGCGCCGGAACTGCAAGGCCATCAGGGCCAGCAACACGGACTTGCCGGCGCCTGTTGGCCCCACGATGAGCGTGTGGCCGACATCGCCGACATGGGTGGAAAAGCGGAATGGCGTCGAGCCACTAGTTTCTGCATAGAAGAGCGCCGGACCGTCGAGATGCTCGTTCCGTCTGGGCCCTGCCCACACCGACGACAACGGCATGAGATGCGCCAGATTCAAGGTGTGAACCAATGGCTGACGCACATTGGCATAGACATGGCCCGGCAGGCTTCCGAGCCATGCTTCCACCGCGTTCAAGCTCTCGCGGATCGTCGTAAATCCGAGACCGTTGATAACCCGTTCGACAGCACGGACCTTTTCCTCGACGCGCACCCGGCTTTCGTCCGCCAGGCACACCGTCGTCGTCAAATAGCCGAAAGCGACGTGGTCTCCGCCCAGGGCCTGTAGAGCCTCATCGGAATCAACGACCTTGTTGTCGGCGTCGGAATCGAGAAGCTGGACCGGCTCGTTGTGCATCACCTCGCGCAGGAGCTGGGTGATGGACTTGCGCTTGTTGAACCATTGGCGCCGGAGCTTGGTCAGAACCTTGGTCGCTTCGGTCTTGTCCATCGCGATGAAGCGCGTCGTCCAGCGATACGGAAAGTCGAGATGGTTGAGCGCGTCGAGCAATCCCGGCCGCGTGGCGTTGGGAAAACCGAGAATCGTCAGCGTACGCAGATACGCCTCGCCCAGCATCGGTTCCAGACCGCCATGCAAAGGCTCGTCGGCGAGAATCGCGTCCAGATAGACTGGCTCCGCAGGCGGTTCGACGGCGTGCCGTTTCGTGGAGATGGTGCGATGCAGATAGGTCAGGGTTTCGCGATCGTCGAGCGGCGCGATTTCCGCCATGACCTGGCCCAAGAGATCGAGTGTGCGGTTGGTTTCCGCGACGTAAGCGTCCAGTTCGTGCCGCCAGTCCCGCGTTTGTTCGTCGGCGCCAGTGTCTATCAGCGCACGTTCGGCCCGGGCGACCTGGTCGGGCGGCGCCAAATATAAGAGTGTGAGGTAATAGGCGTTCTCGTAGTGCTCCCGGCGGGTGCCGCGGATTTCCTCGGCTCCGGCAAGAATCCCATCCTCGAATTGCGCGCGGCGCTCCTCGTCCACAAGCCAGGACGCAGGATCAGGAAATTCCGATTGCGGATAACCGGCTGCCGCGAAGCGGTCCGCCTCAAAAAACAATGCCCAGCCGGAACCGAGCCGCCGCAGCACATTGTTGACACGGGCGCAGGCCGCCACGAGTTCCGCTTCGGTCGCACTTTCGAGATCCGGACCGCGGAAGCGAAAGGTCCGCTGGAAGCTGCCGTCCTTGTTGAGCACGACGCCCGGTGCGACCAGGGCCGCCCAAGGCAGATGATCGGCGAGTCGATCAGATTTATTTCGGTATTCGGCGAGGTTCAACATGACAGATACGACCTTTGGCAAAGATGGCGGCGGAGAACCTCCGCGAAGTCCGGATCGCGTTTTGCGGCAAAGACGGCGACGGAATGACCGATGACCCACAGCAGAAGACCGGCGATCCATAGCCGCAGGCCCAATCCAAGTGCCGCTGCGATCGTGCCGTTGACGATCGCGATGGCGCGCGGCGCACCCGCAAGAAGGATCGGCTCGGTCAGCGAGCGGTGCAGTGGAATCTCAAAACCTTCGATCACCGTACCAGCGCTCCGCCGCCGAACGAGAAGAACGACATGAAGAAACTCGATGCGGCGAAGGCGATGGATAGCCCGAAGACGATCTGGATCAGCCGCCGAAAGCCGCCTGCGGTCTCGCCGAAGGCCAGCGTCAGGCCGGTGATAATGATGATGATGACGGCGACGATCTTGGCGACCGGCCCTTGCACCGAGTCCAGAATCTGCTGCAGAGGCTGTTCCCACGGCATGTTGGTGCCGGCAGCGTGCGCGACCGAGGCAAACATCAATGGCAGCGCGATGCCTATCGAGAACGAGCGGCGAAAGAATTTGAGCATGGCGAGTCTCCTTACAGGGCCTGAAGTTTTGGACTTTGAGTGTGCACAAGGGCGTAGTCGCCGTCGGGCGCGAGGCCGCGTATCTCCGCGATGGTCTCGATGCGCCGCGAGACGCCCCGCCCGCTGATGAATACGACGAGATCGATGGCCTCGGCGATCAGACGCCTCGGCACGCTGACGACCACCTCCTGCACAAGCTGTTCAAGACGATAAAGAGCGCTTTGCGCCGAGTTCGCGTGTACCGTGGTGATGCCGCCGGGATGACCCGTGTTCCACGCCTTGAGCATGTCGAGGGCCTCAGGCCCGCGCACTTCGCCCACGATGATCCGGTCGGGGCGAAGGCGCAGAGTTGAGCGCACCAGATCGGCGAGCGACACGACGCCCGCCTTGGTGCGCAACGCCACGCAATCGCGCGCCGCGCATTGCAGTTCGCGGGTGTCCTCGATCAGGATCACGCGCTCGTCGAGCTTGGCGATCTCAGCCAGAAGCGCATTCGCGAGCGTCGTTTTGCCCGAGCTCGTACCACCGGCCACGAGAATGTTTTTCCGCTCGGCGACCGCGAGCCGGAGCGCGTCCGCCTGCACCGCCAACATGATCCGGTCGGCGACATAATCGTCGAGCATGTAGATGCGCTTGGCAGGCTTGCGGATCGAGAAACACGGCGCCATCGAAACGGGCGGCAACAGACCCTCAAAGCGCTCGCCCGCTACGCCGTCTTCGCGCGGCGGCAACTCCGCACTGACGATGGGATTGCCGCCATGGGCTTCCAACCGGACATTCGAGGCCACCAAACGGATGATCCGCTCGACCTCCGATGGCGCTAGATGCGATGGCGTCTCGGAGCGGCCTTCCCCCAAACGATCCAACCGCAACACGCCGTCCGGGTTGACCATGATTTCGATGACCAGCGGATCGGCAAGGGCCTCCGCGATTTGCGGTCCCATGGCCGTGCGCAGCATAGTCCTGCGGCGCTCACGGCTTTCCTTATGTTCATGCGTCGCGCTCATTCGGCAGCTATTCTCTGAGGTTCACTCGGTTGGTCCGTTTGCACGGCGCGCGCTGCAACTTCGTCGGCTACGCGCCGGTCGCCTGCCATGCGGCGGCTAACCTGCTCGATAAAATGTTGGAAGCGATCGCGGCCAACTGCCTGCGCCGCGGCCTGTTCGGCGGGCGGAAGCTGCGGCGTGATCCCCAGCTCGTAGTGAACAAAGAGCGCAAAACTCTCCAGCGCGATGTGCTGATTGCGTTCGAGGCGTTCCAGGAATTCGCTCATCCGTTCCAACCGCATTCGGAATGTCCGTTCAAGCTCGCTTGCGCCGCGATGGGTGAAGTAAGATTTGAGCGCGGCATTCACGATCGCAGATCGGGTCGCACCGGGTTCAGCCGCCAGCCGGTCAAGCTCTTCCTGGTTCGGCTCGTCGAGATAGAATTGGTGACGCGGCTTCATGGTGTTCCTCAAAATGCCGGTAACAGGTCGTCGCCCGGTCCGCGGTGGGATTCGCCCTCGTTCATGGCATGCGCCTTCCCCACCGCGCCGAGCTGGCCCCTATTCATTGCGGTTGCGTCCGCCGCGGGATCGCCGTCGCCCTCCGTTTCATCCGAGTGATCGCGGACCTGGCCGTTCGGGGCGGATGTTGTTTCCTGCTCGGGAAGCCCGGGATGGCGCTGCTGCTGGAGACCACCTTCGTCGGACACTGCGCTGTTCTCGCCGTCGAGCACGGCAGCCAGGACTTCGTGCGGCCCGCGTACCTGGCCGCTCCAATCGTTGGGGCGCGGCTCCGGCCTGTCGCGGTAGATATCGTCGGCAAGGACCGGCGCGGCGGATACGCGCGCCGTGAAATTGCGGTCTTCGTAATAGCGCAGCTTCTTGGCCCGGATCGGTGCGAGGCTCGACACCAGCACTAACTCGTCGTTCGGCGACAGTTGCATGACCTCACCCGGCGTCAGGAGCGGTCGGGCGGTTTCCTGGCGGCTGACCATGACATGCGAAAGCCAGGGCGAGAGGCGATGGCCCGCGTAGTTCTTCTGCGCCCGCAATTCCGTCGCGGTGCCCAACGCGTCCGAAATACGCTTGGCCGTGCGTTCGTCGTTCGACGAAAACGCGATGCGAACATGGCAATTATCGAGGATGGCGTTGTTCTCTCCGTAGGCCTTGGAAATCTGGTTGAGAGATTGCGCGATGAGATAGGCGCGGATACCGTAGCCGGCCATGAAGGCCAGCGCGGTCTCGAAGAAATCGAGCCTGCCGAGTGCCGGAAACTCGTCCAGCATCATGAGCAGCTTGTATTTGCGGCTCTTGCTCGGATCGCCTTCTAGCCGCTCCGTCAACCGCCGGCCGATCTGATTGAGCACCAGACGGACCAGTGGCTTGGTCCGCGAAATATCCGATGGCGGAATGACGAGATAGAGAGATACTGGACGGGTGGCATCGACCAAGTCTGCAATCCGCCAGTCGCACGCCGCGGTCGTACGAGCCACGGTCGGATCGCGATAAAGACCGAGGAACGACATCGCCGTCGAAAGCACGCCGGAGCGCTCGTTCTCGGATTTGTTGAGTACCTCACGCGCCGCCGAGGCGACGACGGGATGGACGATCGGTGCCTTGGGTGTGCCCAGATGGTTGGTTGCCATCATGGCGCGCAACGTGTGCTCGAACGATCGTTTGGGGTCGGAAAGGAAACTCACGACGCGCGCGAGCGTCTTATCTTTTTCGGCATAAAGGACGTGCAGAATCACCCCCACCAGCAGGGAATGACTGGTCTTTTCCCAATGCGTGCGCCGTTCCAACGCACCTTCCGGATCAACAAGAATATCGGCGATATTCTGGACATCGCGAACCTCGTCCGGTCCTTTGCGCACTTCGAGCAGCGGATTGTAGCGCGCGCTTTTCGGGTCGGTTGGATTGAACAGCAGGCAGTGCGAGAAGCGGCTGCGCCAGCCTGCCGTGAGCTGCCAGTTCTCGCCTTTGATGTCATGAATGACGACACTTTGCGTCCACGACAGGAGCGTCGGCACGACCAGGCCGACGCCCTTGCCGGACCGCGTCGGCGCGAACGCCATGACGTGCTCAGGCCCGTCGTGGCGCAGATATTCGCCGCCTAGCTGTCCGAGGAATACGCCTGCCGCACGGAACAATCCGGCCTGTTTGATTTCGCGCGGCGTTGCCCAGCGTGACGATCCGTAAGTCGTCGAGAGGTGCGCCTGCCGTGCCCGCCAAAGCGAGCCTATGATGGCGACAGCGCAACCGGCGAACCCGCTTAAGGCAGCAATCGCACCCGCTTTGTTGAACAATGCTGGCGCATAAGCGTCATAGGCGTACCACCAGCCGAACAGGCTCCACGGCCGGTACATCGGATGGCTTGCGATCGAGAACCACGGTGCTCCAAGTTGCGCCTGATAGCCCAATTGCCATGCGGCCCATTGCGTCGCAAACCACAGCCCACCAATCGCGACGGCAAAGACGATAGCGATCTGACCGACGAGGAACTTGGTGGGTGTCATGCCGGCGCGTCTCCTGACGAATCAGGATTCGCGTCGCTTGCAACAATTCACAATCACCTTTATCTGCGCAGCCGCCGCCAAATCGCGCCACGGGTTACCGCATTGAATGCGGACAGTTCACATGGCCTCGGTCGACACGGGGTGAAGCCGGTGTTGAAGATCCGCCACTTGCTGTATTAGTTCGTCCAGCCGTGTCGAGATTTTCTCGACAAGCGGTAATATCGCCAGTGCGGCGAAAACCATATGAGCGTTGCGCTCTTCATAGAATTCATCGCAATACCGCACCGTCCCGTCCGACCGATCGAGCTTCGAGAACAACTGGCTGTGGCCCGCCGCGTTGGGATGACACCGCTCAGAGAGCCGGTCATAATGCCCGCGGTAGCCTTCCGCCCGCTTGTCGAATTTGTCGACGTAGGTTTGGGCATTCACAGCCCTGGTTTCCGGCGCTTCGATCAGCCACCCCGGATCTCGGCTCGCGAAAATACCATTCTGCGCCAGCAAATCGAGCCCGGCCAGGTCTTCATCGGTAAGAAATCGTTGGACTCGATTTTCCAGCTCGGCGAAGACCGCTACTGTCTCCATCAACGCTCGCGCAGCGAGCATAGCTGCCAGCGTGTTGCGATTGTTCCAGCCGAGCGCGGCACCATCCATCAATGCGATGACGCGGTGCAGGAGGGCGTGCTGATAGGTAGCTATCTTCCACGCGAGCTTGGACCGAGCAAACAATCCGCTCACGGCGATCTCAACGGTTCGTCGGGTGTCGAGCCGATCCACGGAGGCGTTGAGTTTATCTATGAGCGCCTTATCGGACTCGGGTAACCTTTCGTCCCAGGCAATTGCAGTCGGCGTTTTCATTCTGCAACATCCAGCGGCTTAGCTTACCATGACCGGCCGGATCGCATCCGGCTCGGAGAACATCGTGCCCGGCCCTTCTCCGATCGGACTGACGTCATAGGTCCGTTTGAGAAGCTGCTTGCCACTAGCATCTACAATCGACACCTCGATTTGGGCGTTCCTCAAGATCCATTCGCCGGTACCATCAGGCAGGAGAAACATGACGGCCGAAAGAGCTCCGGAATTGTCGGTTGGCATCAACGCGACCAGGCCGATGCCTTCGATGCATTCGCAATCGAATTCGTAACGGATGTAACCACCCGTAGCCATCGGCGCCGGATTCAGCACTGGCCGGCCCCGCATCAATCGCACACCGGGCGACTTGACCGCCACACGCGCCCTGGTGGCGGTATGCGCAAACTCCGGCTCATACCGGAATTCGAGCCGCAAACCATTCGGCATCCAGCGTGTTGTCGTCACCTGCAAGCGCGCGCTCGCAGCACGCCGCTTCTTATCTCGGCGTGTCAAGAACGGTCCACCGACAGCGATTGCGGCGGTGACAACAAGACCGAGCGCCGCCACGAAAACACCTGCCCACTCCGCGCTCATGACTGTTTCCTTTCGGGTATTATGGCTTCGGCAGTTCTGATTGGACCCACAGCCTACCGCAAAGAGAACGGATTAGGAACAGCGCTTTTGCGGCGGTAGAGCCGTTCGATTAGGTCTTTGTTCCAAGACAATTTTCTGGAGGTAAGCCAGCGGGTGTGGACGCGCCCTTGGGCCAAACTCTAGACGCGCGCGCCAAGTCATGCGCGATGCATATCTGGGAAGGGTTGGGTCATCGGTGGACGTCTGGTCGGCCCAATGGAGAACTACGAAATCGACGGACCGCTCCGCTGCCGGCCCAGAGTCCACGAGATCGCGTCCCCGCGCATGATCCCCGCCACCGGCTTGCCGAGATTGCGTTCGAGAACTGGACGCCAGGGTACGAGCGTGAACTCCCGGCTCTTCTCGATCAACGCAAACCGGCCGCTCGCCAGATCGACCGAACGGCGATAGACGCCTTCGATGCGAGATCCGGCCTTGGCTTCGGCATAGGGCACGCCGATTTCGCCGGCGAGCACAGCACCGGCGCGGGCCAGATCGCGGCGCCGCAATTCCGTCAACAGACCGGCGCGATAAACGATCTGCCCCTGCTCGACATGCGCCAAATCTTGTTCGATCAGCCATTGCCGACGGCGTTGCAAAGCCTCACGGGCTTCCCGGCCAAATCCGCTGTTCTGAAGCGGCGTTGCATCCGCGCTCAACAATTCGCGATCAAGCCAAGTCGCTCCGTGAACCTGAATCTGACCGGCGATCGGACCGCGCGCCAGCGTCTCGATCGTCACGGGAACCATTCGGGCACGGTGGGACTCGATCCGCTTGACTCGCTCCAGATAATCGCGGGGAACGGTCCAGCTACCATCGCCGTGCCGCTCGATCTTCAAGCCGGCGCGGCGCAAATCCTCCAGTCGCCGGATATGCGCCTCGATATAGGAGGTTGAGGCTGTGGGATCATGGGCATGGTGCAAGTCGGCGCTGTACCGCCCACCCTCCCGCCCCGCAATGTCAGCGACAACGCGGTCGGCCTTGCCCGGCTCCGCACCGCGCGCGGTCAAGGCCACGACCGTGCCTTCACGCGTCGGCTCGTTAACATCTGCCTGCCCGATCCCGATATAATGCGAGCGCCCGTCCACCCCATCGACGATGAGGTAGTAGCGATCCTGCAATTCGTCGGCGAGGCCACGCGCCACAACACGACCGACAACGGGCATCCGCTCCGTCGCGTTGCTCCCATGGATCGCATAGCTCGCCGGTGACCGTTCCAAACCGCTCCGTGCCAGTTCGCGGTGGATCGTCTTGATGATGTCGCCGCGCTCGCCCATCGCGCGCAGGGTCGGTTCCATCTCGTCCGCCAGCCGCCACAGCCCTGAGCCGATCTCGTCGGCCATGCCGAGCCGTTTCAGTTTCTGGAGCCGGCCGGCGTGGATGCTGTGGCGGAAGGCGTCCCGGCTTGCGGCCTGCACGAATCCGTCCGCGTTGGTGTCGCGCAGCAGCTCGCGGTCGATGCTGGTGAACCGTTCTTGTTCCACCTCGTGCTGGAGGCGGTTCTGGATTTCGCGGTCGGTCCGCGGGCCGAGGTCGAGGGAAACGATTTCAGCGGCGCGCTCGCGCATCCCATGCGCGATGTATTCGCGCGCGATGATGAGGTCATCGCCCTTGTCGTCCTTGCCGCGCAAGACGATGTGGGTGTGGGGGTGCGCCGTGTTGTAGTGATCGACCGCGATCCAATCGAGCCGTGTGCCGAGGTCCTGCTCCATCCGCTCCATCAACCGGCGCACGAAAGGTTTGAGGTCGTGGTAGGACGCGCCATCCTCCGGCGAGACGATGAAGCGAAACTGGTGCCGGTCGCCCTCGCTGCGTTCCAAGAACGTCCGGCCATCGGCGCGGTCGTGACCGGCGTCGTACAATTCTCCTGGCGATCCCTCACGCGTGACCCCGTCGCGTTCGAGGTAGCGCAGATGCAGCCGGGCCGCGTTGACGCCGTGGGCCTTGAGACGGATAAGGCGCGCCTGGATGACGACCCGCCGTGTTCGAAACGCGGCATGGCGATCCCGCGCATGCAGGACGCGACCGACGCCGGAGCCTCGGCCGATGCGGCTGCCGTCAAAGCGCGAGGCCCGTGACTTCGCCGAGCCCGTGGACCGAGCGACGCCGCGCAAGACGCCTTGGAGGTAGCGTGCGCTCTTGCCGCTCTTGGTCGAACGGATGCGGCCGAGCCGTGGTTCGAAGTCGTCGTCCCTTGCCATCACGATCCCGTTCGCGAATTCGTCGCGGACAAGCGAACGCCGACCGCCCGTGAATTCCAACTGGCGGCATCCAAGTCCAGCATTCTCAAGCGCTTCGAACGACAAGGCGGCAAGCGGATCGCGCCTGCCGCCATGAAAATAGATGTGCAGACAAGGCAATAGGCCCATTGTGCCGCCATTGCTTTTATCTTGCCGACCATCGCTCCACCGCCACGAATACGCATCACTGCGCTCCTCTGCGCTCTTCTGCCGATGACCTAATTACGGAAGTGAAGACAGCGGGACGAAGAGTCCGTCCGGCGATGTGCGCATTGACCTGTGGAAATCGACCAAGATCGCATTTGAATTCGGCTGGTGTTTTGACGGATCCGACGCTGATTGCGCGACGGCCCCGGCACTGCTGCCGGGCCGTAAAAGTACAAAGAATAGCGTGCTCCGAAGCATCAATTCTGCGCCTCTCGCTGATGCACCCGGCCCTCGATTTTTTTTGTTTGGAGCGCCGTCGTTCGTGCCCGCCAGCGCGGTTCCGACGCCGGGCAGGATGCTTTCGACATAGCGCAGAGTCGCGTTGGGCAACGGCTTGCGTGCAAACAAATAGGTATCAAAGCGCTTCGGTCCGGCGTTGTAGGCGGCGAACAGAGACGGATAACCGTAGCGGTCATACATCTGGCGCAAATAGGCTGTACCCGCGAGAATATTGTTATGGGGGTCGTAACTGTCGTCGCCGAGCGCATAGCGGTTGCGCAAGTCGGAATAGGTGCCGGGCATCACCTGCATCAGCCCCATTGCGCCCGCGCTTGATGTAATCGGACGCCCGTCAAGCGTCGTTCTGCCTCCGCTTTCCAGACTCATAACGGCGCGAATCCATGGCTCAGGAATGGCGAATTGCCGCGACGCTTCGCCGATGAAAGGCTGCCAGCGCTCAATCCGAGCACCGGCCAATGTCGGCGTATTTGGCGCAAGGACCGACGGCGCAGTCAGTCTCAAAGGATCGGACAAACGAGCGCCGCAATTCTGACCGGATGGCCCGCTCTGGAACACAAGCGCGCAGGCAGCTAACAGCGTCACCAAGTCCACAACGGCACCAAGCGACCAACGATGTTTGCTGCGGGAATCGCGCCGAAATAGCGCCCGTCAAACGAGTCTGGAACTTGTGTCATGGCGAGAAACACCTCATTACGTGTGAGCGTGTGACAGCCCAACCAGCGCGGCAGAGATCGCCCCTGGCCATCGACCGTCTGCCGCCGGACGAGCGGTCGTTTGTTGAGGAATATGCTGATGTCCCGCGCGCAGATCGCGTCCCCGGAAAGCGCCGAGATGCGTTTGATGAGCGGCACGTTGAGGGGAAGATAGCCGCGCCGGGACGCAAATTTCGCGATGGCAACGGGCGGACGGACGAGAACAAGATCGCCCCGTTTGGGTGCCGATTTCGGTAGGCGAAGATAAAGTCCGATGGGCGCGCTCGCGGTCGCATTCCACACTAGAATCGGCATACGCGCGGTCGTAGCTGTTGCAGCAAGAGCGGCGACTCCGATTGCGGATAGGAGACAAACTACACGCGTGTCGCGATATAAACGCATGGCCGTCACGAATGCGCTGTCGCCGCGGTCAACTCGGCGTATTCCGAGGTGGAATGGCGTTCCTGCTTCACCGACCAGCGATCAAGTTCGTCGATCAGATAGCGCACCTGATGGCCGTGCTTGCGAAAGGCCGGGCCGATCCCGAGCGTGCGCATGCGTTCCAAGGTGCGCTGAGAGAAGCCCAGATAATAGGCAGCTTGGGGTGTATTGAGATAGGGGCTACCTGTTCTCGCAGCAGCCGCGCGTGCGCTTCTGTCGTCCATACGCCTCTCCGTTCACACGAGGCGCGAAGGCGGAAGCACTTTCGCGCCCCCGGACATAAGAATGCACGAAGCAATGGCGGTGCGGGACGGGCGAAAACTGCTGGTGTCGGTTTTCGCCACAGTGATGCGGGGTTCGAGACCGCCCCGCGCGTGGGATAGCGCGCGGGGCGGTTCGTGGCGGCGTCAGTCGGTGGGATTCCAGATGACGGCAAACACGCTCTCGTCATCCTGACCGGCGGCGCGTCCGAGATTGGCGTAGAGCTTCTTAGGACCGAACGCCGGATCGGCAAGGCTGAGGCTCACATAATCCTCGCCGGAAGTCTTGCCGCGCTTGGTCCAGCCTGCGCCGATCTCGACCGCCTGGCTGTAGACGCGATAGTCGGGCTGCGTATCGCCGTTCTTCGCCGTGTTGGTGAGGATGTCGATGGGGGCGCGGAAGGAAAGCGTCTTGAGCTGACCCTTGTAGCTGCCGTCTTTCTGCTTCGTGACGTGACCGATGGCTGTCATGGCTGTCTCCATTTGGCTCGCCGGGAGACCATTCTCCCTTGCGATGGCGGACCGTGATGGGCGGCGTTCCGGCCCGCGGAACCCTCTTGGGCCGCAGCGCAGCGGAGGACCGGAGCGGACAACTATTTTGAGCGAAGCGATGCGCGAGGAGCCGCGCGCAAGCACGCAAAGCGGGCGAGCACGGCGGGGAAAATAGTTGGGAGCGACGGTTGCAGCGGGACGGAGCCGCCCATAGGTCGTCGCCAAAGAGCAAGGAGAGATTGGTCGGCAGAGCCGAGGGAGACACTGCCATTGCCATCGTGTCGCGCGAAGCGGAAGGGGCACGCAAGGTTCACGAAAAATGCGGTTTGCGCCCGCTCGTACTCCGGCATTGTCAACGCGGTGGCGGCGCGCAACTGGGATATCGCAATCCGTTCCAGCGATCCGGCGCGGGAGAAGAGCGCGCAAGCGATGGCAACTGTGAGCCGCATTGCCGATCCGGTGTTCGGTTCCAGCGAGCCAATCTCACGCGACCGCAAGGACGCGAATGTGTATCGGCATTGCCCACCGACCCGCACCAAACCCGCGCACTCCGCGCGGGGCTTCGTATGTATTACCGTAAGATGGAAGAAAGGCGGCGGATCGCTCCGCCGCCCTTCGCCGCGCCCGCCAAACTAGGCGGCGGCGCGGTGGTCGTCCTCCGTTTCCCCGTCATCCGCCCGTGCTGTCAGGGCTTGATCGCCATAGCCTCGGAACGGAAATTCCAGCCAGCCGGGAAGCCAGCCCTCGACCTTCACCCGGCCATTGGCTCCGGCAAGGCAGTCACGGACGATCTGCTTCTGCGTCTTGGCCTTCTCCGCGACATTGGCGCGAGCGACGGTATCTCCGGCGACCTCGGCCAGAATGGCATTGAGCGTGGCGCGATCCCGGATGAGATCGAAAAACGCCGCGTCGGGTTGCCAATGCGCGCGCGCATCGACGGACAGATGCGCGCCAGCCGCGTCCACCACATCGCTGCCCGCTGCGAGGCTGCGGGCCATGTGGAAGGCTGCGATCCGCATGACTTCCGCATCGGATTTGGAGAGCAACGCCGCAAACACGTTCGCCGTGTCGGGTCCACGGCTCAACTCGTCCGTATCCTCGGACCATCCCGGCCATGACTGAGGGGCTTGTTCCTCGGCGTCGAACGCCTTCTGCGCCGCGCTCGCCGTGAGGCTCTCGCGGATAGCGAGATTGCGCGCCGTCTGCGGATCGGGCTTGACACTCCAATTGCCCGATGGCGCGATCATGTGCGCCACGATGAGCCGGAACGCGGTGCCCGGATGGGCGAGCAACGCCAGCCGAACGACCGCGTGGCGATGCAGGTCCACATAGTTGGCGAGGGCTTGCGTCATGGCGGGCTTCGCCGTGCCGCTGCTCTTCTTGGCCGCACCTTTGGCTTCGCGTTCTTCCTGCTTGGCAAGGCGCTTGGCCTCTTTCTGCGACAGCCAGCCGTCGAAGATTTCCACGGCACCGTCATGGCCGACCGCGACGAACACCTTGCCACCCTTCTTCTTGGGCACCTTGACGTGTTCGTATTGCGCGAAGCGTTGGCCGATCTCCATCACGTCCACGTCTGTCCATCCTGCCTTGAGAAGCGCATCCCGCTTGGCGGCGATGGCGCGGTTCTGCAAGGCCCAAAACAGGTCCGCGTCGGCGAAGTAGCTGTCCTCGCCGAACAAGTCCTCGATGGTCTGGCCGGTGTAGTCCGCCAGCTTGAACAGCGCATGTGTGGTGCTGATCTGCTGGCCGCCGAACAGCCATTGCTTGAGCTGGTGGCCGCGCGGGCAATGCTGATGCGGGTCGTTGAACAGGCGCAGCCATTTGCGCTGCTGCGCCACAGAGGCGAGCGTCAGATGCCGCACCGTCTCGTCGTCAATGTCTTCGGCGCGGTAGGCATCCCTGATCTTGGGAAGCAGATTGCCAAGCGCAAGGCGCTGGCGAACCTGCGTCGTCGTCATGCCGAACGTGGCGGCGATGCCGTCCACCGTGCGGCCCTCCTTGATGAGCCGCACGAAGGTTTCGTATTCGCGCATCGGGTCGGGATCGCGGCGCGCGAGGTTTTCGAGCAAGGATGCCTCGATGGCCTCAGCGTCATCGCCTTCTTCCATGATCGCACATGGCGGTGGCGCAACCTCGCCGCATTCCGCCTTCACGGCGCGAAGCGAGAAGTAGCGCCGCCGTCCCGCCACAACACCGAACTTGCCGTCCTCGGGACGTACGATCAGCGGCTGCAAGACGCCCTTGGCGCGGATGCTCGGCAAAATATCGGCAATATCCGGCTCCGGGTCGCGATAGCGCATGTTGCATCTGGAGATTTTGAGCTTGCTGAGTTCGATATGTTGAAGTTCCATGATGGTCTGCTCCTGCGTTGGAGTGGACCGGCCCTGTCCGTGGGTTTCGCAATCAGCGGGCGGGGCCGGATTGGTGCGGGATGCACCTATTCCGCCGCCTCGGCGGTCGGAATTTCGGCCCCTCGCGGCTCTCGAAACGCGAGGATGAAGTCGGTTGCCTTGCTGGCTTGGCTGGCCGCGTGAAAGATCGCGCGGCTATCCTCTTTCAGGATTTGCAGCCAATGGCCCAGGTAATCGGCATGGCGGACTTGCGGCACGATGTTCAGATGGGCGCAGAGGAACGCGCTGGTCAGTTCGGCAATGAGTTCTTCGCGCGCATAGGCCGATGAACCGAAGCGGTGTCGCAGATCGCGGTTGAGGCGCGAGGGATGCGCGGTCCAGTGCCCGAGTTCGTGAAAGATTGTGCAGAAGTAATCCGCAGCGCTGAAAAAAGCCGCGCCCGATGGAATGCGGATGAAATCGTCACCCGTGTTATAACAGGGTTCCCCACCGCCCTCACGGATCGTCGCGCCGGTTGCTGCAACCAAAGCATCGCCTGCGGCCCACGGATTGGTATCAGTATGCGGCAGCGGCGGGGCGACGATGTGCGCGGGCAGTCCGTCGCATTGCTCGACGTTGAACACGATGAAGCGTTTGAGGAACGGCAAAGCGTTCGGCCTGAAATCGTCCTGTGCGGACGATTTCTGATCGGCCTCACGGTTCTTCGCCTGCTCGCGCGCCCGTTCCTGTTCTTTCTTCGGAATGTAGCGGTCGGCGTAGCAGATCGCCGTGCCGCGCTCGCCCTTGCGGACATGCCCGCCAAGGCTCAAAGCTTGGCGGAAGGTCAGCCAATCCTGCGAGGCAAAGCCGCGACGAATCACGGCATCCCACAGGATCAGGACATTGATCCCCGAATAGAATTTGCGGCTCGCGGCACTGCGCGGCAGGCCAAGTGATACGCCGGAAGATTGCCAAGGCTGCACCCAAGGGACACAGCCTTTTTCCAATTCCGCGACGATGCGGTCGGTTACTTCGTCATAGAGCGAAACGCGGCTCGCGCCGCTGGCTTGCTGCTGGTGGGTCTGGCTCATAAGGTGCCTCCTGCTCGGACCTCGCGCCCGCAATTCCCCGGAAGCGGGGTGGGCGGCGTCTTTCGACCGGAGAGGCCCGCCGTCAGAGGCGGGGCGCACCTTTAGGGCGGAGCGACAGCGGAGCACCCGGAGCGCAGCGGAGGGTTGCGGCACGCCGCGGCGGGCCTAGAAGGGAGCGCCGCCCGCACCGCGGAGGGGAGTTGCATCAAACAAAGTCAGCGCGCGGCAGCGCGATGACCATGGATCTTCGTCTTGCGCCAGGGATCGAAGCCCGAAGGGCCAAGACCGGATTCAAGCGTAGCGAGAAGACGGGCTTGGCGCGCGAGAGCCCGGCGCGCGGAACGCGCGGGCGCCCTCTGTATGCGTCCTTCGCAACGATGTGCTATTCCCAAAGCCAGCACACCGGATCGTGATGATCGAGGCGAGAAACGGCATGGCTCTGAAAGAAAATAGGCTATGCGTTTTCTGCGGCAAGACACCGGACACTAAGACCCGAGAGCACGTCGTGCCGTACTGGCTCCTCGAAATAACCGGCGACCCGCTTCGCGTTGTGACCTTTGGGCAGAATTTTGATCGGCAAAAGCAGCCCATTCGATATTCTTGGTCACAATACATCGCCCCAGCATGCGACCCCTGCAATAACCATTTTTCTCACTTGGAGAGGCGGGTAAAGCCGACCGTCGAAGCCTTGCTAAGACGTGAAGCGCTGCCGGCTTCAGCGTATATCACCTTGTTGGACTGGCTCGACAAGGTGCGCATCGGTGTCTGGCTTCTCAGGCACATGATCGAAAAGCACCCGATCAAGATCACGCCGAACTTCCATATTGCGTCTCGGATTGCGGAAAAGGACCGCATGCTGGCGGTCTATACCTTTGACGGTGACGGGATGGGTATAAATCTGTTTGGGAGCGACAGCCTTATATTTGGCAATATGCCGAGCTGCTTCGGTCTTCGCATCAACAACATTTTGCTCTTGAATGTTTCGTCCGACTTTTTCTGCTCACGGGGTTGCGGGCTACCCTATCCCAAATCGATCAAGCTCCTGATGGGCGGTCCAAATCAGGGAACGCTAAAATTCGAAGGCTTCGGTTACGCCACGGAGGTTAGTAACCCGATCACAAATCTGGACTTGTTCAAGCCAGTCGTTTGGATCTATCAGCCGATAAAGCTGCCTTGGGAGGATCCGATATTCCGAGGCGGATTCTACGGTCACGTCAATCAATACGATTCCCGGTTGGCAGCACGAACGTTGCAAGGCAATGCACGCCAAGGTGCGGTTTTCCGACAATACGCCGACCGCGTAGACGTTTTCCAAGACCCATCGGCAATGATCGCGTTTGACAATGTCGTCGGTGACGACTGCGCCATGATCAAAGACATCGCGGCCAGCGTCTATGAGGCTCAAATCAATCTGTTCAACGCTATCCAGCATGAGTGGATCGAACCGGAAAAGCCGTCAGACTTTGACGAAGTGCTTCGAAAGCTGAAACTCGATCATACCGGCGAGTTGGCCAAGATGTATCGCGACGCTGGGCAGCATCGCCCTTAGAAGGTGAACGAATTTCCAGCTTCGAAACACCACAGCCAGCCGAGGTCACGGGTGGACACGGCGAGGGGCCACCCGGTCTGAGCGCGACGCGGCACACCCGCAGAAGCGGTGAATCCGCGGGACCGAGTGCGACCGCCGGTTGCTCTTCGTTTCGATTCGCGCGACCAGCGCGGATCAGGCGTCAAAGATCGTCACCGCAGGCCGAGACCCGCCATGAGCACCAGCGAATGGCCGCGCAAAATCCCGTGGACAAGTTGAATAGACAAGCGACGATGCGTCGTGATGCACAACAACACCGTCTATCGTTCGCTTTGGATCGGATCGCGGCCCAAACGCTTCTTGGTTCTTGCATGGGTGAAGATGATGGCGAAACCAAAATTGGATTGCGCACCGATCCTTGACGATGTTCCATGGTCGGATGATCTGACCGACTATGATCGTGCTCACTTCATCACCTATGTGCGGCTGCTCGACGCCAGCGACGATGACGCGAGCGACGACGACATGTGCCGCATTGTTCTCGGGATCGACCCGGTGAAGGAGCCAAGCCGTGCCAAGCGGGCGCTGGAGAGTCATCTGCGCCGCGCCCGCTGGATGACGGAGCGCGGGTTTCGGCAACTGCTGCAATAGGCGTGGTCAATTCAGGAAGCGCTGATAGCCGCCGTCCATCAGCGCGCGGCCATAGCCGATGGCACGGCGGACTTGATCGCGCAGATGATTGCCCGGATGACGCCAGTCGCGCTCGACACGCGAATTCCCGAACAGGGCAATGGCAATCTCGCGATAGGACGCGTCGGCGAGCCAGCCATCAAGTGCCTGTGCCACACGCGCGAGGCGCGCCGCCCGATGTTCGCGTGGATACAGCGCCGGCCGCAGTTGACCATGCGTGATCATATCGGAAAGCCGCTTGACGCCGAGTATCCGACTTGGCGCCAATCTGCGAATCGGCAGCGCAGGCGTCACCAACATCGCGCCGTCGAATGCCTCCGTTCCGCTCACCTCGAGTTGGAGAGAGCGGCCGTCTTGGGCGAACAAAACATGCCTGCAATCTTCCTCGCTATGGACCGTCACGCGGCAGCGTAGCAGGTCGAGAACAAGGTGACGCGACGTCCCGTCGGCGGGATGCTTGACGACCGCCACTGGCAGAACCGCCCCGCACGCTTGGCGCCGCCACAGAACATCGGCACAGCGCGCATCACAATCTGGGTCTTCGAAGACGCACCAAGGGCCAAAAAGGCCGCAGACTTTTTGGATCGGCAACACTTTCATCCGGCGGCGTCACCGTCTGCGAGGCGGCCCGCGATGCCGCGAACAGCGAACGGTATTGCGGGCTGCGCCGCAGGAATTCCCACGCCCAACCGAGGCGCGGCAGCGGAATCATCCAGCGATAGGCTTCGCACGCACACCATCTTGGATTGTAGGACGCTTCTTCCGAAGGTTTGGAAACAAGGTTCATCGGTTGTACTCACCACCATTGTCCCCCGCACTGCCACGCTCCGACGAGCGTCGTTTGGCGCAGCGAGCTTGTCGGTGTTTTGCGCTGCGCAAGGCTTAGGCTCGTTTTTAGGAGCCGCCCTCGATGACACAATTTAAGCGTGTCGGTTCGTGAATGCCAAGGAGATATTTAACCCTACAAATTTCGCGGTCACTTTCCGGTCGGAATTTTGAATCCGGGTACGTCGAAGTGGGTATAAGTGGAGCGCACCACACTATCTGGATCCATGTTTGAGCGCGAGGTTCTGCGTCGCAGATTGCGGACGGCACGTCCCGCCCATGCTGACGCGTGGTCAGTTGCTTGGCCGTTGCCCAGGAGGACATTACGCAAGACAGGTGCGTGAAATTTCGTTTCGGTTCGCAGGGACGAAGCAAAACCAGCATCGCTTGCTTATCTGATTGGGATCAGATGAGCATGTTCACGTCACGTTCGTCCCAAAACAGCCGCAAGCGAATATTGGCCCAAGTCAAATTTGTTCACACGATCATCCGGGCAATCCCCGCCACAGCTATCGGCGCGCTACCGGTTCGAGCGTATCTGCGCGTTTCGATTGGGTCGCCGACGCGACCGCGGCGATCATTGCAGAAAGTGTGATGCTTCTGGCAAACGGTGGGCAATGTCCACTGGAAAACCTAGCGGCGAAAGATATGGATATTCACTTTTGGTCAATAACGGTGTTGCGGTCTGGGCCTGACTTTGGCAACGTACCGCTTTCGTGCGAGATCGCGCCAGATTTCTGGGATTCCGGTTGAGATCGGCTCGAAACGGAGCACGAACTGACGCAGAACGCGCGAGAACGTAATCCCAAGGTTTCCCCAAGCGTCTGCGCTACGCTTGTACACGCATTTCAGACGTACTCATCCAAGGCCAACATCTTGGTGACCCCCTTCTAATCCCGGACGTACGTCGTGGCTCGACGCAACTGTGGCGGCGAACGGTCAGAAGTCGGCGATCTCAAAAGTGCCTGCGAAGCGCTACCGGTTTCGAACGCGCATTAACGATGTCCGTGCCGGTGATGCAGGTCCGGATAGTGTGCATGGCTGTGGGCTAAAAGAATGTGGCGGTGTCGATGAGTGTGCGGCTCCCCTGACGGGTCGTCGGCGTTGTGCGTATGCTTGTGATGTTCGTCGTGGAAATGGCGATGCTCGTGCTCGACGGCATCGTGCGCGTGCTCGTGTTCGTGGTGTTCCACCAGATGGAGATAGAGTCCGATTCCCATCAGTGCCGCGGCGATAGCGAGCCGGATAGAAACCGATTCGCCAAACATGCCGATGGCGAGTACGGCGCCGATGAAGGGCGCCATCGAAAAGTAGGCCCCGGTACGCGCACTGCCGAGATGACGCAGTGCGAGCACGAACAGCGCCAGCGAGACTCCATAACCCAGCAGCCCGATCGCGCCCGCGCCGAGGACCACCGGGGTCGGTGGAAGGACTGCGCCGTGGCCCAGCGCAAGAATGAAGTTGACCGCACCCGCCACCAACCCCTTTGCCGCTGCGATCTGGATTGGGTCGGCGCCCGAGAGCTTGCGCGTGAGATTGTTATCAATCCCCCACGCCAGACAGGCACCCGCAATGAAGATCGCACCCCAGCTGACCGGCGCGGGGCCTCCGCTCCAAGACAGAATGAGCGCGCCGACAAAAATCGCAGTTGCTCCAGCGAGTATGCGCTGGTCCACGTTCTCGCGGAACACTACCCAGGCGATCGCCATCGTGGCCAGCCCTTCGAGATTGAGCAGCAGCGCCGCCGATGAGGCCGGCGTTTGAGAGAGCCCAATCATCAGCAGTACCGGGCCCGCGATTCCGCCTGCGAGAATCACCAGCGCGAGCCAAGGGATGTCAGTGCGGCGTAATGGTGCCTCGGCGGAGGGGATGGCTGCCCACCGCCGCAACAAAAGCGTCATGCTCAGTCCAATACCCGAGCCGAGATAGAGAAGCCCCGCAAGCAACCACGGATCGGCGCCCTGCCCGAGCAAGAGCTTGGCAAAGGGTGTGCTCGCACCGAACAAAGCGGCCGAGCAAAGCGCAAGGGGCACCCCCGGCCACGAAACGAACTGGTTTCGCCAAATCATTGGCCGATTATAGGGAGTATTGCTTCTCGTGCCGAGCTGTCGGGTAATCGGATTCGGCCGGGGGCGTGCCGTCGATCCCCACACCGATCACGTCATTCCGGTCACAAGATAGTAGGCAACTCCAAGCACGCAGCTTGCGGCGAGAACCCGGATCATCCCCTGCTTCAGGAAGAAGATGGCGATCATCGCCACGAAAGAGATTGCGACAGCAGGCCAATGGATGGTGGTCCAGACGGGAACATTCAACGTCAAGGCCAACACGCGTATGGGATTGACCACACGGAACAGCGTGTGCAGTGCGAACCAGACGGCAAGGTTGAGAACGACGCCCACGACCGCGGCGGTAATCGCCGACAGGGCGGCATTCAGCGATTTGTTGCCGATCAGAGCCTCAACATATGGGCCGCCGAGGAAGATCCAGAGGAACGACGGCACGAATGTGGACCACATCGCGAGCACGCCGCCGAGCGTCCCGGCCAGCACCGGATCGAGCGCACCGGGCATACGGTACGCCGCGATGAACCCGACAAATTGAACCACGGAAATGAGCGGTCCGGGTGTGGTTTCCGCGAAGCCGAGGCCGACCAGCATCTCACCTGGTTTTAGCCAGTGGTAATGCTCGACGGCTTGCTGCGCCATGTACGCCAAGACGGCATAGGCGCCCCCGAACGTCACGACGGCCATCTTGCTGTTGAAGACGGCAATGGTCGAGAACACGTTCTGGGGGCCCAACGTCGCGAACAGAACGATCAGAGGGCCGAACCAGATCAGCCCACCGACAATTGCGACTTTGATGAGCCTCGGAAGCGAGGGTCGCACGTGTGCCGGGATTGCCGCAGCGAACTGCGCATCGATAATTCCTGTGTCATTCCCATTAGCCGATTTGGCAGTATGCCCGCCCCCGGTCTTGAACCACTCGGGCGCCACTTTGCGTCCGGAAAAGCCGATGAACCCTGCCGTGGAGATGATGACCGGGAACGGTATCGAGAAGAAGAATATCCCGACGAAGGCGAGCGCAGCGATCGCCACCAGAGCGCGGCTCTTGAGTGCGCGCCGTCCTATCCGCACCACGGCTTCGAGCACGATGGCCAGGACCGCCGACTTCAGACCGAAGAACAGCGCATTGACGAACCCGATCTGACCGAAAGCGGCATAAAGCCAACTCAGAGTACCGAGCGCGACCAGCCCGGGCAGCACAAACAGGGTTCCGGCAATGATGCCGCCGCGCGTGCGATGCAGCAGCCAGCCCACATAGACCGCGAGCTGATGCGCTTCCGGTCCCGGCAGGAGCATGCAGTAGTTCAGTGCATGGAGAAAGCGCGTCTCGCTGATCCAGTGCTTTTCCTCGACCAGGATTCGATGCATGACGGCGATCTGGCCGGCGGGCCCGCCGAAGCTCAGCGCGGCCACCCGCGCCCAGGTCCAGAAGGCTTCGTGCTTTGAAACTTCACCCGTCGACACACCGTCAGCTGTTGGTGAGGTTAAGCCAATTTGTGCTGAACTGTCGGGCATATGCCAAGCTCCTTCCGCACCGGGACGGCGCGGGATGAAGCAGAGCTTGGACGACCACCGTCTGACGGGGAGCCTGCATCCCCATGACCCCAGTATGACGCTCGCCCTCAGACATTCAAGCTCTGCCGGACCTAAAGGGCGCTGCGTCAAGTATCCTCGGGCGGCGGTAGGTTCCGGAAGCGGATGAGCAAGAGCAAATCGTACACGGCCTTCAGGGTTCCGGCGAAGATGAGAGGCCAACCGAACACCGACAGGCTGAGCAGATAGCCCGCCAGGAGCGGGCTGACCGCACTTGCCAGACTGCGCGGTACGGCGGTGATGCTTGCCGCGGCGGGCCGCTCTTCGGGGGCGACGACGGCCATTACGTAGGACGTCCGCGTCGGCACATCCATTTGCGAGAGGGCGCTGCGGACCAGCAGCAGGGCTATCGCAATTGTCAGGTTCGGCGCGAACGGGACGAAGATAAGAAGGACGTTGGATGGCAGGTGCGTGAACACCATCGTGTTGATCAGTCCAAACCGTCGGGACAGCGGAACCGCAACGAGATAGGACACGGCCGAACAGATTCCTGCCCAGAACAGAATTGAGGATGCCGTTGCGACGGAAACGTGAAAGGCCTTGAACAACCACAAAGCCAGCAGCGATTGGACGACGAACCCGCCACCGAAGGCATCGAGACTGAACAGCCCCGCCATGACCAAAACGATGTGGCGAGAACGTCCGAGGGGTTTGCGGTCGGACGGAGCCGCAATCGCGCCCAGCGAAGACAGTGGACGGTAGATAAACCAAGTGGCACAGCCGATTGCCGCGTAGAACACAAACACGCCTCGCAGCAGGCCCATCTCGTCCATGCCGAACCTTCCGGCCAACATATCCGGGAAGGCGGCTGCAAGAGTGCCGAAGGCGCCGGCCAGCGAGCCAATCAAACTGTAGCGGGCGAACAACGCCGTGCGCCCTTTTGACGGCACAGTCCCAGCCAGCAGGGACTGCTCGGCGGGCAAGAAGATGCTGACATCACCGGCCGAGGGATTGATTGTTCCCAGGAAGGCGACGATAAGCAGCGGCCAAAACGCCGTCGCGACGGCGAAGGAAAGTCCGGTCGCCGCCATGAGAGCGCACGCTGCGAGCAGTATCCGTCGGCCAGGAAAGTGGTGCGCGAAAAGGCCGATGGCCAGCGTCAAGAGCGCCGAGCCGAGCAATGTGCTGGTGACGATGGCGCCGACACCGAAGGCACTATAGCCCAAGCGGATCAGATAAACGGGAAGGACAACCGAGACCAAACCGTCGGTGAAGGCACGCAGGCTCTTGCCAGACAGAAGCCGCCACGCATCGCTGGAAGCGCCGGCCGGTAGCAAGCCCCACCGTCTGTCCGAAGCCACAGTCGATTCGGTCAAAGCGTCCTCAGGGCAGCGGCCGGTAGATCTGAATCGCCGCACTTGATCCTAGCAGCCCCGCGCGAGCGGCAACAATCAGGCGGTCGAACTCGGAGACGAACAGACTGGTCCGGGCACCAGACGAGGTTGAAACCCTCTCCAGCGGACCAAGGTTCTTTCCGTTCCAAGGGAATATATCCACCACGCCCTGGCCACAGCTCACATAGAGCCGCTTCCGTTTAATATCGAAGAACACGTCATCGGCATCGCTGCAGGTATCCGCCGCGGCCGTCAGCTGCCCCCTGCCCTCATCGAAGAGCGCCAGTTTGGACGGCGAGCGAAACACGGCGGCAACGTGACCGCTATCATCCAGAGCAATCGGGAAATTCGAGGACCAGTGTTGCGGCAGAGTCCACTTCGTCAATGGTTTTCCCGCATCGAGGTCGACGATTTCGATGGCATCCGCGTCGGGCACGTTGACATAAGCACGACCGTTCACTGCGGAGACTATGAACCCTTCGGGGTGGGCAGGAAGTGGAATGTCGGATTGCTTTGCACCCTTCGCTGGATCGATGACAGCGAGACCGCCGCTACCGTAGCCAACGACGACACGGCCATTGCGGGGATCGAGATGTGCGTTATCGGCATCGTCTCCCAATTTGATAACACCGCGTGGCGCGTAGTCCTTGCCGTCGAAGAATCGCACCACGCCGTCGCCGCCGCACGCGACGACAAGAACATCCGGCTTCGCGGCATAAGCGACGCCCTGCGGCTCGTCCAAACCGCTGATCCGATGCACGACTGTTCGGCTCGCAATGTCGACGACATCAACGCTCCCATTGCCCAGTTCCACGACGAACAGCCGCTTGCGGGCCACATCGACCGCCATATGGTCGATGCGGCCGGAGGTGTTGGGTAGCGGGATAATTCCCTCAAGGGCGAGCGGCGCCGCAGTGCACACCTGCGTCACGCAAGCGATGGCAAGCCCGATACCAATTGCCAGCCGAGCAATCATCTGGCGGCGTTCTTTTGGACGGCTACATGGTCAAGGGCAGCTTGCAGCCCGGCCAATAGCTTTTCCAATCGCTCATTCGCCCAGAAGTGCATGAAGAACAGCCGGGGCTCATCGTTCAGCATGTGATTGTGCAGGGCCGTCACTTCGATTCCATTCTCCCGTAGCGTGCGAAGAACTGGGTTGACCTCAGATGCCGTCAGCACAAAATCGCCGGTGATGGCGGCCTTGCCGTTCCCGGTCGGCTGGAAGTTGATCGCCTCGGACGTGCCCCAAGCGGCGGGCAGCTCCACCCCGCGTTCTTTCGGCGGTTCGGCGCGGGGAATGCCGATCTGATAGACCCCGCCGGCCACCTTGCCGGTTGCCCCCAGTGCCTTGTCGATGGCGGCAGTATCGAGGTCGATCTTGGATGAAGCGGAGGCGGCGGGGGCCGCTCCCAGCGGCGTCTTGCTCAACGCGAGTCCGTCGTGAAGGGTACGGGCAAGAACGACGGCATCACCTTCTCCGTAGATGTGCATATAGAAGGTCGCCGGCCGCGCGCGGAACAAGTGGTTGTGCAGCGCCGTGATCTCGATGTTTCCCTCTGCAAGCTTCTTCATCACGGGACCGACTTCGGCCTCGGTCAGCACGAGATCGCCCATCACCATCGCGTGGTCACCCATTGACGCGAATGAAAGCCACGAGCCGAGCGCCAGAGTGGGTTTCAGCACGACGCCGTCGAGTGTGACGTGCAGGTCGGATCGGGGGAGGCCGACGCGATAGACGCCACCGGGCATCTCGGTGCCGGATTTTCCGAGCGCCGCTGCGACAGGTTGCCATTTTGCGTCGTCTGCAGCCGAACAGGGGACTGCCAACAGGACCGAGCCAACGATAAGTGCCGCAAGCAGATCTGCGCCAGCGCGCCGGCCACGCCAGTTCTTGGACGACAAGATGTGTTCCATGACGTATCTCCCTATCGATCGAGCGCAGCCGCATTAACCGCTGACGAACCAAGCAGAGGCGAACCTCCGATCGTTCGTTTAAGCCAGTATTAAGTGCCGCACCGCATCCGCGTAAAAACGCAAGGATTTGACGAATCGACATTCACGCCGGGCGGAACTTCAGCGTGAAAGAAGCGCCGCCGCCGGGCGCGTCACCCACGTCGATATCCCCACCATGCATGCGGACAATCTCGGCCACGATCGAAAGCCCCAGGCCAGCGCCCGGCGAGCCGGTGTCCTTGCCGCGCCAAAATCGGTCGAAGATATGTGGACGGTCCGTGGCGGGAATGCCAGTACCGCTATCGTCGATTGTCACACTTCCATCGGCTCCCACCGCAATTCTGACCTCCGTGTGCTCAGGCGTGTGACGAACAGCATTCTCGATCACATTGCGCAACGCATCGGCGATTGCCGCTGCGTTGCCCTTCACAAGCACAGGATGCTCCGGAACCTCCAGCCCCAGCTCGCGCCTGCGGGCAATCGCCCATGGTGCAAGATAGGCGACGACGTCTGTTGCGATCTCGTTGAGATTCACAGCATCCTTGAGGTTCATGGGCATAGCGTCCAGACGGGCCACGCGCAGGAGCTGGTCGACCAGACGATTCATCCGGGCAGCATCGCCGCGCAACTTCTCGACAGATGCGTCCGCGCCAAGTTCGTCGAGCCCGGCAGTCAGCATGGTCAGCGGCGTGCGCAACTCGTGGGCCGCATTTGCGGTGAACTGCCGTTGCACAGCAAAGCCTTTCTCGAGCCGGTCGAACGCCGAATTCACTGCCGTGACGAGCGGCACGAGTTCGGTCGGCAGGCCTGCCGTCGGCAGACGTTCACCTATTGTGTCCGCGTCGATCGTGGCCGCGCGCACAGACACGGCGGATACCGCATGAAGCCCCCGCCGGATACTCCATATGGCGATCGCCAACATTATCGCCGCGAACAGCGGCACCAACCACGCGACCTTATGCACGAACTCCCAGAGAAGCGCCTCCGCCACTTCGTCGGCATCCGACACACGGGCGACGGTAATCGATGCCGGTCCTGCTGCCGTCGTCGCGCGCATCGTGACGCCGTAAAAGTCATTTCCGGACTTACCGAAGTCCTCAAGACTGATGTAACGCGGCTTTTCGGCCGCCGCTGGCGCGCGCTCCGCAAAAGCGGCGAACTCGGTCCCCGACGCAATCGTGTATCCGTTCCCAAGCCGCACCGCGTAAAGGTTGGCCGCTCTCGCCTCGTCGTAGCGTTGTTTCAGCTTGGGCGGCAGATCGACCCGAATCCGTCCGCCAGCAACGGGTACGACATATCGGGCAATTTCCGTCGCCCGTGCCAGGAGCTTGTCGTTGTGGTAGGTGTCCGCTGTGATCGACCCCTGCCAAACCAGTGCCGCCACTGCGAGGGCCGCGGCCGCCAGAAAGACAAGCGACAGGCGGACTGCGAGCTGCGCCTGAAGCGACTGCGGCCACATCCTCATCGCGCTTTCTCCGTCAGGAGATAGCCGACGCCCCTCACCGTATGAATTTCCGGTGTAGCGCCAGCGTCGATCAACTTCTTTCTCAGATGAGAAACGTGCACGGGAATCGCATTCGACTCGAGTTCGTCGTCGATGCCGTAGAGCTTGTCCTCCAGCACCGATTTTGGGACAACGCGGCCAAGGCGTCGCATGAGGTGTTCGAGTACCGCCAGTTCCCTGCGCGGCAGTGGTACGACCGTTCCGGCGACGCGGACATCGCGCCCGATGGTGTCGAGGATGACGTTTCCGGCTTCGAGCACGACGCCCAAGGCCTGTCCTGGCCGGCGAAGCAGAGCCTTCGTCCGGGCAACGAGTTCCGACATGTCGAACGGCTTGATCAGATAGTCGTCTGCACCGGTATTCAAGCCGAGGACGCGATCTTCGACGGCATCGCGCGCGGTCAGCACGAGGACGGGCGTGGAGTCTCCCAGTCGGCGGATTTCCGCAAGGACGCCAAGGCCGTCGCCATCGGGCAGGCCAAGATCGAGGATCACCGCATCGTAGGTGGCAAGTGCCAGCCCGGCGACGGCGTCCGCCGCGGTGCCGACGGTATCGACCACAAAACCTGCGCGCCCAAGAGCCGCCCGCACAAGTTCGGCAATTCTTTTCTCGTCTTCGACGACCAGAAGCCGCATCTTCCTGTCCGCTCCTTGCGTGAAACGCGGAAGTTTAGTCCTCAAGAACAGGCAACGTTTTTAGCACCACGTTCGCATCCCACCGATCTGCAACGGGTTCGTCTCGTCGGATCTTCCCGTCACGAAATACGACGACCCGCTTCGTGAACTGCGCGATATCGGGCTCGTGGGTGACCATGACAATGGTCAGTCCCTGACGGTTCAAATTCTGAAGGACATCCATGATCTCGACCGATGTGCGGCTGTCGAGATTCCCAGTAGGCTCATCCGCGATCAAGATCGACGGCCCGTTCACGAGCGCCCTGGCAATGGCCACGCGCTGCTGCTGGCCTCCCGACATCTGGGAAGGGTAATGGTCCTGCCGGTCTCCCAACCCCACCAGAGCAAGAGCTTCAGAAGCACGGCGAACTCTCTCCGGCCTGTCCATTTTGGTGTAGAGGGTCGGCAAAGCGACATTTTCGAGCGCAGTCGTCCGCGATATCAGGTTGAACCCCTGGAATACAAAGCCGAGCTTTCGATTCCTGATACCCGCCAGCGAATGCTTGTCCAGCTTTGCAACATCGGTTCCTTCGAGAAAATATTCGCCGCTGGTCTGCTGGTCGAGGCAGCCGATGATGTTCATCAGAGTGGACTTGCCGCTGCCGCTGGCGCCCATCACCGCGATGAACTCCCCCGCGCGTATGCGGAGACTCACGCCGCGCAGTGCATGAACGCGGGTCTCACCCATCTCGTAGTATTTGTGAAGGTTCTCGACACGAATGATGGCATCCCCCACAACAGAAGACGGAACTACGGCGTCGCTGGGGTTCAGTTCCACGAATTTCGTTTCCGAGACCGTCATGGGTGAGCCGCCTTGGGCACAACCGCCGCGGTGACGATGTCGTCGCCTTCCGCCAATTCGCCCTTGATGACCTCGACGATCTGCGTATAGGCGTGATCGGTGATATCGATTGTCACGTCCACGGGTTCGAGCGCGCCGTTGCGCCGCAGTTTCCAGACAACCGCCGACTCGCCATGAACAGAGCGCCGTTGCCCCTCTGGATTGCCGTTGGCGTCGATGCCATATCTTGCATAAAGCGAACGGATTTCCTCGGGCGGCAGCGGCGGCCTGAACCGGAGAGCTGTGTTGGGGACTTCCAGTACGTCCTTGGCGGTGGCAACGGGAATCGTCACGAAGGCCGTCATTCCTGGAAACAGCTTCATCCTGGGGTTGGCAAAATCGATGATCGTGTCGTAGGTCACGACGTTCTGGACCGTCGTCGCATTCATCCGGATCTGGCTCACCACGCCATCGAACACGTCCTTGGGAAACGCGTCGACTTTGAAGGTCACGTGGCGCCCGACCCTGATGCGGCCGACGTCGGATTCATCGGTCTTGGCGTAGACCTGCATCTTGGTGAGGTCTTGCGCGATCGTAAAGATGGTCGGCGCCTGCAGCGAAGCGGCCACGGTCTGCCCGACGTCGACATTGCGCGCCACGACAATACCATCGATCGGCGAACGGATTGTGGTGTAATCCAGATTCGCCTGTGCGACGGCAACCGCCGCGGCCTTCTGCCGAACTTGAGCCTCCGCCTGGTTGACCGCCGCCGACGCAGCATCTGTCGCGGCTTTCGCCACTTCGTAATTCGCCCTTGCCTGGTCGTAGAACTGCTGCGACGCCGCGTTGGCCTTTATGAGCGCTTCCGCTCGCGAATAGTCGGCCTTCATTTGTATCAGGGTTGCACGTGATTTTCCGAGTTCCGCTTTCGCTGCCGAAACGTTCGCCTTGGAATTCTCCAGATCGGCTTCGGCCTCCTGCAGAGCTCCGCGGAACAGCGCCGGATCGATCGTCGCGATCACTTGTCCGATATGAACACGGGAATTGAAGTCGGCGTTGAGCTTGGAAATCGTCCCGGAAACCTGCGAGCCGACCTGGACCGTCGTGACTGCGTTGATCGTACCCGTCGCCTCTACGACGTCATGGATGTCGCCGCGCACCACCTTCGCCGACAGGTACTGAACCGTATTCCCGCCGCGAAACTCCAGTACCGCGATCAGGACGACGATCGCGCCAATAATGGCCGCTGCGATCCCCTTGTGCGCCAGACACCATTTCCAGAGCTGCTGTAATTGGAGTGATGCTAGTTGCGCCGCCCTCTGGGCGCCGCCTGCAAGGGCCGCCTTCCGTTGGTCGGTCAATATCGACCGCCAGGAATTTTGTGGTTGCATATTCATTCGTATCGCAATGCTTCTATGGGATTGAGCAATGAGGCCTTGCGGGCGGGGTAGTAGCCGAAGAACACTCCCACCGCGACCGAGAAGAAGGCGGCAATAAAGATCGACAGAACCGAGATTTGCATCGGCCAGCCCATGGCTTGTCCGATCAGGAAGGAGCCCACGATGCCGACGATCACTCCGGCACTACCCCCCACCAGGCTGAGCATCACGGATTCTCCTAGAAACTGCAGTTGAATGGCCTCCTCGGTCGCGCCGACGGCCACGCGCACACCGATTTCGCGGGTCCGTTCGGTGACGGACACCAGCATGACGTTCATGATCCCGATGCCGCCCACGACGAGAGAGACTGACGCCACGGCGATAAGTAGAAGCGTAAGTGCCCGGCTGGCTTCGAGCTGCGCCTTGATGATGTCTTCCGGATTGCGGATATTGAAGTCGTCGTCGGCATCCGGCCTCAGATGATGCCTGTCGCGCAGGACCGCCGCTGCCTGCTGGCCGGCAAGCTTGACGACGTCCTGCGATACCGCCGAACAGAGGATGTCGTCCAGCCAGGTGACACCCTTTAGCTTCTTCTGCGCCGTCGTGTAAGGCAGTAGAATCTGATCGTCCTGATCCTGTCCGGAAACGGACAGGCCCTTGGGTTGAAGCGTCACAATGACTTTGCAGGGAACGCCGCCGATGCGGATTACTTTTCCGACGGGATCCTCGGAACCAAAGAGCTGATCACGCACGGTCTTGCCGATAGCGCAGACGTCGGCCGAACTATCCACGTCGTCCTGCGAGAAAGGCGCTCCCTGATCGACATACCAACGCTTGATTTCGAAGTATTCCGGGCCGACGCCGTGATAGGTCGTGAACCAGTTCTGGTTGCCGTAGATGACCTGGATCGATGCATCCACGTTAGGCGACACGGTCCTGATCAGCGGGACCTGATTCTTGATTGCGATCGCGTCGGCAACGGTCAACGTGGGGCTGGCGTGGGTGCCGGTGCGGACACCATTGACCGCCCGGCCGCCCGCTTCGATCCACACAAGGTTGTCACCCAGATTGTTGAGCTGTTTTTCGACCTGCGCCTGCCCGGCCTTGCCGATGGCAACGACGCAGATCACCGCCGCGATTCCGATCGTGATACCCAGGACCGTGAGGGAGCTGCGCATCTTGTTGCGCAACAGCGCCCACAGGGACGATTCGATGATGGCGACGTAGTTCATTGCACCCCTTAGAACGGCAAAATCGCCTTGGCGATTTAAGGCAGTATTACGGGTCGAGGCTATGGCCCCGTGGAACAGGCTGCGGCCCGGCAGCGTACCGCATCCCCATAATCCTGCCTTAAACGAGAATTGGCAGGGTCCCCCCGGCCAAAAGGGAGAAACCCATGCGATTCGTACGCCCAGTCATCATCGCCGCCGTCGCTCTGAGCCTGTCTACATTCGGCGCCCACGCCGATTGGTTCAAGGACGAGACCCCGCCGGCGAACGCCAAACCCCTCTCCGTGATCATCAAAGCCCTTGAAGATCAGGGGTATAAGACGATTACGGAGGTTTCGTTCGACGACGGCAAATGGGAAGTCGAAATCCAGCAAGCGAACGGCAAGGAGATCGAATTCGCAATCGACCCCGTCACCGGCAAAATGACTCGCGAGTAAGCGCCGAAATACCTTCTGGTTTCCACCGGGTTTAGCCACTTGCCTTACGTATGCGTGCAGGCGCGAATGGCGGGGCCGGCCGCGAGAGAGTCAATGTCACACCTGCGCCACCACATCGTTATGATCCTTTGCCTGTCGCTGTTGACGGCTTGCGACAATAGCTCCCCGCCCAAAGCGGACGCGAAGCCCAAGCCGGCCGAGGGCGTGGTGAGCCTTTCGCCCGATGAAACTGCCCACCTCGGTATCCGCACCGTCGCCGTCGCCGCTGCGGCGTTCACCCCGAATATTCAGGGCTACGGCCTGATTGTTTCCTTCGACACGCTCGCTCAGGCGGATTCCGATGTCGCAACCGCTGAGGCTGCTGCGCGGCAGAGCCAGGCGTCACTCAGGCGCCAGCAGCACCTCATGCGCTCGGACGCCACCACACGCGAGGCCGTCGATCTGGCACAGAAGCAGGCGGCAACCGACGCCGCGCAACTCGTTCTGGCCCAGCGGAAGGAAGCAGCGACATTCGGCCGGACCGCTCCGTGGCTCGATCCAGCGCGTTACAAGGAGATCATGTCGAAGCTCTCGAGCGGACGCACCAAGCTCGTGCATGCGAGTTTCCCGATTGGCGTACTCCAGGGTGCACCCCCGTCAAAACTGTTCATCTCGCGGCTCGATCATGCACCGACCGGCGCTGCCTGGTCCTCCGGCACGATCTGGCTGGCACCTGCTGATAATACGATCCCGGGACGCAGCGTGTATGCCCTCCTGGAAGGCAGCGATCTTGCCGACGGCGAGCGCGTGCTGGTAGCGGCACCCGTTGCGCCACCCGTTTCCGGCGCGTTGATCCCGACGGATGCCGTCATCCTGAGTGAAGGTCAGGCTTGGTGCTATGTCGTGGTGCGGCCCAACCGGTTTGAACGCGTGCAGGTCGATACGTCGCGGCCGATGGCGGGCGGTTACTTCGTCGCCAATGGTGTGGGCACCGGCACCAAGGTCGTGCTGCAAGGGCAAAGCCTGCTGCTCGCGCACGAGCAAGCTCCCGCAGCAGAGGCGGCAGGCGATTGATGCACCGTCTCATTGCTCTCTGCCTGCAACATCGAGGGGCGGTAGCAGCGCTCACGCTACTGTTGATCCCGCTCTGTGGCTGGATGGCTTACACGGCGCCGCTCGATGTGTTTCCGGAATTCACGCCCTCTTCGGTCGACATACAGACCGAAGCGCCCGGCTTTGCGCCGGAACAGGTCGAGCAGCTCATCACGCGCCCCATAGAAGACGCCATCAATGGCGCACCGGGATTGGCGACGCTGCGGTCACAGTCCATCCCGGGCCTATCAGTCATCACCGTCACCTTCGAAGACAATGCCGACGTCTACAACGCGCGACAGGGCATCTCGGAACGGTTGTCGGAAGCTGAAACGCAACTGCCGCTGGGCGTCGGGCCCCCACGGCTTTCGCCGCTGGTTTCGAGCACCATGGACCTGCTCCTAATCGGTCTCGTCTCCGACAAGCTCGATCCCTACACATTGCGCGATCGCGCCGACTGGCTCCTGAAGCCCAGGCTCCTCTCGGTGCCGGGCGTGGCGCGCGTCTCGGTCTTCGGCGGCAATGTCCGACAGATCCAAATTCAGCCCGATATGCAGAAGCTCGCCAGCTATGGGCTGACGCTGACCGATCTGGCGGATGCCGCACGCGGCGCACTGGCGTTGCGCGGCGCCGGCTTCATCGACCTCAAGACCCAGCGCGTAATCCTTCAGACCCCTACGCCCGCACCCGATCCCCTGGCGATCGGCAAAGCCGTCCTCACCACGCGCAACAACACGCCTGTACTCATCCAGGATGTTGCGCGTGTGGAGCAGGCACCGGCACTGCGTTTTGGCGACGCGCAGATCATGGACAAGCGGGGGGTGCTGTTGTCGTTGTCCAGCCAGTTCCGCGCCAACACGCTCGATGTCACGCGCGCGGTTGAAGCGACGCTCGCCGGGGTCGCGCCGAGCCTCAAGGCGGAAGGGGTGGCGGTCTATCCAAGGCTGTTGCGTCCCGCGAATTTTATCGAGCGTGCACTTGGTAATCTGGAAACCGCCATCGCGATGGCCGCAATCCTCATCCTGGCGGTGTTGTACCTTTTCCTGCGCGATTGGCGCTCCTCGCTGATCACCTTCCTCGCCATTCCGCTGTCGCTGTTCGCAGCTATCGCCGTTCTCGACTGGCGCGGCTACACACTCAATACCATGACGCTCGGGGGCTTTGCGGTCGCGCTCGGCGTGTTGGTCGACGACGCCATTATCGGCATCGAGAATGTTCTGCGGCGCCTGCGCGAAAACGCCTCCAATTCGCAGCCGAGGTCCCAATTCGACGTCATTCTGGATGCATCGCTCGAAGTGCGCCGCCCGGTGATCTATGCAACGCTGGTGGCGATTACCGTCTTCCTGCCGGAACTGTTCTCCTCCACCCTGCAGGGCCATTTCGTCGGACCGCTAGCCCTGTCCTTCATCCTGGCAGTGCTTGCCTCCCTCGCGGTCGCGCTAACGACGACCCCTGCACTCTGCATGCTGCTTCTCGACGTCAACGACACGCATGCCGAGCCGCGTTGGCTGACGCGGCTAAAACAGTGGCAGGCCCACGGAATGGAGATCGTCGAAAGCCGGACATCAACCTCTCTGGCGATCCTCGGGCTTCTGACCGCTGCGGCGGTCGCCCTTCTACCCTTCCTCGGCGGCACGCTCATTCCGGATTTCAAGGAGGGTCACTTCGCTATACAAGTGACGAGCGCTGTTCCGGGGACGTCGCTGGACGAGACGTTGCGCATTGGAAAGCGCATTGAGGATGACATTCTAAGGCTCCCCTATGTTGCCACCGTTGTCCAGCAGGCGGGACGTGCCGAGTTGAGCGAAGACACCTTTGGCACCCACCGCAGCGAATTCCAGGTGGAATTGAAGCCAGACACCGACATCGATCAGGAAACGGCAGCGGACGATTTGCGCACGGTCATGTCCAAATATCCCGGGCTGCAGACGGAGGTCGTTACCTTCCTGGGAGACCGTATCAGCGAAAGTCTGACCGGCGAAAGCGCCGCGGTCGCGCTCAAAATCTACGGCCCCGACCTCAATACGCTGGATCGCGTTGGGGGCGAAATCACGCAGGCCATTTCGCCGACACCCGGTATCGTCGACCTGCAGTTCACGCGGCAAAGCGATACACCGTATCTCACGATACAACTATCGCCCGATGCACTCGCTGCCAACGGACTGAAAGTGCAGGATGCGCTCGACGCCATCCAGTCCGATTATGCGGGTGCGACTCTCGGCCAAACCTATGTCGATACGCGTACGGTCGATGTCGCGTTGCTCCTCCCCGAGGGCCTCCGCAACCGGCCAGACGGGATTTCATCGTTGATGATCGGAGGCGCCTTTGGGTCTGTACCACTCTCGGCCGTGGCCCGGGTCACACCCGCTGAAGGTCGCTACAGCATCAACCATGACGGCGGACAACGCGTTGTTTCCGTCACGTTCAACGTTTCCGGCCGCTCACTGCAATCGGTGATGTCCGATGTCAGGAGCACCATCGCGCGGTCTGTATCCCTGCCCCCGCCCGTTTATGTCGAATATGCGGGAGCGGGCGCCGAGGAGCAAAGAGCACGCACGGAACTGCTGCTCTACGCGGTGCTCGCGTTGGGACTGATAGTCATCCTGCTCGTCACCTGCTTTCGCTGGCGAGCCCATGCGTGGCTCGTCCTGGCAAACCTTCCGTTCAGCCTGATCGGCGCCGTCTTCGCGATTGCCGTTTCGGGGATCGGACTGACGCTGGGAGCCCTGGTCGGTCTCGTCACCGTATTCGGAGTGAGCGCACGCAACGCCATCCTTCTCCTCGCACATTACGAACAATTGGTGGAAGACGAGGGACTTTCCTGGAACCCCTCCACGATAGTACGCGGTGCGCAGGAGCGACTGATCCCGATTCTGATGACGGCGGCGGTGACAGCGTTGGGTCTCCTGCCGTTGGCATTGGAAATGAATCGTCCGGGCCAGGAAATCGAAGGTCCCATGGCGCTCACAGTGCTGGGCGGCCTTATCAGCTCGACCCTGCTGAATCTTGTTCTTCTACCTGCGCTGACCCGCCGATTTGGCGGGCCGCACGAACGAACAACGCCCCAATAATTTCTGCGCGCACAACCGCCACTGACTGCGCTCGCGATAACGAACAATCGAGAACGTAATTCACAAAAAGTTCCTAAGCGCTTCTACAATCGCGTGAAGCGTAGACGCAGCGCGTTGGTGATCACAGAGACCGAGCTGAAGCTCATCGCGGCCGCGGCAATGATCGGCGACAAAAGCCAACCTGTGATGGGATAAAGAATACCCGCCCCTATTGGAATGCCGACGGTGTTGTAGACGAAAGCGAAGAACAGATTCTGCTTCATATTGCGCACGGCGGCACGCGCCAGTTTGCGTGCCCGCAACAGGCCCATGAGATCGCCTTTGAGCAAAGTGAGCCCTGCCGTCTCGATGGCGGCGTCCGAGCCAGTTCCCATGGCGATAGACACATCCGCCGCGGCAAGAGCCGGGGCATCGTTGACGCCGTCGCCGGCGAAAGCCACGACATGCCCTTCCCGCTTGAGGCGATTGACGAGGTCCGTTTTGCCTTCCGGCGTCATGCCGGCCGCGACATCGTCAAGCCCGGCTTCGCGTGCGATGGCTTTGGCGGTCGCTTCCGCATCGCCGGTCGCCATGATGATGTGAAGCCCGTCGCGGCGCAGCTGTTTCAACAGCTTCTTTGCATTCGTCTTCAGCGGATCCTTGGCGGCGACCAAGCCAATCGCCTGACCCGCCCGCGCCACGAACATCGCCGTGGCACCGTCTTTCCGAAGCTTTTCGGCTTCTGACGCCAGCGGTGAAGCGTCGATACCGCGACTTGTCAGAAACTCAGCGCGGCCAATCAGGATGACAGCACCGCCGATCATCCCTTGCAGACCCTGCCCGGTAATACTTCCAAATTCCGTCACCTCCGGCAGCGTCAGGGACCGCTCTTTCGCACCTTCGACGATGGCATGGGCCAACGGATGCGCGCTTTTGCTTTCGAGAGCAGCTGCCAGCGTTAGAACGTCGTTTTCGGTTGCGGGAGCGGTGGCCCGCACGGTGGAGAGTCTGGGTTTCCCTTCCGTAATGGTGCCTGTTTTGTCGGTCACCAGCGTATCCGCTTTCGCAAAGCGTTCCAGCGTCGCAGCATTGCGCACCAGCACACCCGATTGCGCTCCTTTGCCCACGGCCACCATCACCGACATCGGTGTGGCCAAGCCCAACGCGCAGGGGCAGGCGATGATCAAGACCGAAATCGCGGCAAGCAGTGCATAATTGAACGAGTGCCCGAAATAGTACCAAACGCCGAATGCTATCAGTGCGGCCAGGACCACTGACGGCACGAACCATGCCGAGACCTTGTCGGCCAGGCTCTGCATGGGCGCTCGGCTGCGCTGCGCTTCGGCGACCAAGGAAACGATTTTGGATAACATCGTATCGGCGCCAACCTTTGTCGCACGAACGACGAGAGCTCCCTCACCGTTCAGGGTACCGCCGGTCACTGTGTCGCCCACGGCTTTTGCAACTGGAATGGACTCACCGGTAATCATGGATTCGTCGACGGCACTTTCGCCTTCGATGACTTCGCCGTCGGTCGGCACGGAATCGCCTGGTCTGACCAGCAGTTCGTCGCCCACCTGCACGTCAGCCAGCGGCACTTCCTCCACGCCGTTCGCGGACCGGCGACGCACTGTCTTGGGAGAGAGATCGAGCAAGGCCCGGACGGCCGCACCCGTGGTCGCCCGCGCCCGCAATTCGAGCACCTGGCCCAAAAGAACCAGCGCCACGATTACAGCGGCAACCTCGAAATAGACCTGCGGTATGCCACCAGCGCCACGATAGGCTTCGGGAATCGCGGAGGGGTCCAGAAGCGCAAAGGCGCTGTAGAGAAAGGCGACGGCGACGCCCATGCCGATCAGCGTGAACATATTGGCATTGCCGGTGAAAGCGCCCTTGAGGCCACGGACATAGAACGGCCATGCGCCCCACAAGACCACGGGTGCGCTAAGTGCTGCCTCGATCCAGACGCGCCAGAGTGGCTGTATCACGGCGTCAAGCCGGCCTGTCTCGCCGACCATGGCAAGGACAAAAACCGGAATTGCCAGGATTAGTGAAACCTTGAAGCGTCGCAGCATGTCGCGGTATTCGCCGTGGTCGTGCGCAGCCGCCGGATCGAGCGGCTCCAGCGCCATGCCGCAGATGGGACAATTGCCCGGGCCGACCTGCTTCACCTGCGGGTGCATCGGACAGGTGTAGATGATGTCGTTAATCGCGGACTTCGCCGGAGCGGGTGTCGGCTCGGTATGATGGTGGTCGTGATGATGGTGATCGTGGTCGGCCTGTTGGGTGGCCGGCACGACTGCGGGTGGCCGATGGGCGTGGCCGTGCTGTTGGCAACTCGAACCCGACTTCTGCTTCGCCAGATACTTTTGCGGGTCCGCCTCGAATTTTGCTTTGCAGCCGGCGGAGCAGAAGACGAACTCGCTGCCCCGATAGTTCAGCCAATTGCCCTTGGCCTTGGCGGCTTCGGGATTGGGTGTCATCCCGCAGACGGGATCGCGCATGTTATTTTCCATAGTGGCCGAATAACTCCACAAGTTCCGTGAATTTCTCCGTTTGCTCCTTGGCATTGCCGCTCTTGATCGCGCCGGCGACGCAATGCGCGGCATGGCCCTTCAGTACTTCCTCTTCGACCCGCTTCAAGGCTGCCTTGACCGCCTGAATCTGGTTGAGGATATCGATGCAGTAGCGGTCTTCCTCGACCATGCGGGCAACGCCGCGCACCTGTCCTTCGATCCGATTGAGGCGGACGAGCAGCTTTGGATCGTGTTTCTTT
>JAGWNK010000066.1 GCA_028871345.1 Alphaproteobacteria bacterium | reverse complement strand
TGGTCTGACCCGTGAGATAAAATTATCTATCTCAGCTTTCGGAACACAGAACTCAGCGGCTGCTTCATTCGCTATCACTTCTTCTTTCGGCAAAACCTCATTCCGCTCAAGTTTTTCGCTCAATTCGATATCAATCGTAAATCCTTCCTCACTCATTCCGTCTCGATTGAGAACGTGCTCAATTTCGTGACGAAGCACAAACCAGAAGTTATCGATACGATCAAACCGCAGAGACATTGCAATAACCGGCCTTTCTGCATCCAGCCAGAAAGCCGCGCCGTCGATTTTTGCGCCAGGAAGAAACTCGACGATAACAAAGCGAACACCTGCCTGCGCAAGTAGTGATGGTACTTGCCGGATTTCCTCTGCAGCAATGCGCAGAGCTTTTAGTTTGGCAATAACGCGACGCAAAGAAGCATCATCGTACTTGGCAACCGATACGGCCTCACTCAGTTGCTTTGCGCGAAATAACCATGCCAATTGAAGTGGCGTGCGTTCGTTATAATCGGATGCCTTTGCCGCATGCGCGAAAGCAGGAGTCTCCGACACGGCTTTCAATCTGAAAAATTGAAGAACGTTATGCTCCGTCACATCAAGATTATCCGAAGCAATGACCCATCCGCGTTTTGTCATCTCGCGAATTGGGAATTTCCCGTAAAGTTGCGCCCGGCGAGATACCGCTGCATCAACCGGGTCCGTGTTCGACAAGCGATATGCGCTATCAAGATTCATCCAATACAAAGGGTCTGTGCCGAACGCTTCTGCGAGACCACGCGCGGTATCTGGGGTAATCTGCTTCTTCGCATTGACAAGCTCATTCACAAGGCGCACGGGGCGCCCCATGATTTGGGCGAGGTCCTCCTGTGTCCATGCGCGGGCCTCTAGCTCTTCGCGAATGAACTCACCTGGCGGAAACACCTCTGCTGGTACGCGCTTTAGCATTGCACTCCTGCTCCCCATCAATGGTAATCGATGATCTCTACGATCCGGACCACCTTCGTCGGAGCCTTCCCTGTTAGTTCCACGATGAGCCGCCATTGCATGTTCAGCATCATCGAATGTTGCCCCTCCCGGTCGCCCTTCAACTTTTCGAAGTGCAGCGACTTCAAGCCGTAGAACGTCCGCTCGTCCGTTGCTGCCCTGATCTGTTGCATCCGCTTCCGATAAGCCTTGACCACGGCTGGCGCGAAGCCGGCGGTAAAGCTCGGGTCCGTTTCCAGCCTGTCCAGCGATTCGTCTGCGAAGGCGACATCCATGGACAAACCTTATATGGGTCAGCCATTTACGTTGTCAAGTACCAACTTTACACATAGTGTAATATCGCTGCAACCAGGACGAAGCACACGTCAGCACGTCATATGTCGAAAAGCACAATCAGACGATGCGGCAGAGCATGAAGCGCTACGCGCGCCTCACCAACGGCCATAGTAAGAAGATCGAAAACCACGCCCATATGTGTGCGCTCTATACCGTCTGGTACAACTTCGCGCGCATTAACTCGGCAGTGCGTATGTCACCTGCGATGGCTGCAGGCTTAGAGACGCGGCTCTGGGATGTTAGCGACATCGTCAATCTGATCGATCTTGCCGAGCCAAAGAAGTCGGAAGCTGCGTGAAACGCCCAAGACTCGAAATGCCAGAAAGCGGTAGCATTCAGGTGAGGGGGCGAGTCGCTAGAAACCTAGGAGACAGAATTGCCTAAGTATACGAGAAACACCGGAAAGCCTTGGACGCCGTCAGAAGTGAAGCAATTGCGCACTCTTGCGAGCGAAAACACGCCAACGAGAGTCATCGGATTGAAGCTCGGGCGAACGTCGGATGCGATCTACAATCGGGCCAGCCAGGAAGGCATTAGCCTCGCGCCGACTAATCAGAGCCCTTACGACCGTCGTTACAGCCGAGATAAGTAACAGCGGTTTCATAGAGTGATCGCTCGCGGTCGGTCCAACGGTGACTGTGGTCCGCGAGCGCAAGCGCAAGAACGTCTAGCGCCTCCAATATCGGATTGGGTGCGGTCGCCACGGATTCGCGACGCTGCCTAATCGTGTCGAAGTCGATTAGATCGCCCATCGCTCAGCCAACCTGTAACAGCGCCGGCTGCGCAAAGTGCAACTTGTGGTCGAGTGTGCGGATAAAACCGTGTAAATAACAACGGCTTATCGCCCGTTGACAGCGCGAGGTCCGCGGCTATAGTGCCCGCCTTTCGCGACACAGGACAGCCATGAGCAAGCGCACCACTTCGAAATTCAAGCTCGACCGCCGCATGGGCGAGAGCGTCTGGGGCCGCGGCAAGAGCCCGGTCAACAAGCGTTCCTACGGTCCGGGCCAGCACGGCCAGCGCCGCGCCAAGAAGCTATCGGATTACGGCACCCAGCTGCAGGCCAAGCAGAAGCTGAAGGGCTATTACGGCAACATCACCGAGCGGCAGTTCCGCCGCTATTACCAGGAAGCCTCGCGCCGTCCCGGCGACACCGGCGAGAACATGATCGGCCTTCTCGAGCGCCGCCTCGACGCCGTCGTCTATCGCGCCAAGTTCGCGCCGACGCCGTTCTCCGCCCGCCAGCTCGTCAGCCACGGCCATGTCAAGGTCAACGGCAAGCGCGTGACGATCGCGTCCTACTCCATCCGCGAAGGCGATGCGATCGAGCTGTCCGCCAAGGCGCGCGACATGGCGCTGGTGCTGGAAGCCGCCAAGAGCCCCGAGCGCGACACGCCCGATTATCTCGAAGTGGTCGACGGCAAGTCCGCCAAGTTCCTGCGAACGCCCAAGCTGTCGGATGTGCCTTATGCGGTGCAGATGCAGCCGCATCTGATCGTCGAGTTCTATTCGCGGTAACCTCCGTCCCATTTGCAGTTTTGGCGATGCCCCGTCATGTTGGCGGGGCATTTCGTTTGGGGGTTGGCGATGGCTTACATCCTCTACGGCGACAAGGGGACGGGCGCCTTCTGCGTCGAAGCGGCGCTGGCGGAGGCGGGCGCGCCTTACGAATTCCGCGAGATCAGCCTGGACAAGAACGAGCAGCGCGCGCCGCAATTCCGCGCTCTCAATCCTTCGGGCAAGGTGCCGGCGCTGCAACTGCCGGAAGGCCCCATTGCCACCGAGACCGCGGCGCTCCTGATTCTCCTCGCCGAACGCCATCCGCAGTCCCGCCTGCTGCCGGCGCCGGGCGACCCGGCCCGCGCCCAGGCGCTGCGCTGGCTCGCCTTCCTGGCGGCCGAGGTCTATCCCATGGTCGAGATCGCCGATTATCCCGAGCGCTTCCTCGACGACCACACCGCCGCCGCCTTCCTCAAGCGCGCCGCCCGCGACCGCATCCGCGAGCGCATGCTGGTGGCCGAAGCAGCGGTCGCCGGGCCGTGGTTCCTGGCCTGGGGCTTCTCGGCGCTCGACCTCTATGCCGCCATGTTCAGCCGCTGGCGGGAATGCCGCAGCGACGGCTGGCGGGACATACATTTGCCCAAGATTGGCGCCATTGCTGCGGCGTTGGCGCAGCGGTCGGCGGCGGGGCCGGTGTGGAACAGGCACTTCCCGGCCGGATAGCATGCTGCTTCGGGAGGTTTCCATGCCGTCTCGACGGGGCGTCATCGCGGGGGGCGCCGGCGCGGCCGTTCTCGCCGCTTTGGGCTACCGCGCCTGGGATCGCGGTGTGTTCTCCGCCGGCGAAGGACGCGCCTACGCCGCCTGGAACGAATGGCAGGGCCATGCCGGCGAAGGTCCGGCGCGGCGTCCGCTGCACGCGGCGATCCTTGCCGCCAGCGCCCACAACTCCCAGCCCTGGATGTTCGAGCCGCACGAGGATTCGATCACGGTCTACGCCGATTTGTCGCGCAATCTCGGCGCCGCCGATCCCTGCCGGCGCGAGCTCTATGCCTCCATCGGCTGCGCCCTGGCCAACCTGCAGCTGGCGGCGCTGACCTTCGATCTCGATGCCATCATCCACCAGAACGCCGGGCGCCTCGAGCCGACCCATGCCACGAACGTCGTCGAGGTGGCCAAGATCTCGCTGATCGCGCGCATGGATCCCGGGCTGCGCAGCACCCTGCAGCCCCTCGTCGATGCCATTCCCAACCGGCACACCAACCGCGGCTACTATCAGCACGGCAATCCGGTGGACGCCGCCACGCTCGGCAAGCTGGGATCGCGCGCCGCCTTCATCACCGACAAGGCGGCGATGAAGGATTTCGGCGCCCTGATCGTCGAAGGCACGCGCCGCTTCATCGCCGATCGCCAGATGTCCGAGGATTCCGGGCGCTGGCTGCGCACCGGGCGGCGCGAAGTGGAGGAGCATCGCGACGGCATCGCCACCGACAATGCCGGGCTGTCGTCGGTGACCAACGCCCTGGCCAAGCTGATGCCCGACCAGACGGTGACGGGGGCCGACCGCTACTGGCTCGCCTCGACGCGCGAGGTGCAGGTGCCCACCGCCGCGGCGTTCGGCGTGCTGTTCACCACCGACCGCTTCGCCATCGCCGAGGCGATCGCGGCGGGCACCAACTGGCAGATGCTGCATCTGGCGGCGACCAGTTTCGACCTGGCGGCGCAGCCCTTGAACCAGCCCATCGAGATGATGGACCGCGACCTCGTGCTGGGGCGCAAGAACGACTACGGCAAGGAGATCCGCCGCATGGCGGGCGTGAAGACGGGCGACCCCGCCTTCATCTTCCGCCTCGGCTATCCCGAAGATGCCGCCTTGCCGTCGCCGCGGCGCCCCTTCGACGCCGTGATCCGCTCCACCGGCGTGGCGTAGCAAGCGATCGAGCCGGATGAAGCCGTGCGCGCTTCCTCCCCCTGAAAGGGGCAGGATGTTCCTCGAGCTTGCGGAGCAAGCGAGAGAACAGGTGGGGGTCATGCCGCGAACGGCGGCTTGATCCCTCCCCGGACCGCCTTAGGGCGGTCCGCCCCCTCCCTTTTCAAGGGAGGGAAAAGCACAAATGAAATCGCGCAGCCTCACGCCTTGTCGAGCGCGATGCCTTTTTCGGCGAACAGCGGCTTGAGCTCGTCGTTGGCATACATCTCGCGGACGATGTCGCAGCCGCCGACGAACTCGCCCTTGACGTAGAGCTGCGGGATGGTCGGCCAGTTGGAGAATTCCTTGATGCCCTGGCGCAGCTCGGGGTCCGCCAGCACGTCGAAGGCGGCGAATTTGACGCCGAGATTGGTGAGGATCTGCACCACCGCCGCCGAGAAGCCGCATTGGGGGAACACGGGCGTGCCCTTCATGAAGAGGACGACGTCGTTCGAAGCGATGTCGTTGGCGATGCGGTCGTGCGTCGTGGCCATTTTCGCGAACCCGTTGAAGATCAGACGCTTCACATAGGGGCCGGCGCCGGCAGCGTCAATCCTTGGCCACGGTTTGCAGCGACAAGGCGTGCAGCACCCCGCCCACGCGTCCCTTCAGGGCGTCGAACACCATCTGGTGCTGCTGAACGCGGCTCTTCCCCTTGAAGGCGGAGGAAGTAACCATCGCCGCATAATGGTCATTGTCCTCGGCGAGCGCGGTGATGGTGATTTCGGCGTCGGGGAACGACGCCTTGATCAGCTTCTCGATTTCTCGGGCGGGCATCGGCATGGGAGGAGCCTAGAGCAAGGCATGGCGGGAAGAAACCACCCTCGGACGGCGTTGCCTTCTTAAGGCCCGGGATTCCGCTTCTTTTGCAGGCATCCCGGCCGTCCAGGGTGCCCCGCCAACCTATCACCATCGGGGAGCATTTACGCAAGCGGCGGGCTGAATTGGGCCTCACCCAGACCGAAGCCGCCGCCCGGCTTGGCGTCTCTCTGTTCTGCCTGTGGCGGTGGGAACATGAGAAGGCACAGCCCCGGCAGGAGCACCAGGAGGCCTTAGCAGCATTTCTGGGATACGTCCTTTAGGATCGCTCCAACGACCGGGCGATCACCTTCGCGACCGCCTCCCGGCGCGTTCTGGCTTCGTCGGCCGACACGGGCTTCTGCGACACCTTCACCCGGTACCCCTTGACCACCGTCTCTTCAGGTGCCGGAGGCGGCGCCAGGGAGGCGATGAGCTCCGGCAGGTCCTCGGGTGTATGGAATGACACACGGTCCCGGTCCGCCGCAGACAGGCTCTCACGAATCGTTTCGGCGTATTTGCCCTGACCCTTTGATTTGGCGAGGACGACGGCCACGCGGAAATAACCGGCCGCGAGGCATTTCCGCACGTTCTTGATCTCGTGCTCGACCGGGGTCGACACCGATACCTCGACGGCCGCAACGATGCCGTCCCGCTCCACCAGCACGTCCACCTGTCCGCTGCCGTCCGGAAGAACAGCTTCGACCGTGGCCTTGAGGCCGTTCTGTTCGGCCAGTTCCTTCACCAGGGACTGGACGTACCGATGTCTCGGTCCGCCCTTGCCGGAAGCGCGTGGCTCCGGTGTCTCACGCCGCGCCGGCGGCGCGGGCACGGACCATGCGGGTATGAAGATATCGGGTGCGCGTTCCGGCGTCGCGATTGCAGTAGGCGGGGTTGACGGAATCTGCACCGGCGACACCGGGGACTCAGGAACCGTCGGCACCTCCGGAGCAACGGTGCCGCAATACCGTTCCCGGTTTCTTTCAATAAGAAGATCGTATCCTTCCTCGTCCAGCGTGTACTGCCGCTCAAGGAAACCGAGAGGAACGGTGAGCCGGACGGCGCGGGGCGTCTCGTTCTTGACCCATACCGCAAACTCTGTCTTGGGACCCTTCCGCCGCATGCCGCCGATGAATTCGGGCGTGGTGTGGAGTTCGTCCGCTATGGAAGCGGCGTCCTTCGCGGACACGCCCCCGGCGCACTTGATGCTGGTATTGGCAAGCATCACGGAGCGGAGCCGCGTCGAAAGCTGGTCCAAGGTCTGATGTGCCAGCGTGATCCCCACCTTGAACTTCCGCGCTTGGTTGAGGATCGCTTCCACCCGGTCGTCGAAATACTCGTGCGCCTCGTCCACGTACACGAAGGCCGGGGTCCGGTCCTTGTCCCGGATCGTGGAGCGCTCAAGGGCGGCCTGCGCGAGCATAGCGATGAAGAACCGGCCGAACACCCGGCTTCCTTCCTCCTTGAGCACGTCCTTGGCCGTGTTCACGAGAATGATCTTCCCGCTGTTCATCGCTTCGAAAAGGTCCAACTTGTTCTCTTTCTGGGAGAACATGCGGTCGAAGGCGGGAGTGGAGAGGACGCCCCAGAGCCGTTTCAGGATTTGGCTCTTCGTCTGCGCGAACGAGGGAGAGAAGAACTCCGTTTCGAAGAATCGCCGCCCCGACCCTTCCAGCCGGTCCATGTACGGCTTGAACGCCCGGCCGTTCTCCATGATCTGCATGAGGGTGTGGATGGTCGCGCCGGGGATGGTGAGCATGAGGCGGGCGATGTACCTAAAAACCACGTCCTGCCGGGCCGTGAGTTCCGCCCCCAACAGAGTGTCGAAAAACGTTTCGTATAGCTCCACGACGCCGTTTAAGACCCGTTCGCGATCTGCGGGGTCATAGTCCTTCACCCGGTCCAAATGCGCGTCGAACAGGTTGAGGGCGACGGGATACTCCACATCGGACGGATCAATGAGGACGAGCCGGTCTCCCAATCCGCCCGGCACATAGGGCGAGAACAACTCAAGACGTGAGAGCTTCTGGATCATGTCGCCCTGGCTGTCGATCACCACGACCGAACGCTTGTCGTATTGGGACTGCACCAAGTCCCGATAGATCATCTTTTGAAGCAGCTGCGTCTTGCCGTGCCCTGTGCCGCCGATGATGTGGCAATGCTCGAAACGGATGTGTTCCGGTACGGAGAACGGCACTGGCAATGAAAAGAGGTCTGAAAACGGCGTGTTGCCCAAATACAGGTCCACCAATTCCCGGCCGCTCATTCCTTCCTGCTCGGTCGGCTTCACTATGGGCTTCTTCTGCTGCGCCAGCTCGCTGAAGGTCATTCCCGACGCCTCCGCAACACGGGAGCGGAGTTTGACGCGGTATTCTTCGAAGAGGTGAAGATTGAGGGCGTCGTCGCTGAACGGGAAATATATGAGCTTCTCGATCACCTCCGCCGGGTTGTCGAGAAGGTCGATGAGCGGTACTTCGAATTCGCCTTTGCTGTCCCATTCTCCGAAACACGCTTCCGGAAGTGCCTGCACGAATGTCTGATACGGGCCGGAGAGGAGCTTGGCCCACGTATCGCGCAAGAGCTTGAATTTCGTCGCCCATGCAGTGCGCCGGGCAACCATCTCCCGGAAACCGACGGCGGCTTCGACGTGCTCTTCGATGACGTTCCAGAACGGCTCAATCCCGCCCACGGACTCGGCGCGGATGAGTTCTTCCGTGGCTTCGCAGAGTGCGGATATGACAGGAGCGGCGGGAACTCGCGCGAATCCCTGCATGGCCTCCCGAACAGCGTCCCTCGCGATGTCCTCGGGAAAGGTGTCCGCGAGCGGCGACGCCTTCCATAACCGCTCGCACCTCTCCCACGACGCGCGGGTGTCTCGCATCTCCCGGTCCTTTGTGCCGGGTATCAGCCACGCGAAGAGGTTGATCGCCATATCAGAGGTCGATCACTTCTTCTCCGCCGAATTGCGACGCAGCGCGCAATACTTGGGCGAAGTTCTGCGCCGCTTCGCGTATCTGCGCCTCCACGGCCAGCATCTCCATGATGTCTTTGCACTCGACCTTCTTGCCGTGAACAAGGTCGTTCACCGTGACGGTGAGGTCGGTCATGACGTGGAGCAACACCTGTCCGGCTTCCGCCCAGTTGCGTGCCTGCGGAGGCGCTCCTTTCCTCGTGTAGAGGACGGACGGGCCGAACTTGTATTTCTCGATCCAACCCTTCTCTTCCGAGGAGACCTCGACGCGAACTTCGAGAATGTATACCGGTTTGCCCATCACCATCGACGAGCGCTCACTGCGACGAAGCAAGAGTTTCATGCGTTTCCTCCGACCCGATATCGCGAGTGTGGATTCTATGTGCGTATCGTACTCTCCGCTTTGCGGCAGTTCGCCGCGATTCCCGAACATGCGCCCATCATAGGCGCGGCAAGCATCGAGCGCTCG
>JAGWNK010000110.1 GCA_028871345.1 Alphaproteobacteria bacterium | reverse complement strand
ATCTGCACGGGTCGCTCTACGAATATTTCCAGAACAGCGCGCTCGATTCGCGCTCGCTGTTGCAGCCGGCCCCGCTGCCGAATCAGTTGCGGCAGAATCAGTTCGGCGCCACGCTGGGCGGCCCGATCAAGAAGGACAAGACGTTCTTCTTCATGAACTACGAGGGCAAGCGCCGCGCGGAATCGCCAACCTATCCGCCCGACCTCGTCACCAACATACTGGCCATCGATCAGGCAAAAGCGCAATTGGGGCTTGCCCCTGAAGGTTGCACGGCGGGTCTAACGACCTGCAGCCCCACTCCGATCACGCAAGGGCAAGCCTTCGGATTCCTCCAGGGCGTCTTGAAGACGGCCAACAATGATTTCGGCTTCGCACGGCTCGATCACCAGATCAACACGAACAACCGCGTGGCGCTTCGCTACCTGATCGAAGATGGGCGCGCGCTGGGTGAGTTGATTGGAAATACGCTCGATGGCGGCGGCATCGGCGCGCCCAGCGGCGGCCGCGACCTGTTCGTGCGCGATCAATCGCTTTCCGGAACGCTGACCTCCGTCCTGACGCCGAACCTGGTGAACTCGTTCCTCGGCCAGTGGGCCCAGCGCCACTACAACTTCATCGGCATGACCGGCCAGCCGGACTTCAGCATTCTGAACGACCTTGAGCTGGGCCACAACTTCGGTATCGACGACCAGAAGTACGAAAGCCGGATGGAGGTCTCGGACTCGATCTCCTGGGTCAAGGGCAATCACCTGGCAAAGTTCGGATTCGACGGCAATTACATCTGGGATGTGGATAACTTCCCCGGCTTTACGCCAGTGCGCTCGCTCGTACCGGGCATTGCCTGTTTGGATGCTTTCTCGGAGTATTATAAGTACGGAGCGACCTGGTTAGCCACGGCTCCCCCTTCGGGCCTCCTCAGTACTGCGCAGACACAGTGCCCGGTCAACAGTGATAATGGCATCGTGTTTATGTATGCCGGCGTGCCGCTGCCGACCAGCGCCACGGCTTGCGCCGCTCCTCCGTGGTGCGCCCCGACTGGCGCGCCACTCAACACCAGCACATGGGCGAACGCGTTCCAGCCGTCGCTCTTCTCCGGTTACTCCCGCCAGATCAACCATGGCTACTGGGGCGGCTTCGCGCAGGACCAGTGGCGCGTCACTCCTAAGCTAACTTTCAATTTCGGTTTGCGGTGGGATTACGAATCAGGCCTCGCAGCTTTCGTCAAGCCCGATTACACGGCTTGGCAGCCGCGCATCGGCCTGGCCTACTCACCCGACAGCAAGACCGTCATTCGCGCCGGAGCCGGGCTGTTCTCCGACCGGCAAAATATGAGCTTCTTCTTCATCCCCAATACACAAAAGGTGGTGGCCGGATACCTCTGCGACAACAATGCACCAGCTGCCATCACGGCCATTTGTAGCGGCGCCGGCATCAAGCCGCAGGTAATGCCGATGGTTGCATCGGGCAATCTACAGGCGACGCAGGGATACCAGATTTTCGGCTTCCCCGCCTCGCAAGGCGCGTCGGCCATGGTGGCGAATATTATCGCCACGGGTGCCTATAGCTCGTTGACCACGGGAGGGGTGCTCCCGATGGCCGGCACCTGCTTCACCACGGGAGCGTGCGGCCGTGGC
>JAGWNK010000033.1 GCA_028871345.1 Alphaproteobacteria bacterium | reverse complement strand
GGATCGAGGCCCGGCGGAATCGGGAAAATCATCCTCGAAATCGCAGGCTTCCAACTCTCAAACACGCCTTTCCCTGCAAAATCGAATACTCGCCGACGTTCTCAAAATCTCGCCGTGTCAACGCGTTCCGCGTTCTTCACAGACGACTGGAGACCGATATGAGGATGCGGCGAATTTCGGAATCGGGACACTAGTGTCGTGGTTCCAAAGTTCGTCGCATTACAGATATCACCCGCTTGGCGAACTTTGGAACCTAAACGACACTAGGATTCAATATTTTGCTAGTGTCCTTTCGATTCCGAAATTCGCTTGAGACCGATATGAGGATGCGGCGAATTTCGGAATCGGGACACTTGCCTATTGCCGCATGAGGACGAGGAACGGCCGGATGATCTCGGCATTGCGACCGCAATCGGCCTGGCCCACCCGGCTCTTGGAGCGGATGTCGATGCGCACGCCGAGCGCGCCTGCCGGGCGGATGCGGATCACGATGTCCGAGGTGACGCCGAACCAGAAGCTGGTGTCGGTCGCTTCGATGCGGCCGGTCTTGTAGTCGAAGGCGGCGATTTGCCAGCCGAAGGCGTTGGCAAGGTTGAGCGCGCGCCAGAACATCTTGCCGTAGAATTCCTTCCACGTGTACTGCATCTTGAGGCGTTCGAGCGGCTTGATGTCGGGATAGGCATATTTCTGGGCCAGCGCCGTCGTCATTTTCACCCCGTCATAGGCGACGATCGCCGGGCCGTCATAGCTCGCCGGGTTGGGGGCGTCCTTGCGCCACGACAGCAGAGTCTCGAATTTCGGCGCGTCGCCGATGTCGGTCGAGACGTCGTGGATCGGCGGCAGCGACACCGACAGCCACAGATAATCCGCGGGAATGCCGACGAGCAGCGCCGAACCGATCAGGCCGATGGCGCCATAGCGCCAGCCCTCGCTGTTGTTGATGGCCAGGGCGCGCCAGATCCAGGCCAGGCCGGCGACGAGACCGATGCACCCGACGGCGACGGCGGGCATCAGGATCTTGAGGCCGAGCGTGTAGTCCCACAGGCCGAAGCGGGTGCCCAACGAAGCCGTCAGCGCGCACAGGAACCCCGCCACGAAGGCGGCGAGGGAGATCTTGGCGAGAAGCGGCTGATGGCGCATGACCGACTTTCAGTACTCTCTGTTCTTTCCCCGCTCACGAGGGCTGCCCCCATGGCGGTGCGAAACGCCGCGCGAGGGTGAACTTTGCCGGGCCAAACACGCGTTGGTCCCCCACATCGCGCAGCAACTCCTCCGCAGGCCGGGCGGAAAAATGCCTCTCACCCCGGCAGGCGGTAATCCGCGAAGCGTTCGCGCAAGGCGACCTTCTGGATCTTGCCCGTCGCCGTGTGCGGCAGCGCCTCCACGAACACGATCTCGTCGGGCATCCACCATTTTGCAATCCGGCCTGCAAGGTGGGCGAGTATATCCGCTTTCGCCACGGTCCGTCCCGGTTTCGGCACCACCACAAGCAGCGGCCTCTCGCCCCACTTGGGGTGGCCCACCGCGATCACCGCGGCTTCCGCCACCGCCGGATGGCCCACTGCGATGTTCTCGATGGCGATGGAGGAAATCCATTCGCCGCCCGACTTGATGACATCCTTGGCGCGGTCGGTGATCGTCATATAGCCGTCGCCATCCAGGGTGGCGACGTCGCCGGTGTCGAACCAGCCATCGGCGTCGAAGGCCGAAGGGCCGTCGCCCTGGAAATAGGCCTTGGCGACGGCGGGTCCGCGCACCTTGAGCCGGCCGGCGGCCTTGCCGTCGCGGGGCAGTTCCCGGCCGTCGCCGTCCACGATCTTGGCTTCGAGGCCGAAGGGCGGACGGCCCTGGCGGACCTTGTAATCGAGCTGCCGCTCGTAGGGCTGGGCGGCGACCTTGGCGGTCGGCGTGCCAACGGTGCCGATCGGGCTGAGCTCGGTCATGCCCCAGGCATGGACCACCTCGACACCGTACTTCTTCTCGAAGACCTCGATCATGGCCTGCGGGGCAGCGGCGCCGCCGATCACCACGCGCTTCAGATGGCTGAAGCGCTCGCCGCTCTGCTCCAGGTACTGCAGGGCCGCCATCCAGACCGTGGGTACCGCCGCCGTCATGGTGACCTGTTCGCCGTTGAACAGCTCGCACAGCGATTTGCCGTCCAGTTTCGGTCCGGGCATCACCAGCTTGGCGCCCACCATGGGGCCCGCATGCGCGATGCTCCAGGCATTGGCGTGAAACATCGGCACGACGGGCAGGATGGTGTCGCGGCACGACAGGCCCAGCGTGTCGGTGGCGCAGGCCATCATGGCATGCAGCACGTTGGAGCGGTGGCTGTAGAGGACGCCTTTCGGATTGCCCGTCGTGCCCGAGGTGTAGCAGAGGCCGCAGGCCGTGTGTTCGTCGAACTCCTTCCAGGCGAAGTCGCCGGAGCCCTCCGCAATCAGGTCCTCATAGGCGACGAGATGGGGGATGTTCTGGGGCAGATGATCCCGATCGGTCAGCGCCACATAGGTCTCGACGCTCTTCAGATGTGGGACCAGCTCGGCCACCAGCTCGGCGAAGGTGATGTCGAAGAACAGCATGCGGTCCTGGGCATGATTGATGATCCAGGCGAGCTGCTCGGGGAAAAGCCGCGGGTTGAGGGTGTGGACGACGGCGCCGATGCCCGCGATGCCGAACCAGCACTCCATGTGGCGCGCCGAGTTCCAGGCCAAGGTGCCGAGACGGTCGCCGTTCGCCACGCCGCGCTTGTCCAGAGCGTCGGCCAACTGCCGGGCGCGCCTGGCGAGCGTGCGGTAATCGGTGCGCGCCATCGGACCCTCGGTCGTGCGGGTGACGACTTCGCGGTCGCCATGGTAGAGCGATGCGTGGTCGATGATTTTATGGACCAGCAACGGCCATTCCTGCATGAGTCCCAGCATGCGAGGGTTCTCCCTAGTCTTGGCGGATCATAGAAGCATTGGTAATAAGCGCCGAGAAAGACTGCATTTCCTTTTTTGAGATTTATTCTCAGATGTGTACGGGAAAGCCGATTCCTTACGAGTATTATAATTTTTCTAATAACAAGTAAGAATTGACTTGACGTTGACGCGGACGTCAACCTAACCTTCCCCCACTGAAAGTTTGTCAGGGCCGCGGGCCCGAGTTCCAAGAGCCGGCAAGGCCACACCGGGCCGCATGGAGCGATGGGAAAACATGAACCGGACTTTTACGATACGTCAGCTTACCAAGGAATTCACCGTCACAGCGCGTACGTTGCGCTTCTACGAGGACGAGGGCTTGATTGCGCCCGAGCGGCGCGGCCAGACGCGCATCTATTCGGTACGCGATCGCGCCAGGATCATCCTCATCCTGCGCGGACGCCGCCTGGGCTTTTCCCTGGCGGAAATCCGTGAATATCTCGATCTCTACGATCAGAATCTCAATGTGCGCCAGCTGCAGCATGCGCGACGCAAATTCGAGGAACGCATCGTGGCGTTCGAGCGCCAGAAGGCCGACATCGACGTCGCCATCAGCGAGCTGAAGCGCAGCATCGCGGAAGTCGATCAGCGGCTGGCCGCAGCCCCGGGCAAGGCCTCCACCCCGCGCGAGGCCGTCGCTGCCGCGTAAATCGCGTACCGGTCGTCCTTCAGGCGTCCCCCCTTTCGCCCCGAAGACCGGATGAAGTCGCCGCCTCACCCTTGAGGGCTCACGGCCCTCGCCTCGGGTGAGGCGGTTTTCATTTGGGGCGCCCATTCTGTCGGCCCCGGTCCTGGTCTAGAGTCCCGGCCTCTCTGGGGGGAGGTCTTCATGCGAATTCTCCTTTGCGCGCTCGGCGCCGTCCTGGCGGCCGCGCTGCCCGCCAAGGCCGACGACAGCTCGGCGATGCTCAGTGCCGGCGGCATCGTCTTCACCAAGAGCACGCCCGTGCGCATGGCGGCGGAAGATCTCTACGTCAGCCCCAAGGCCGTGCGCATCCGCTTCGAGTTCGCCAACGACACGGCGAAGGATGTGGAGACGGTCGTCGCCTTCCCGCTGCCCGATCTCGACACCGCGGAATTCTGGGGTTCGGCGGTCGGCACGCTGACGGACGACGCGCGGAATTTTGTCGGCTTCACCGCCAAGGTCGACGGCAAGCCGGTGGCGTTCCGCATCGATCAGCGCGCGATCCTCAAGGGCAAGGATGTCACCGACGAGCTTCTCACGGCGGGCGTGCCGGTGAACGTGGTGGCCGGGGAGGGCTACCGCCAGCTCGACGCCCTGTCTCCCGACAAGAAGAAAAAGCTCATCGCGCAAGGTCTGGCCGATGGCGGCGCCGACGAGTTCGTGCCGCAATGGACGGTGAAGACCGCCTTCTATTGGACGCAGAAGTTCCCCGCCCACAAGACCGTCGTCATCGAACATTCCTACCAGCCGGTGACCGGCCAGTCCTTCTTCTCGCCGGGCGACATGAAGCGCAGCGACAAATACGACAATGTCGACTACTGCTTCGATGAACCGACCTGGGCCACGCTGCGCACCAAGAGTGCGGCCGCCAAGAAGGCGCAGGGCGACGCCGGCGGCTACCTCAACGCCTACCAGACCGGATACATTCTCATGACCGCCAGGAACTGGAGCGGCCCCATCGGGCGCTTCCATCTGACGCTCGACAAGCTGAAGCCCGACAACGTCTTGTCGCTGTGCTGGGACGGCGCCCTCAAGCGCAGCGGACCCACGACCTTCGAGTTCACGCAGACGAACTTCACGCCGGCGCGCGACATCCATCTTCTGGTGCTGGAGACGCAGAAAGCACAGTGAGCGGGCCTGCGGTCAGTGCGGGCCGAACAGCAGCTTCAGCAGCCGCCGCCACCATCCCGCCGTCGGCGTCCAGTGGGGGCCGGCATGGACATGGCGCGTGCTGACAAGCAATCCGAGCATGGCGGTTTTCGCCTTTTCACAACGTATACGGAGCATAGTTCCGTGAACGTGGCGCGACAATCTGCCCACAGAGCGTTACGGATGTTCGTTAACGCGCCGTTAATAATGTAGCGGAAATACCTGTTTCTGCCGGAACTGCGGCCGAAGCGACGGCGTCGAAGAGGCGCCGGACTAATTAGTCTCTTCGCGCGCCCGATCGAACCACGAGCGGAACAGTCCTTTGACGCAGGTGCCCGTCGACATCTGGCTCGTCGCCAGCCGTGCCCATGGTTCCATCACCGCGGTCGGCATCGCCGATCGCCGCGCGCGTTCGACCGCGAAGGCGCGGCACGGATCGGCCTGGCCGTAGGCGGCGTACAGCCCGGCGAAGAACAGCACCACCGCCAGGACGGGAATCGCTATCAGTGTTCGCATGGCTCCCCCCAAGAAGCGTCAATACGGCTGGCCGCCGGGACTGTTGTCGGGGATCGGGCCCGCGCCCGGGGTCGTCGGTGCGCGCGTGACATTGTTGCGGCAATTGTAGAAGCCGCTGCCCCAACCCGACCGATAGGCCTTGTCCGTCTTGTAGAGCACGTCGTCGCGCACCGCGTCTTTGCGGTAATTGGCGCCCTGCTGGTTGGCCGAAGCGCAGCCGTCCGTATAGCCGCTCTGGAAATTCGGATTGTTGCGGGCGGCGCGCTCGCGCGCGCTGGGAAAGACGATGCCGCAGCCGGCGAGCGCCAGGGCGGCAAGTGTGACGACGGCGATATGTGACCTTCGTGTCATGTGGGCGAACCTATCAGGTCGGCTGCGGCGACGAAAGCGCCGGTCACACCGCTGTAATCCGGAAAATCCTTCATGAACAGATGCTAACGTCCTTGCGGCAGGAGCGCGATCTACGCCATGATCGCCGCGGCGGGGGAAATTGCAGCAGGAGTGGCATGTTCGCTCTGTCCCGCGTTGCCAAGAAGCCGGCTGAAATCGAGCCGTTGCCGCTTTCGCAGGTGGGGCGGGCGCTGAAGGTGACTGGCCTCTTGGAAATCGAAGGCGAATTGCACGTACACGGAACGGTTTCGGGCAGGATCAACGCGGAACGCGTCGTGCTCGGGACGGGCGGCTGCATCGAAGGCGATGTTGTCGCACGGGACGTCTGTATCGGAGGCCGCCTGACCGGGCGGGTCTTCGCCCTCCATGTGACAGTCGAAAGCACGGCGGACATCAACGGGCGCGTCTTCCACAACACCATCACGGTGGACAAGGGCGCCCGCATCGACGGACGCATGCCGTGGCGTCCCCTCAACTACTTCGAAACCCTCGAACGACTCCCGGAGATACGCTGATGACAATGTTTACAAGAAGCGACAAGGCACCCGATCCGACCGGCGCGAAGCCTTCCACGGCCACGCCTCCCTCCACGCCTGCCGCGGCGGCGGCCGCCGAGCCGCGCCCCGCGCAGCCGCGCCCCGCCTATACGCCGGCGGCCCAGGCGGCTTCCATCTCGGTCATCAGCAAGGCGCTGAAGATCACGGGCCAGCTGGAAAGCACCGAAGACATCCAGATCGAAGGCGAGATCGACGGTGACGTGCGCGCCGTGACGGTGAAGGTCGGCGCCAACGCCAAGGTCAAGGGAACGGTCTATGGCGACGAAGTCGAGCTCGCCGGCTCGGTGGAAGGCAAGATCGAGGCCCGCAAGGTCGTGCTGACCGCGACCGCGCACATGTCGGGCGACGTCGTGCACAACGACATCCGCATCGACTCCGGCGCCTACATCAACGGCCACTGCAAGCCGGAATACGGCAAGACGTCGAACAACGTCCAGCCGCTGCACAAGCCGGCCGCGCCCGACAAGGCCTGACGGCTCCCGCCGCCAGCCAGGACCGCCCGTCCCATGCCGAACGCCGTCGCGGGTCTGCCGCGGCGGCCGCGCATTCCGGGAGAAATTCGCCGTTTGGCGCGTTCTTTCGGTGGAGGCCGGCGATGGACGACGAACTGGCGATTTTGGTGCGGCAGGTGCAGGAGGGCGAGATGCTCGTCGAGCGCCAAGGCTGCGTGCTCCAGGAACTGCGCCGCCGCGGCCGGCGGGCCCGCAGCGTCAGGCTGGGGCTGGCGCAGGCCGAGGCGTCGCTGGCCGAGCGCCGCCAGCGGCTCGCCCGAGCCTATGTGACGCGGGAGCGGCAGGGCGCCCAGTCTCGATAGCCGAGGCCCGAATCAGACCGAAGTCCTACCAAGGTCGAAGGCGCTCCTATCCAAGCCTCTGGCGTCCTACCCGCAGCGTGGTGCGGCAATATTTCCTATAAACTAACGAACTGTTATGACATGAGTTTTCACGCTGTCCGGGTTACGCGACGGTTTTTTCTCCTATATATTCAGAATATAGGATAAAGGTCTTCCTCATCGGTCAATGAGGGAGGCTGTCATGGAAAGTCTGGCGGTGACATGGGCCCGCGTGCGCCAACGGGCCTTGCGGGCGCAAGGCGTGGTGGCGCAAGCCACGGGCGTGCCGCAGAACCAGCTTTGCGCGCCGGCGCGGGGCGGCACCAAGGCCGCTTTCGCCCGGCAGATGGCGATGTATCTCTGTCATGCGGTCTATCGCATGACCCTCCACCAGGTGGCTTGTGCCTTCGGCCGCGACCCCACCACCGTCGCCCGCGCCATCCGCATCGTCGAACGCCAGCGTGCCGATCCCGACCTCGACCGCACGTTGCGCTGGCTCGAGGCCATGCTGCGGCGCGACGGGAGGCTGGCATGAGCGCGCCGACCGAGGCCGAGATCGCCCGCGAAGGCCGCCGCATCCTGCGCAAGCTCCTGTCGGGTGGACGCATCCTGCGCGGCACGGACGGGGGGACCTGCCTTGTGGGCCGCGGGCGCAGCCGCCGGATCCGCCTCGAGCCGGCGCTGGTCGCCGCGCTCGTCAAGCGGGGCTGGATCGCCGAGGAGGCGGGCGGATTTGCCGTGACCGCGGCCGGCACCGCCTTCCTGGCGCGGGCGGGCGGCGATGCCTGCGCGGTCCAGCATCAGGTGCTGCGCACGCGCCTGGTGCGCGACGCCGACGGGCGCGAGCACCATGTGGTGTGCAATGTCGCGGAATCGCCGCTTGCCTGGTTGCGCCACCGCGGCCAGATCAGCGCCCTGGAATGCGAAGCGGGCGAAAAGCTGCGCCGCGATTTCACGATCGGCCGGCTGTCGCCGCGCCTGGGCGTCGACTGGAGCATGCCGCTGGCCGGACGCCACCTGCCCAGGTCGCAGGCGCTGCTTCCCGACACCGTTCTGGCGGCCAAGCAGCGCTTCGCCCAGGCCATGCGCGCCATCGGTCCCGGGCTTGCGGAGCTGCTGTTCGATGTCTGCTGCGATCTGCGCGGGCTCGAGGCCTGCGAGCGGGTGCGCGGCTGGCCGCGCGCCTCCGCGAAAGTGGTCCTTCGCCTGGCGCTCGGCCGCCTTGCCGCCCATTACGGCATGACGGCGAGGTCCCGTGCGCGGATGCGCTCGTGGTCGCTGCAGGATGGAGAACAAGACGGAGGGGGCAGGGGGCGGCCCCCTCCAGACCAGAACGGTCGTCAGAACTTGGACATGTAATCGGCGATATCCCTCCTTCTGGACGCCGTATCCGATTGCTCGTTGAGTTCGGCCTTCACCCGATCGAGGTTCGCGAGGATCGTGTTGCGAAGGTCAACGGCCAAGTTCAGTGCGGTCGGGCAAGAGGACTCATGGGCGCCACACACCATTGGGGGGTTGGCGGTGGGCGCTCCCGGAAACGCGCTGGCTCCGGGCGGGCCGAAGCCGAGATCAGGCTCGCGCGGAATGAACACCGCGACGACGCTGATCCAGAAGGCGGCCCGCAAGATCATGAGCAAACCTCTCGACGCACGCATGCAGTCTAGAGGCGGGACTTTGCCGCTGCCTGAAAGGAATCGGTAAAGTTTGATACGTCGCGGTTAACAGCCCGCCTTTCGAGCGTCAGGCAAAACGCGGCGTTGCGCGGATCGTTGCGTCTCGATTCAAGAAAAACTCAAATTACGCGAACTGTTGACACGTCGTTGATTCAAATTTGAGACGAATGCGAACGAGGCATGATTAAGCGGCGGAAACCATGTTCGCCGCTGCGGCGGCAAGCGGTCTGCGTCTGCGGCTCAGGCCGCCGGCAGATCGAGGTGGGCGGTGAACCCGCTGCCGGGGTTGCTCTCGACCACGAGGCTTCCGCCGTGCAGCTCGGCCAGCGCCTTGACGAGCGTCAGGCCGAGGCCGGTACCCTGGGTGTGCTCGCTGGTGCCGCGTCCGACCTGCTCGAACGGCAGCAGGATGCGCTCCAGGTCGTCGGCGCTGACGCCGGGCCCGTTGTCGGCGACCGACAGGCGCACATGCGTTCCTTTCTCCACGGCCGAAAGACGCACCTCGCCGCCCTTGTCGTTGAACAGCACGGCGTTCTCGACGAGGTTGTTGAGCATGGTCGTCAGCGCGCTTTCATCGGCATTCAGCATGAGGCCGGCTTCGCCGCCGGATGCGATCGTGATGCCGCGATCGCCGGCCAGCGTCTCGAAGGCCTCGCTCGCCCGGCTCAGCGCCGCGCCGGCGTCGAGCCTCTGACGGCGAAGGTCGTATCGCCCGGCCGAGATCTTGGTCAGGTCCAGGATCTCGTTGATCAGCCGCAGAAGGTTCTTGCCGCCCTGATTGATGAGGGCGGCATACTCCTTCACGTCCGCCGGGGTGTGGCGGTCCGCCAGCGCCACCAGGAGGTCCGAGAAGCCGATGATGGCGTTGAGCGGCGTCTTCAGTTCATGGCTCATGGTCCGCAGCAGCGTGGTCTTGGCGCTGTCCGCCGCCGCCTTGGTCTTGTCGAGCTTGACCACCAGGTCGGCGAGGTAGTCCGATTGCTTTTCGGCCTCCGCCTTGGTGCGCGCCAGCGCGCGTCTGGTGCGGTCGAGCGTGCGCGTCTGCTCCACCAGGGCCTGCTCGACGCGGCGGTGCTCGGTGACGTCGGTCAGGACGACCGCGCGTCCGCCGTCCGCCGTGGCGCGGTCGCGCAGCAGGAAGCTGATGCCTGACGACGCCTCGAGCATCATGACGCCCGCCGGCTGCCGGTGCACGGCGATGCGTCGCTCGAGCCAGCCGTCGTCCACCGTCATGAGCTTGCCGTTCTTCGACAGGATGGTCGCCAGCTCGAGAAAGCTCTTGCCCACGAGCTGGTCCGGCGAGTCGGCGCTGTGGGCGCTGGCGTAGTCCTGGTTGCAGAGGACGAGCGCGTCGTTGCGGTCGTAGAAGGCGAAGGAATCCGCGGACAGCTCGATCGCGTTCCGCAGCCGGCCGAGCACCTGGCGGGCATCCGTCACGTCGCTCCACAGGATGATCCAGCCGCCGCTCGGCGTGCGGCGCGTCTTGATCTCGATGCTGCGGCCGTCCGCGAGCGACAGGGTCATGGGGCGCAGTTCCGCGTTGCGGAACGGCACGCGGTAGCGCTCGACGAAGCTGTCGGCATTCGGCTGCGTCTCCGCGGCGGCGATCTCGCCGCCGGCCAGGACCTGGCGCAGCAGATCGGCGTAGCTGCCGCCGCTCAGTTCGGCGCGGGGCGGCAGCGAGCGGAACAGGTAATTGATGTGCTGATTGGCGAAGCTCAGCCGCTCCTGCGAATCGAAGACGGTGATGGCGACGCGCAGGGAATCCAGCGCTTCCACAACGGACGGCATCACCGCCTCGCCGAGGTCAGGCCTCCGTTTGGCTGCGTTCACGTTGCGGGTTCCCCTACCGTCGCCCGCCAATCTCGCGCACCGCGCTTTCACAATGGTTACGCGGCGCGGCGAAGGTTACACGGCGCCGCGAATCGCGCCACCATCGTTATCAAGAGGTAAATCGCGGCGGCCCCAATCCTTGTGAATTAACTACCAATTCCGCCCGCGATTCAAAGTTCGTTAAGCAGATAGGGGCGAAACTGCCCCGCACGCGAGACCTTACGGCGGCTGCGGTTAATGGATATGCACAAGAAAAGGGCGGCCGAGGGAACCTTCCAGCGCCGGCGATTCGCCGCTGTGCAGGCGGCCAAGTCAGCGGTCGGCGTCGTGCTCGCCGTCGCCTTCGTTGGCATCGTCGGCCGTCCCGACGTGGCCGAGGCGATTGCCATCGCGGGCCTCGTGGCGCCGGCGCTGCTGGCGGCCCTGGCCTTCACTTCCATCCGCTTGGCGCTTCTGGAACAGGCGGCGTTGGCCTCCCTCGCCGTGCTGATCGGCTATCTCGCGGCGCTGACGGGCGGCGTCCTGTCGCCGCTCGTGGTGTGGTTCGCCCTGGTGCCCGCCGAAGCGGCCCTGGCGGGCGACCGTCCCGCCGTCATGCGTGCGGCCGCCGCCGCGTCGCTCGCGCTGTTCGCGGTGGCGGCGGTGGAATGGGCGGGCGCGCTGCCCGCCTCGCGTCTGCCGATGCCGGCCTGGCAGCTCTATGCGGTATCGATCTTCATCGCCATCGTGCAGGCGGCGCTGGTGGCCGCCGCGGCGCAGGACCGCCAGCGCGCCGCCGACCAGGCGGCCGCCGAAGGGGCGGCCATGTATCGGTTCCTTGCCGACAACGCCATGGATCTCATCACCCGACACAGCTCCGACGGGCGGATCCGCTTCGCCAGTCCCGCCAGCCGCATCTTGCTGGGCAAGGAGCCTGAGGATCTGCTCGGCATCGCGCCGTCGGCGCTGGTGCACGCCGACGACCTGAAGGCGATGCAGGCGGCGCTGATGGATGCCAGCTATTTCGGCCGTCCCGCCGCGGCCGAGGTCAGGCTCAAGCGCGCCGACGGCTCGCATGTCTGGGCCGAGATCCGCTGCCGCCCGGTGCCCAGGGCGGGCGAGACCTCCGACATCGTGGCCGTGACGCGCGACATCAGCGAACGCAAGGCGCACGAGCGCGAACTGATCGAGGCGCGCGATCTCGCCGAGCAGGCCAACCGCGCCAAGTCGCGCTTCCTCGCCAATATGAGCCACGAATTGCGCACGCCGCTCAACGCCATCATCGGCTTCTCGGAGGTGATGGCGCACGAGATGTTCGGCCCGCTGGGCGGCCCGCGCTACACCGAATATTCGCGGCTGATCCACGAGTCCGGCAACCACCTGCTCGAACTGATCAACGGCGTGCTCGACATGTCGAAGATCGAGGCGGGCAAGTTCGAGCTGTCGGAGGAAGTGTTCGATCTCCTGCCGGTCGCCGAGGCGGCGGTGCGCTTCGTCAAGCTTCCGGCCGAGCGTGCCGGCGTGGCGCTCAAGACGCAGATCGCGACCAACGTGCAGAAGATCTTCGCCGACAAGCGGGCCGTGAAGCAGATCCTGGTCAACCTGCTGTCGAACGGCGTCAAGTTCACGCCGCGCGGCGGCGAGGTGTGCATCCGCGCCGGCCTCGACGAGCGCGGCGTGGAAGTCGCCGTGCTGGATTCGGGCGTCGGCATCTCGAAGAAGGACCTCGACCGCCTGGGCAAGCCCTTCGAGCAGGTGGAGGGCGAGCATGTTCGCTCTAAGGAGGGCACCGGCCTCGGTTTGGCGCTGGTCAAGTCGCTGGCTGCCATGCATGGCGGCGAGGCGGTGCTGGAGTCGACGCTGGGCGAAGGCACGGCGGTGCGCGTGCTCTTGCCGTTCGCGGCGGTGGGCGAGAACGGACAGCGCATGGCGCCCGACGGTTCCCCCATCATGCCCTTCCGCGGCGAAGCGGCGTAACATCCGCCCGGGACGAACCTATTTCGGTCCCGGCCGGCAGTGCGCTAGAAGTGACCATGCCTCCCCGCCTCAAATCCGGGATCTTCGTCCGCGCCCTGATCCGCCGCGCGGAAGTCGCCGGCGCGCAAGCCTATGTCGCTCGCAAGGGGTCCGAGGAAGCGGGCGCCGTGTTCCTCAAGGTGTCGCGCCTCGACGGCACCTGCACCATCCTCAACCAGGTCACCGCCGGGCAAGGCGAGCGCGTCTGGGCGCGCCCGCTGGGGGAATCCTGCGACGAGGCCAAGGCCGCCGCCTATTTCGCCAGGCAGGCCCGCGTCGATCCGGACCACTGGATCGTCGAGATCGAGGACCGCCAAGGCCGCGCCTTCGTCGACGAGAAGATCATGTAGGAAGCGATCCCGGAGGGCGGTTCGGGGCCGCGCCGAGAACGCAACGCCGCGGATTCCGCCGGTTTTCGCCGCGGCGGGCGGCAGCAAGTCGCGTTGCGCCGGCGGCGCGCAGGCGGGACACTTCCGGGATTGGAAGTCCGGGCGCAGGGGGGAAATCATGCGTGTGCTGGCGGCCGTCTTGGCATTTCTTGTTCTCTTTCCCGTCGCTGCGCAGGGCGACACCTTTGTCTCGAACAGATTCGGCTTCTCGGCGGATTTCCCCGGCACGCCCGCGGTCGGCGAACCGAAACCTTCCGAGACCGATTCCAAAGGTCGTACCGTCGCCGATCTGGTGATGATCAAGTCCGAGGTGGCGGGCGTCTATACCGCGATGGTCACCGTCGAAACCTACACGGTGCCGACGCCCATCGACGTGCCGTCGACCCTGGCCGCGCAGAGCCTGGGCTTCGTGGGCGGGATGGAAGGCGTGATGTCGGGGGTCAAGTCGGTCAAGATCGACGGCTTCCGCGCGCGCCGGTTCCACTACGCGACGCCGGACAAGTCGGCGGTCGGCGACGGTCTCGTCGTGATCGTGACGGGGCGGTTGCCGCGCATCTATCTGGTGCTGACGATGCGCACGCCGCAGTCGTCCGAGGAGGACGCGGCGCTGCTCAAGGCCTTCATCAACTCGTTCCATCTGCAATAGGTCGGGCTTCGCCGCCGCCCCGCCGCGAGAGATGCAACGGGAGTTGTACGGACGGCACCGTCCTGCTACTCCCCGCCGCCATGACCATCGCCAAAGAAGCCTCGCGGCGGCGTACCTTCGCCATCATCTCGCATCCCGACGCGGGCAAGACGACGCTGACCGAACACCTGCTGCTGCTGGGCGGCGCCATCCATGCGGCCGGCCGCGTCAAGGCGCGCGGCGAGGCGCGGCGCGCCCGCTCCGACTGGATGAAGATCGAGCAGGAACGCGGCATCTCGGTGACCTCGGCGGTGATGACCTTCGAGTACGGCGGGGCCATCTTCAACCTGCTCGACACGCCGGGTCACGAGGACTTCTCGGAAGACACCTATCGCACGCTCACCGCCGCCGATTCCGCGGTGATGGTGATCGACGCGGCGAAGGGCATCGAGAGCCAGACGCGCAAACTGTTCGAAGTCTGCCGCCTGCGCGACATCCCCATCATGACCTTCATCAACAAGATGGACCGCGAGGCGCGCGATCCGCTCGAGCTGATCGACGAGATTTCCGACCAGCTGCAGCTTCACGTGGCGCCGATGTCCTGGCCGGTGGGCCAGGGGCTCGACTTCAAGGGCGTCTATGATCTGTACGCCGATGATTTCCTGCCGTTCCCCGGCGGCCCCCGCGTCGGCGGCGACGCGCTCGGCGCCCTGGTGCCCGACGCCATGCGCTCGAAGCTGGAGGAAGACGTCGAGCTGGCGCGCGCCGGGCTGTCGCATTTCGACGCCGCCTCGTATCGCGAAGGTCATTTGACGCCGGCCTTTTTCGGCTCGGCGCTCAAGAACTTCGCCGTGCGCGAGCTGCTCGCCATGCTCGCCGAGCACGCCCCGCCGCCGCGCCCTCAGGCGACCAAGGATCGCGACGTGAAGCCGGCGGATTCCGAGGTCTCAGGCTTCGTGTTCAAGGTCCAGGCCAACATGGACCCCAACCATCGCGACCGCGTGGCCTTCGTGCGGCTCGCCTCCGGCCGCTTCCGGCGCAACATGAAGCTGACCCAGTCGGGCACCGGCAAGGTGATCGGGGTGCACAATCCGATCCTGTTCTTCGCCCAGACGCGCGAGACGGTGGACGAGGCCTGGCCGGGCGACATCATCGGCATCCCCAACCACGGCGTCCTGCGCGTCGGCGACACGCTGTCGGAATCGGGCAGGATCGTCTTCACCGGCATCCCCAACTTCGCGCCCGAGATCCTGCGCCGCGTGCGCCTGGGCGATCCCATGAAGCAGAAGCATCTGGCGCGCGCCCTCACCTCGCTGGCGGAAGAAGGCGTCACCCAGGTCTTCAAGCCGGCCATCGGCGCCAACTGGATCGTCGGCGTGGTGGGGCCGCTGCAGCTCGACGTCCTGAAGGCGCGCCTCAACGACGAATACGGCCTGGAAGCCGACCTCGAGGCCTCTCCCTACGATACCGCGCGCTGGATCTCGGCGGCGCCCGCCGATCTCGAGAAATTCATCGATTCAAACCGCGGCGGCATGGCCCAGGATCGCGACGGCGCCCCTGTCTTCCTCGCCAAGAGCGCCTGGGAGCTGAACTACGTCGCCGAGAAGTTCCCCAAGGTCGCCTTCGCCAAGACCCGCGAACGCGCCGACGTTCAGGCGGAGGGGTGAACGTTCGGTCTCTGCCTTTCCCTCCCTTCAACAGGGGAGGAATTGGAATGGCACGCGCGATATGAAAGAACCCGACCTGCGAGGGCGCACGGAGATCACGTTGCGGGAAACTTCACGCTTTCCTGCACGTGATGCACGATATCCTGCCACTGCGACACCCAGTGGGCCGTCGCCTGATCCTGCGTGTCGGCATAAACGGTGCAGCTCAGCATGTAGAAGCCATCCGGCGCGGCCACCGTCATGACGGCGGCAACCTGTCCCGGCTGCTTGTCGCTGGCGTCCGTGTAGCCTGCCGCGCAGCGTCCCGCCGCATAGCCGCTGATCGACAGCGATTCGGATTCGCCGACGTCGAAGCCCGTGACCTTGTCACCGGCGGAGCACATGCTGTCGCGATCACGGCTCGCCAGCCGTTCGATCGCCGTCGAACGCATGAACGTCGCCGAGTAGTCGTTGCGCGACAGGAGGCAGGCGAGGTCGCCGAACTCGTCCATCGTGACCTCGAAATACATCACTCCGCCGTCCTTGGCGCTCTCGGCGCTGGGTTTGTAGTTGTCGTGCACCACGGCCGGCACATCCATCGTGATGCCGTCCGCAAGCGTCACCGTCTGCCAGTCGGCGTCGTCGGCCGCCGCCGCGCCGCAAAACACCGCCAGCAGCGTCGCCGCCGCCCATCCGAGCCGCACCGTTGACATGAAACGCCCCCATCGCTGTGAAGGCACATTAGCGGAAGATTAGCTCGCCGTCACTCTGCGGCGGCGGCCACGTGGTGCGGCGCCTGACGGCGCCAGTGCGCCACCAAACGTTCCGCCGCCCGTTGCGGAACGGTGTCGAAAACCGGCAGCGCCGCCGCCCCGGCGCCGTGCAGCACCATGATGGTGGAGAAGGTGGCACGGTCGGCATGCGCGCCCTTGCACAACGCTGCGAAGGGTTCGCCCGAAGGATCGTTGAGGATGGCGAGCGCGGTCTCGTTCGAAATCGCGAAACAGGCGCCCAAGGTGGCGGCGAAACCCGGCGCATTGGCGCGGGCGGCCGCGACCAGGGCCTGGCAGTCTGGCGGATTGACGGCCTGTGGCGGTTCGTCCGCGATCTCGTTGCGCAGCAGGATTTCCCGGCGCACGCGCGGGGGGCCCGCGAGATAGAAGTCGTTGATCAGGTGCAGCGGCAGTTCGGGATGGCCGCCCATGCGCGCCGCCAGCCGCGCGCGCGTCTCCCAGTCGGCTTCGCGCACCGTCAATTCCAGCAGCGCCATCAGCGGGCCGCGCATCGCCTCGGGCCCGTCGGCCGGCCAGTCCAGCACCAGCTCGGCGACTTCGCCGGCGAGCGCCGCGCGCCGCCCCGGCCCTTCGGCCGCCAGCGCCAAGAGATGACTCAAACGTTCGCGTGCGGTCGGCATGGCCTGCTCCAGACCCGTAAGCTTAGCCGCCGCCTGTTAAGGTTTTCCTTGCGAAGAAATAAAGAATCCGGCTCCCGGCGCCGCCCTAGTGTCGTGGCTCCAAAGTTCGTCGCATTACCGATATCAGCCGCTTGGCGAACTTTGGAACCAAAACGACACTGGGATTCAATATGTTGCTAGTGTCCTTCCGATTCCGAAATTCGCTGGAGACCGATATCGAGATGCGGCGAATTTCGCAATCGGGACACTAGCTGCCGATCTGCACCCAGGTGTCGGGAAAATAGCCGTTGAAATTGGAGCGCGCGGCGACCGTGTAGGCGGCCATGGCGTCGAACACGATGAAGTCGCCGGCGCCGATGCCGTCGGGCAGCATCAGGGGCCGCGGCAGCACGTCGAGCGTGTCGCAGCTCGGCCCGTAGACGCGGAAGGGCCTGATCTCACCCGGCAGGGTCAGGGCCCTGCTCTTGCTGTCCACCGTAAACACGCGCACCGGATAATCGACGTTGAATCCCGGCATCGTCAGCTCGTCGAAGCTGCCGTAGATGCCGTCGTTGATGTAGAGCCGGTCGCCTTTGCGCAGCACGACCTGGGTGACGAGCGACAGCCCTTCCGCGCACAAGGCGCGGCCGGGCTCGCACATCACGGGAAGCTTGTCGCGCTCCAGCGTCGCCAGGGCCTCGCGGATGGTGTCGAAGTACCAGAGATAGGGCGGCACGTCGTTGTTGGTGTCGGGGCCGGGGAAGCCGCCGCCGATGTCGAGCGCGCCGATCTCGACGCCGGCCAGCACCACGGTGCGCCGCGCCAGCTCGATGGCCTGGGCGTAGGAGAACGGCGACAGGCATTGCGAGCCGACATGGAAGGTGAGGCAGGGCGTGGGGCCCAGCTCCTTGACGCGCTTGAGCAGGCGGGCGGCCTCCGGCGGCAGGCTGCCGAACTTGCTCGACAGCTCGAGCAGCGCCCCGCCGAACTGCGTCGCCAGGCGCACGAAGACGCGCAGCTTCTCGGGACGGCCGGTTTCCGCCAGCAGCTTCTCCAACTCGAAGTCGCAGTCGATGGCGTAGTCGGTGATGCCGTAGCGCTCGAAGGCGGCCTTGGCGTGGCCGGGCAGGCGCACCGGCGCCATGAAGTGGCAGATGGCGTCGGGAAAGCGGCTCTTGATGAGCTCGATCTCGCCCAGCGACGCCGTGTCGAAATGGCGGATGCCGGCGGCGTAGATCTGCTCCAGCACGTTGGGGTGCGGGTTGGCCTTCACGGCGTAGAGCGTGTCGCCCGGAAAGCCGTCCAGGAAGCGCTTGGCGGCGCCGCGGAACTTGTCCGGCTGCAGGCAGTAGACCGGATCGACCGGCTTCAGCGTGCCGATGGCCTTCTCGATGCTGGCGAAACGCGGGATGTCGCTCTTGGCAGGCGCGCTCATCTGTGCCGCCCCGGAATTGCGCGCGTTACATGGGGCAGCAGGGGCGGAGGGTCAAGTGGCCCGCTTCACCTCCCCACCAGGGGGAGGTGACGAACGAGGATGACGCGATCGGGCCGCGCCGTCTTCTTGCCATCCTCTGCGGGGAGCCCGGACTATCGCGGGCAACGCGCGAAAATTTCGGGTGGGGGGAGCGATGCCCCACCCCACCCGCTCGCAGAAACCATTCGCCGGATCGCCTCGACCGCCGTCATTCCACCGACTGCGGCGGCAGCGGATCGTCGTCCATCATGCCGCGACCCATCATGCCGGAATGCGGACCGGTGCCGTCCATCATGCGGCGCGGACGATCCATCATGCCGCGACCGCCATGGCCGAAGCCGCCGCCCATCGCGAAGCGTTCATGCTGCATCTGGTGCGCGGCGTGCGTCAGCACGCGCTGCTGGGCGTCATTGAGCGAGGCCGACAGCGCTTCGAGCGCGGGCATCTGCGTCCTCAGGTCGTCGAGCCGGCCCTGCATCATCTTCAGGTGCAGTTTCTCGGCCTCGACCAGCGTCGGACGGTGATCGGGCAGCTCCATGTCGCCGCAGCGCGTCGAACGATCCTTGGCCGAGGCGAGCACCGTGTTCTTCCAGCGATCGAACAGCGGCTTCTGCGCCGGCGTCAGCTGGAGCTGCACTTCGAGCGCCGCCATGTGGCCGACGGCGCGCGCATAGTGGTTGGTGCACATCTGGGCCAGGTGCTGCTGCATCCGGGCGCGGTCGAAATGTTGTGCCATCGGGCGGGCGTTGGCCGGATTGGCCGCCGGAGCTGGGGCGTCCTGCGCCAATACCGCGCCGGCGCTGAGCGCAAGCGCGGCCAGGACGGGAAACAGGATTCTGGGCTGCATGAGCATCCTCGAGCTGGGGTTCGATGAGGCTTGAACGGCCTTCGGCGGCGGCTCCGTCTCGCCCGCGCCTGAAAACGCTGTAATAGAATGTCGCGGATTTCCCCGGGGCCGAGGCTCCCAGGCGCCTTGGAGGCGCGCCTATTTCCCGGCCCGCAGGTCGCGGATCGTCTTGCGCCCGTCCGAGCTCGGTTGGTAGACGAACGTCATCTCCTTGAGCGCCCGCTCATAAACCTCGGCCGTGACGGAGTCCTTGACCTCGAAGGCGTCGAAGCCGACGCGCGTCATGTGCGACAGCTGGTCATAGAGGAAATCGCCGGTCGCCCGCACCTCGCCCTTGAAGCCGAGACGCGTGCGCAGCATGCGGGCCCAGGAGAAGGCACGCCCGTCGCGGAATTTCGGGAATTCCAGAACCACCAGCGACATCCGGTCGAGGTCCGCGCCCAGCAGTTCGGGCGACTCTTCCGCCTTGAGGCGCACGCCCAGCGGCGTGTTGCGTTCGAACAGCGCGTCGCGATCGGCCCGCAGGCGCTTGAGCGACACCACAACTGCCCCTTCGGGCAGCGCGGCGTCGTCGGCGACGGCGGTGAAGAGGTCGTCGGCAAACCGGCCGTGCTTGAGGAGACGGGTCATTTCTCACCGCGTCCAAGGGGGGAGTGGCGCGAAGCGCCGAGGGGGGTGCCCTCCTCCGCTCCGCTGACGCGGAGCACCTCCCCCGTGAAGGGGGGAGGAAACGCCGCGAGTCTAATGCGCCGCATAGAGCTGCTCCGCATACGCCACGTTCTTGAACGGCTCCATGCCCACGCGGCGATAGGTGTCGAGGAAGCGTTCGCCGTCCCGGCGAATCTCGAGATAGAGGTCGATGACGCGCTCGACGGCGTCCACGATCTCGTGCTCGCCGAAGCCAGGCCCCATGATGTCGCCGATGGCGGCGTCCTCGGCGCCCGAGCCGCCCAGCAGCAGCTGGTAGTATTCCACGCCCTTCTTGTCGACGCCCAGGATGCCGATGTGGCCGGCATGGTGGTGGCCGCAGGCGTTGATGCAGCCCGACATCTTGATCTTGAGCTCGCCGATGGCGTGCTGGCGTTCCAGGCCGGCGAAGCGCTCGGCGATCTTCTGCGCCACCGGAATCGAGCGCGCATTGGCGAGGTCGCAATAATCCAGGCCCGGGCAGCAGATGATGTCGGTGACCAGCCCGATGTTCGGCGTGGCCAGATCGAGCGCCTTGAGCCGCGCGTGGAGCGCCGGCAGGTCCTTCTGGCGGACATGGGGCAGCACCAGGTTCTGCTCGTGGCTGACGCGGATTTCCTCGCAGCCGAATTCGTCCATCAGGTCGGCCAGCGCGTCCATCTGCCGGTGGCTGCAGTCGCCGGGCACGCGGCCGATCGACTTGAGCGACACCGTCACAATGGAATAGCCCGGCGTGCGATGCCGGTGCAGATTGGTCCCGGCCCAGTCCGAAAAGTCCTTGCCCTTCAGCGCGGTTTCGAGCTCGGGCGGATTGTCGTTCAGCGTCTCGAATTCGGGCGGCGCGAAATAGGCTTCGATGCGCTTCAGCTCCTCGGCGGGCAGCGCGAGCGTGCCCGTCAGGCGCAGTTCCTCGAATTCGCGCTCGACGCGCCGGCGCATCTCTTCGACGCCGATGGCGTTGATCAGGATTTTGATGCGCTGCTTGTGGATGTTGTCGCGGCGGCTGTCCTGGTTGTAGACGCGCAGCACCGCTTCGAGATAGGCGAGGATGTCCTCGCGCCGCACGAAATCGCGCATGACATGCGCCAGGCAGGGGGTCCGCCCCATGCCGCCGCCGGCGTAGACGCGATAGCCGGTCTCGCCCCGGGCGTTCTTCACCGCTTCCACCGCCATGTCGTGATAGCGCAGCGCGGCGCGGTCGTGCGGCGTGGTGCCGACCGCGATCTTGAACTTGCGCGCCAGGAAGACGAACTCCGGATGCAGGCTCGACCACTGGCGGATGATCTCGGCCAGCGGGCGCGGGTCTTCCATCTCCTCGGCGGTGGCGCCGGCGAACTGGTCGGCGGTGACGTTGCGCACGCAGTTGCCGCTGGTCTGGATGGCGTGCATCTCCACCTCGGCGAGTTCCTCCAGGATGTCGGGGACGTCCTTCAGCTTGATCCAGTGGAACTGCAGGTTGGTGCGCGTCGTGAAATGGCCGTAGCCCTTGTCGTAGGTGCGCGCGATGTGGGCCAGCCGGCGCATCTGGCGCGCCGACAGCGTCCCGTAGGGGATGGCGATGCGCAGCATGTAGGCGTGCAGCTGCAGGTAAAGCCCGTTCATCAGCCGCAGGGGCTTGAATTGGTCCTCGGTCAGTTCGCCTTTCAGGCGGCGCTCGACCTGATGGCGGAATTGCCTGGCCCGCTCGCGCACGAAGGTCGCGTCGAACTCGTCATAGCGGTACATGGGTAACCTCATTGCCTCCCCGCGAGGGGCAGGCAAGATCAAATCGAGACGTCATTGTCTCGTTCCTTTGCAGGGAAAACCGGGGCCCTCACATCTCTGGCGGCGGCGGCCCGGCGGATCGAGTCCGGCGTGAGGCCTCCCGCCTGCTTGCCGAGATCGGCATGGACGGTCGGCCCGGCGGCGCGCACGATTTCGCGCTCCTTGACCGGCACCGGCCCGTCGGCGTCGGGGCGCACTTCGAACAGGTAGGGATTGACGACGACGTTGGCGGCAACGGCCTGCTGCGCCGCCTCGAGCGCCGCCTTGGCCTCGGCCTCCGCGGCGAAGATGTCGGCTTCGCCCAGCGCCTCGACCCAGCGGCCGCCGTGCCAATAGACGACGTCGCCGTCACGCAGCCGGTTGGCGGTCAGGATCTGGGAAAGAGGCTTCGCCATGATGCTTACCTCACACTTCGGTCTGGAGAAATCAAGACTTCACAGGAACAATTTGTAGAAAAAAATATTATACATACAATGAAGTGTATGAATTTCCGAGTGAACGCAAGAAAGATGCGAGCGTTCCCTCGGGAGCATTCGGGGGGCCGATTGTGGTTGCCGCCTTGCCGTCCCTAACGCAGACTGCGTCTCATTATTATTACTAATGAACGCGGGGGCTTTCATGACGATGGTACGTACGGTGGAAGGCGGCGGCCTGCGCGGGCTGCTCGGCCGGCCCTTCTATTTGCTGATGGCGCTGCTCATCGCAACGGTGGTGGTCTACGGCTTCAGCCACACCATCGTCGACAACCTGATCCGCCCGATCCATCCCAGCGCGGCGCGCCCGACGATCCTCTATGTGCACGGCGCCGTGTTCTCGGGATGGCTCGCGCTGTTCCTGCTGCAAGCCTCGCTGGTATGGTCGCGCAACACCGCGGTTCACAAGCGCGTCGGGCTCGCGGGGCTGGTGCTCGCAAGCGCCGTTCCCGTCGTCGGCATCGCCACCGTGCTCGCCATGGCGCGGTTTCGCATCGCGCACGGATCGCCCGCCGCCGAGATCCTGTCGTTCCTTCCCATCCCGTTGAACGACATCATCGTCTTCAGCACATGCGTCGTGCTGGCGGCTGCCTGGCGCCGGTGGCCCGAATATCACCGCCGCCTCATGCTGGTGGCGACCTGTGCGCTGACGTCGGCGGGGTTCGGCCGCTTCCCCATTCCGGTGTTCAGCGACTACCTGTTCTATGCGGGCGTCGATGCGCTGATCCTCATCGCCATGGCGCGCGATTGGATCGTGATGCGCCGGGTCCATGCCGTCTATCTGTGGGCCCTGCCGCCGATGGTTGCGCTGCAATCCGTCGCCATCGGCATCTTCCTCACCAGGCCTGCCTGGTGGATGCCGATCGCGCGCGCGCTGATGCAGTGATGGATAAGCTGTCGGCGCGCGACTGCGGCCCGCCCAAACTCAAATTCCTCGATGTGGCGCTGACCACCACGGTGTTGACGGTCGGCCTGCGCTGGCTGACCGTGGCGGCGGCGGTGGGACCGGCATCGTTTCCGGTCTGGTTTGCGGCCTATGCCTTGTTCTTCCTGCCGCTGGTCGCCGCCACGGCCGAGATGACCGATCGCGTGGCCGGGGAAGGCGGCATCTATGCCTGGGTGCGCGACACGCTGGGGCCGTTGCCGGGCTTCGTCTGCGGCTGGTTCTATTGGATCGGGCTGATACCGGTCTATGCCGGCATGCTCTATTTTCTCGCCGGCCTCATCACGGCCTATGCCGGCTACGGCGCCAAAGACGGCGCGGTTTATCTCGCGATCTCGATCGGACTGCTCGGCATCGTGATCGGCGTGCAGCTCCTGGGCCTGCGGGCCGGCAAATGGCTGACGAATTTCGGCTCGCTGGGAAGCTGGGCGGTGTTTGCGGTCATCCTTGGCGTCGCTCTGCTGATCGCCAGGCGCGGCGGGGCCGCCACCCATTTCCTCCACGCCTCCTACGTGCCCGGACTCGATTTCGATACCGCCATTCTGGTGAGCACGATCGTCTTTGCGTTCGGCGGCCCGGAGTCCCTGGGCTTCGTGCGCAACGAGATCGAAGGCGGGATCAGGACGGTGCGGCGGGCGCTCGTGGTGGTGGGGTTCTCGGCGGCGCTGATCTATTGCGTCGGCACGGCGGCCTTTCTTGTCATCCTGCCGCAGACCGAACTGACACGGCTTGCCGGATTTCAGGATGCCTTGCAGGCGGGACTGGCGCGGACCGGCCTGGGCTGGCTGGCGCCCGCAGCGATCGGCGCCTTCGCCTTGGCGATGTTCGGCAGTCTCAGCGGTTGGTTCGGCGCCGGCGCGCGTTTGCCGTTCGCGGCGGGGCTCGACCACTTCCTGCCGCCGCTGTTCGCGCGCCGCAATGCCGGGACCGGGGCGCCCGTCGCCGCCATCCTCCTGCAAGCCGCGCTGACTCTGGTTGTCGTGGTCCTCAGTCAGGCGGGCGAGACGGTCGCCACGGCCTACGATCTTCTGGTGGCCATGGGCACGTTGACGACGACGATCCCCTACGTGCTCTTGTTCGTCGCGTACCGGAAGATCTCGCGCGACGGCGCGGGCGGGGCCTGGCGGCCGCCGGGCGGCGCGCGCACGAGCTTCATTCTGGCGTCGGTGGGCGTGGTCTCCTCGCTCACGGGCATCGCCTGCGCGCTGGTGCCGAGCGCGGCGGACGCCCATCCGCTCGCGACCTTCCTCAAGATCGTGCTGTCGACGCTGGCGATGCTCATCATGGGGCTGGCGCTCTATTGGCTGGCGACCAGCCGCCGTCCCGCCGTGGATGCGCCGCTCGCCTGAGGCGGATTTTGGCGTCGGATCCTGCGTGACCGGAAATGCGGCAGTTCCCGTACGTCATTTTTACAAGAATGCATCTCCCGCCGATGACCTGGCGTGCTAGCGTCATGACGGGTTCGCCGGGGTAGGCATGCGAAGTCCTGTCGTGAACCGTGATGTCCCGGCCCTTTCGGCCCGCCACGTCGCCGCGGTCGTGCTGGGCAACGGCCTCGAGTTCTACGATTTCCTCTGCTACGCGATCTTCGCGGTCTATATCGGCAAGGCGTATTTCCCGCCCAACGACGCCTCGGTCAGCCTGCTGTTGTCGCTGGCCACCTTCGGCATCGGTTTCGTGACGCGGCCCGTCGGCGCCGTCGTGCTGGGCAGCCTCGGCGACCGCATCGGGCGCAAGCCGGCGATGCTGCTGTCGTTCGGGTTGATGGGCGCGGGCATGCTCGGCGTGGCGGTGACGCCAGGCTATGGCGCGATCGGCATCGTGGCGCCGGTGCTGCTGGTGCTGTTCCGCCTGGTGCAAGGCTTCGCGCTGGGCGGCGACGTGGGGCCGACCACCGCCTATCTGATCGAGGCCGCCCCGCCGGCGCGCCGCGGCGTCTATGGTTCGCTGCAATACACCAGCCAGCAGGCGGCGGTGCTGGCGGCCTCGCTGTTCGGCGTCGGGCTGGCCGCGGTCCTGAGCCGGCCGATGCTCGAAAGCTGGGGCTGGCGCATCGCTTTTCTCGCCGGCGTGGCCATCGTGCCCATCGGCCTGATGATGCGCCGCAGCCTGCCCGAAACGCTGCAGGTCAAGGCTGTCTCCTCCACGGCGCCGGGCCGGCTCGCCGCGCGCCTGCGCCCGCATCTGCGGGTGATCGTCTGCGGCCTTCTGCTGCTCGCCAATTCGACCATCGCCATCTACGTGCTCACCTACATGGCGACTTATGCGCTGGTGACGCTGCATCTGCCCGCCGGAACGTCCTTCACCGTGACGTCGGTGACCGCGGCGGTGGGGGCCGCCTTCTTTCCCGCAAGCGGCTGGCTGTCCGACCGCTTCGGGCGCAAGCCGGTGATGGTGATCCCCACGCTGCTGCTGCTGGGCGCCATCGTGCCGGCGTTCTGGGCGGTGTCGCATCACGGCTCGGCGCTGCTGCTCTACGCGGTGATGGCGCTCCTGGCGCTGCTCAATGCGCTGGGGGCGCCGCCCGTCATCGTTGCGCTCACGGAGTCGCTGCCGCCCGCGATCCGCTCGGGCACGGTGGCGACGGTCTACGCCCTGGCCATCGCGGTGTTCGGAGGCTCCACCCAGTTCATCATCGCCTGGCTGATCCGCCTCACCGGCAGCCCCTTGGTCCCCGCCTATTACTGGATGGGCGCCAACCTGCTCGGCCTGGCGGTGATGATCCTGCTGCCGGAGTCGGCGCCGCGTCGCCTGGAACGGCGGGAGGGCAAGCGTGCACGCGCCCGCTAGCGCGACCGCGCCGATTCCCGCGCGCCACGTCGCCGCCGTGTTCATCGGCAACGGGCTCGAGTTCTACGACTTCCTCAGCTACGCGATCTTCGCGGTCTATATCGGGCGCACCTTCTTCCCCGCCGAGGCCCCCGGCATCAGCCTGCTGCTTTCCACCGCGACCTTCGGCATCGGCTTCGTGGCGCGCCCCGTCGGGGGCATCGTGCTCGGCAATCTGGGAGACCGCATCGGGCGCAAGCCCACCATGCTGATCTCGTTCACGCTGATGGGCGTCGGCATGGCGGGTCTGGCGTTGACGCCGTCCTATGCGGCTATCGGGATGGCGGCGCCCGTGCTCGTGCTGTGCTTCCGCCTGGTGCAGGGCTTCGCGCTGGGCGGCGAGGTGGGTCCCACCACGGCTTACATGATCGAGGCGGCGCCCGCGGCGCGGCGCGGACTCTATGGCTCCATGCAGTATGCGACCCAGGATGGGGCCATCGTCGTGGCGGCGCTCACCGGCGTGCTGCTGTCGGCGATCCTCACCGAGCAGCAGCTTCAGCAGTGGGGCTGGCGCATCGCCTTCCTGCTCGGCGTGGCGATCGTGCCGTTCGGCCTGTTGCTGCGCCGGGGATTGCCCGAGACTCTGCGCGCCGCCGACGATGCGGCCCTGGCGCCCGACGTCACCGCGGGCGACATCGGCCTGCCGTCGCGCCTGCGCCCGCATCTGCGCGTGATCGTCTGCGGCCTCGTCATGCTGGCCAGCACCACGGTCGGCTCCTATGTCCTGACCTACATGACGAGCTATGCCCTCGACACCTTGCACATGACCGCCGGCACGGCCTTCGTGGTGCCGGTCGTCACCTCCGGGCTCGCCGTCGTGTTCGAGCCGGCGAGCGGCGCCTTATCCGACCGCTTCGGGCGCAAGCCGGTGATGATGCTGTGCTACCTTCTGACGCTGATCGTGGTGCTGCCGTGCTTCTGGGCGATCGTGCATTTCCATTCCGCGCTAGCGCTGTACGCCGGGATGGGGCTGATCTCGATCCTGTTCTCGCTGGCGACGCCGCCCGTCCTCATTGCCCTCACCGAATCGCTGCCGCGGCGCATCCGTTCGGGATTGGTGGCGATGGTCTATGCCTTCTCGATCTCCATCTTCGGGGGCTCGACGCAGTTCGTCATCACCTGGCTGATCCACGCCACAGGCAATGCGATGGCGCCGGCCTTCTATTGGGTGGTCGCCATCGCCATCGGGCTCGCCATGATGGGCCTGATGCCGGAATCCGCTCCCGTGAAGACGGGCAAGACGGTGCTGGATTAGACTCGATCGCCCCACTGAGATTGATGTCTGTCGTTCCCGGCGCGCATGAAACGCCGCGCGCTTCAGGCGCGCGAAGCGAATCCATGTGTTGCGCCGGCCCCGCGCTTGTGGGGTCGCCGCGCCTCAATCGTTGTTGTAGGCCTTCCAGAATTCGGGCGTGTCGGCGTCGTTGCGCAGCGCCGTCATCAGGCTCTGGGTGTCGGCGAAGCTGCAGACGCCGCCTTCGTCCTTGGCGCCCGCCGCGGCCATGATCAGGCACGATAAACGCCCCATGGCTTGCCCCATCGAAAAAAAATCGCTCAGCCGTTGGCGGCGGCCTGCACCCGGTCCCAGAATCCCGGCTCCGCCACGACATTGCGCATCGCCTGGAACAGGCTCGCGCTGTTGGTGAACTGGCAGGAGTCGCCCGCGTCGTCGCTCTTCAGCGTGCCGCCGGCCTGCGTCGCCGCATTGGCGTCGGCGCCGACCCACTTCGGGTCGCCCGACATGGAATCGCAATCCGGCCTGACCGATTGCCACCAGCCGTCCGAGCGCACGGCGACCACGCCGTAGACATAGGCCTTCTCGCTGTCTTCCCAGGTCGCGTAGACGTAGAGGTCCAGGCCGTTGGCGTTCTCGAGGTAGTTGAGGAGCACGGTGTGGTGCTCCCAGGTGCCTTCGCTGCCGTCGGCGGCGATCTTGGCTTCCTCGTAGTCGTACCAGCCGTCGGAACGCGGATTGAGACGGGCGTGATACTTGGTGTCGCCGCCGTATTTCCAGTCCTGGTATTGCGAGATCGGCTGGCGCGCCGCGGACGCATCGAGCAGCAATCCGTTCGATTCGTAGCAACCGCCGAGCGTCAATGCGGCGACGGCCGCCGCCAGCCATGCGAGATGTTTCATGCCAAGCCCCCCTGGTGCATGCGCCGACAGTGTAGCGCAGACTGAAATGAGGCGCTAACCGTCCTTCTTTAGGACACTCTCGTGCCAGTGGCGCAGCGCGGCGTGTTCCACCGCCGATAGCGTCGCGAAGATGGCGATGCCGAGCAGCGCCAGCAGCGTCAGCTCCGCGAACATCTTGGCGATCTCGAGCCGGTTGCCCGCCTCGACGATACGCCAGCCGAGCCCCGTCGCGGTGCCGGAGCCCGCCACCATCTCGGCCACCACCGCCCCGATCAACGCCAGGCCGCCGGCGATCTTGGCGCCGCCCAGAAGATAGGGCAGGGCGGTCGGGCCCTTGAGCCGCCACAGGATCTGCCAGCGCCCGGCGCCGTAGAGCCGCAAGAGGTCGACCAGATTGTGGTCCGTCGACTTCAGGCCCAGCGTCGTGTTGGACAGGATGGGGAAGAACGCCACCAGGAAAGCGATCAGGACCAGCGCCCGCTCGACGTGATCGTAGCCCACCCAGATCAGAAGCAGGGGGGCGACCGCAACCACCGGCGTCACCTGCAGCACGATGGCATAAGGATAAAGCATGGCTTCCACGGTGCGGCTCTGGCTGAACAGCACCGCCAGCGCCACGCCGCCGACGAGGGCGCAGGCAAAGGCGATCAGCGTCACTTCGAGTGTCGCCCACAGCGAGGCGAGAAGGCTCGGCGCGTCGCCGAGGAAGGCGGCCCACACGTCCGACGGCGCCGGCACGAGATAGACGGGCACGGCGAGCGCGCGCACCGCGCCTTGCCAGGCGGCGACAACGGCGATGCCGAGCAGCGCCGGCAGGGCGTATTTCCAGAGCATGTTCATGTGCGGAACGTCCACGCGCCCCTTGAGGGAGGGTCGAAAATTGCGAAGCAAATTCCGGGGAGGGTGAAAATCCGCGTTGCCTTCATCCCGCCTTCTCCTTGATGGCCGCCGCGATCTTCGCCGCCGCCGCGGCGAATTGCGGCGTGAAGCGGTGGCGTTCGTCGCGCGGGAAAGGCTGGTCGAGCGCGATGTCGTCCAGCACCCGCCCCGGCCGGGCGCCCATCACCACCACCCGCGTCGACAGATAGGCGCTCTCGTAGATCGAATGGGTCACGAACACGATGGTCAGGCCGTCTTCGCGCCACAGGCCGAGCAGGTCGTCGTTGAGCGCCTGGCGGGCCGGCTCGTCGAGCGCCGCGAACGGCTCGTCCATCAACAGCAGCCTGGGCCGCGCCGCGATGGCGCGCGCGATCGAGACGCGCATCTTCATGCCGCCCGACAGTTCGCGGGGATAGGCATGCTCGAAGCCCTTGAGCCCGGCGCGTGCGAGCGCCGCCGCGGCGCGCGCCTCGCCTTCGCGCCGCGGCACGTGTTCGAGGTCGAGCGCCAGGCGCGCATTGGTCAGGACGTCTGCCCATGGCATCAGCGTCGGCTCCTGGAAGACGAAGGCGGTCTCGGGCTTGCCGCCCGCGAACGAAACGCTGCCGGCCGTGGGTTGGATGAGCCCCGCGATGAGGCGCAGCAGCGTCGACTTTCCGCAGCCCGACGGTCCCACCAGCGACAGCAACTCACCTTCGGCGACCTGCAGGCTGACGCCCTCAAGCGCCACCGTGCCGGAGTCGAAGATCTTGGAGATGGCGTCGAGCTCAAGAAGCATCTTCACCTCGCCGACCGCGGCAGAGCGCGCGCGACGAAACCGTGGAGGAGCGTAGTGAACGGCTTCATCCTTCACCTCCCCCTTTGTGGGGAGGTCGCGCGGCGAAGCCGCGCGGGTGGGGGGCGCTCTGGAACTCCGCCCAATTCTTCGGTGATCCGTTCCAGCACGCCATCGATGTTGTCGAGAACCTCCAGATTGCGGAATCGCAGAGTGCGGTATCCCTGGCTTTGCAGGAATTCATCCCGGCGCTCATCGTGAAGGCGATGATTCGGCTCATTGTGCTGTCCGCCATCGAGTTCAACCACGAGGTGCGCGTTGTGCTCCACAAAATCCAGCACGTAGGATCGGAAGGGCGATTGTCGGCGGAAATGGAATCCTTGCCTGTTCAGTTCCCGCAAACGCCACCATAAGCTCTTTTCCACATCCGTTGCGTCTCGGCGCAAGGCACGCGCCTGTGCGATCTTTTCGGGCGTCGCGCGTTTGAACATCTTTCGCCCCCACCCGGAGAATTTCTCGCTACGCTCAAAATTCTCCGGCCTCCCCACAAAGGGGGAGGCGATTATACCGTGTTGCCGTCGTCACTCGAAATACTGCGCGGCGCTATCCATGAAGCGCAGGTCGTAGGCCTTGGTGACGTCGAGCGTCCTGGGATAGAGCCCCTGCGCCGCGGCGGAGCGGAAGAAATCGCGCCAGCGCGGCGGCGTCATGGCCCCGATGCCGAAGGCCTTGGCGTCGCCCGACCGCACCAGCCCGTATGATTTCATCTTGGCGATCGCCTGGGCGATCAGCGCCTCGCTCATGTCGGGGTTGTCGCGCCTGATGAGCGCGTTGCCGGGCCGGGGATCGCCGAACAGATAATGCGACCAGCCATCGCGCGAGGCGTCGTAGAACGCCTGCACCGCCGCCGGATTGCGGTCGATCCAGCGCTGCGGCACCAGCACCAGGTTGGCGTAGCTGGTGTAGCCGTAATCGGCCAGCAGGAAGACCTTGGGCTTGAAATGCGCGGTCTGCTCGACCGTGAAGGGCTCGCTCGTCAGATAGCCTTCCTGCACCGCGTCGGGATCGACCAGGAAGGGCTGCAGGTTGAAGGTGTATTTGCGGATCTGGCTGTCCGCGAAGCCGTACTTCGCCTTCAGCCACGGCCAGATCGTCACCGTGGCGGTGTCCGACAGCAGGATGGGCTTGCCCTTGAGATCGGCGAGCGTCTTCACGTCGGGGCGCGGATGGCTCATCAGGATGGCGGGGTCCTTCTGGAACACGGCCATCACCGCGCGCACCGGCACGCCTTGGCGCACCAGGTTGAGCGCCACGAAGCTGTTCGAGGCGATGCCGAAATCCGCCGCGCCGCCGGCGATCAGCTGGGGCACGTTGGCGCTGGGGCCGCCCTGGCGGATGACGACGTCGAGCCCGCGCTTCTTGTAGAGGCCCAGCGCCAGCGCTTCGTAGAATCCGCCGTGCTCGGCCTGCGCCTTCCAGTCGGTGACGAAGACGACGCGCGTCGCGCCCTGGGCGGGACACAGGAAGACCAGGGCCATCACGGCCGCAAGCGCGCGCAGGTTCATCGCCATCCCCGGAGCAAGGCGCCGTCATTGGACCAGTACTGTTCGCCCACGGTCAAGCAGCCCGTCGGCGCTGGCGGCGCAGCTCAAGGCTTGAGGGGGACCGGATTCTGCGTGCGCTCCAGCACGATCCCGGCCAACACCATTGTTGCGGCGCCGGCATCGTCGGTCATCGGCGCGGCGAGAAGCTCGGCCTGCAGATGGCTCAGGCCGCCAAAGGCCACGTTCGCGACCGTGAAGCGCAGCGGCGCCCCGGCCCGCAGCACGGCATCGAGGCTGGCGTGCCAGCGGGCGGTGATGTCGGGCGGCAGTTTCTCGTCGATGATCGCGCCCTGCAGGTCGCCGGTGATGGCGGCAAGGCCGGTTCCCACCAGGCGGGCGCGGTAACGCGGCGGCTGCCGCGCCACCTGCTCGAAAATCGCGATGTCGCGCAGGAACGGTTTCAACGCCCGGGCCGTGAAGGCGCGGCGCGGCGGAATGGCGCCTTGCGCCAGTCCCTGCCACACCGCGAGGAGATCGATCAGAAAACGGTCCCGCAGCTGCGCGACCGGCGAACAGCGGTTGCTCCAGCCTCTGGCTTCGGCCAAGGCATTGAAGGTTTCGGGCACAATGCTCTCCACCGGCCGGCGGCGCAAAGCGTACGTCCGGCGCCTGCCGCCTTCAATGAGCGACGGGCCGGCGGATACACCCGGCGCGGACCGCCGGCTCCCGAGCTTCGGCGCGCCGGCGCCGGAGCCGTCTCGAAGGATGAGGGCGCGAGACTGCGAAGCGTCCGCCAATCCGTCTCTTCCCAATTGATCATATAATAGCGTACCTTCCGCGCCTCGGGTCGGAAAGGGCTTACCCATGCGATTCTCGCCTCCGGCGCTCGGCGCCGCGACGCTCCTCTGCGCCTTCGCGCTCGCCGGCGCGCCCGCCGCGGCCAAGGTTCACCGCCATCATCACCACGCCGCGGCCGCCCGCGCCATCGCCGGGGTCGAGCGCTTGAACAACGGCGTTGTGCTGACGGCGCTGCGCGAGAAGATCGTGTTCTACGCCCCCGGCACGGTGCGCGTCCTCAAATGGCCGCAAGGCGGCACGCCCGACAAGACGAGCCTCGTCGTGCTTGAGAACCCCGCCTCGCGGATCGCGCTGCGCATCGCCCGCCTGCGCGGCGCCCTCGTGCTGCAGTCCGCCAGGCTCAAGGTCGAGGTCAGCCTCGCCGACGGCGCCGTGCGCTTCCGCGATCCGCGCGGCCGCCTGCTGCTGGAAGAGGCCGGTGCAGGCCGCTTCACGCCGTCGCCTTTGGCGCAGGAGAAATCGGCCTTCCAGGTCGAGCAGGATTTTCGCCTGACGGCGGATGAAGGCATCTACGGCCTCGGCCAGAACCAGTCGGGCGACATGGACTGGCGCGGCAAGACCGTCAATCTGGTGCAGGCCAACACCGAAGCGGTGACGCCCGTCTTCGTCTCGACCGCCGGCTACGGCGTGTTCTGGGACAATTATTCCAAGACGGTGTTCGCCGACGACGCGTCCAGGACCTCGATGTGGTCCGACGTCGCCGACAACATCGACTATTATTTCTTCGCGGGTCCCACCATCGACGACGCCATCGCGGGCTACCGCGCCCTCACCGGCGCCGCGCCGATGTACGGCAAATGGGCCTATGGCTACTGGCAGTCCAAGGAGCACTATCACACCGAAGACGAGGTGCTCGCCGTCGCCAGGAAGTACCGCGACCTCAGGATCCCGATCGACAACATCATCCAGGACTGGAACTACTGGGGCGGCCTCGACATGTGGGGCGGCTTGGTGTTCGACCCCACGCGCTATCCGACGCCCAAGCTGATGTCGGACACCCTGCACGGCGAGAATTTCCACTGGATCATCTCGATCTGGGAGGCGCTGGGCCCTTCGACGCAGATCGCCAAGGACATGGAGGCGCGCGGCTTCCTCTATCCCACCACCGGCTGGGCGGGCTTCAAGTATTACGACGTCTATGATCCCGCCGCCAACGACCTGTTCTGGGACTATGCCAACAAAGGCGTGTTCTCCACGGGCGTCGACGGCTGGTGGATGGATTCGACCGAACCCGATGTCGTCAACGCGCTGACCAAGGAGGCCGAAGAGTTCGAGATGAAGCGCATGGCGCCCAACCACCTGGGCACCTTCGCGCGCTACCTCAATCCCTATTCCCTGCTCGCCACGGGCAACATCTATCTGCATCAGCGCCAGGAGACCGACAGGAAACGCGTCTACATCCTGACGCGCTCCACCTTCGCCGGCCAGCAGCGCTACGCCGCCACCACCTGGTCGGGCGACATCGGCGCCAACTGGGACGTCTACGCCAAGCAGATACCGGCGGGCATCAACCATTCGATGGCCGGCATCCCCTATTGGACCTTCGACATCGGCGGCTTCACCATCGGCTGCCAGGGCGGGGTGTTCTCCAACGGCGGCAAGGATCCCGCCTATCAGGAGTTCTACACCCGCATGTTCCAGTTCGGCAGCTTCGCGCCGATCTTCCGCTCGCACGGTTCCGAGACGCCGCGCGAGATCTGGGAATTCGGAGACTTCACGCCGGTGCTGGTGAAGTTCGACAACCTGCGCTACCGCCTGATGCCCTACATCTATTCGCAGGCCTGGCAGATCACCCGCAACGGCTCCTCGATCATGCGCGGCCTGCCGATGGATTTCCCGCAGGACCGCAAGACCTACAAGATCGCCGACCAGTTCCTGTTCGGCCCCTCGATCATGGTGGCGCCGGTGACGAACTGGATGTACCACCGCCCGCCGGAAGACAGCGTGCTGGTGGGGCCCGCAAACTTCCGCACCAAGGACGGCAAGCCCGGGCTCGACGCCACTTATTTCTGCGACGACCAGTTCAAGACGGTGTGCCACCAGGGGGTCGAGCCCGACATCGACCTCTTCTGGTACACGGGCTGGCCCAAGTTCATCACCGGCCCCAAGTTCTCCATGCGCTGGGAAGGCAAGCTCGTGGTGCCCGCCACCGGCACCTATCGTTTCAACATGAAGAGCTTCGGGCCGCGCCGCATCTGGATCGACGGCAAGGAAGTGCCGCACAACTACGATTCCATGGCGTCCTATACGGTGCCGATGCAGCTCGAAGCGGGCAGGGAATACGACTTCAAGTTCGAGACTTCCAATGCCGTCCTCGGCGCCTTCCGCGCCCAGGTCTATTGGAAGGACCCGGCGATCTACGCCCGCGAGGCGGCGCCGCAGCCCGACGTGCCCAAGACGCGTAGCGTCTATCTGCCGGCGGGCACGACCTGGACCGACTTCTGGACCGGCGAGCGGCTGGACGGCGGCCAAACGGTGACCCAGGACGCACCCATCGACCGGATCCCGATCCTGGTGCGCGCCGGCGCGATCGTGCCGATGGGGCCGTTCGTGCAGTACGCCGCCGAGAAGCCGGCCGATCCGCTCGAGCTGCGCATCTATCGCGGCGCCGACGGCGGCTTCACGCTCTACGAGGACGAGAACGACACCTACGACTACGAGAAGGGCGTCTACGCCACCATCGCCATGCACTGGGATGACGCCAGGCACCGCCTCACCATCGGCGCGCGCCAGGGCTCGTTCCCCGGCATGCTGAAGCGCCGCAGCTTCCACATCATCCTGGTGGGCAAGGATCACGGCACGGGCATCGACACCACCGCGAACCCCGACAAGGTCGTGACCTATACCGGCAGGAAGCTGGTGGTGGGGATGTAGGTGTCATTTTGACCTCGCCCTTGTGGGGGTCGGAAAACTGTGAGCGCAGCGAATAGTTTTCCGGGTGGGGCTTTAGGGGAAACTGTTCGCTACCGCCCTCATCCTGAGGAGGCTTCGTCACGCCGGCGCCGAGCCGTCTCGAAGGACGAGGGCGACGGAGCGCCGCTGGGCCGTCATCCTTCGAGACGCTGCGCTCGCTCCTCAGGATGAGGGTCTGCTCTTCGGTCTTTTCACGCAGGGAAATGAAGACGGCATCCGATACCGCCGCTCCGTCTTGCGCGCCTCGCGCCAAAGCACGCCCACCGGGCTTCCTGCCGGCCCGGACCTCCGCTACTGTGGCCCGTCCGCAGGGGCGCGGGCATCAGGGGGCATCATGTTCGCGAGCAAGACCGCCGGACGGAAGATAGCCATATTGTGCGTGTTCGCTCTGGCTCTGCTGTTCGGCCCGATCTTCGCGGCCGGCGCGCAGGCAGAGACTTGGCGGCTGCCCCGACAAGGCGTTCCGGCCTTCGTCGTGGACGCGCCGGCGGGTTGGACTGGCGGCTACGACCAGTACGACAACCTTCAGTTCACGGCTCTGGACCACAGTTCTGCCGTCCAGTTCTCGATCATCGCAGGCCAGGACGCCGCCACCACGCCTGCCGAGGATATCGCAGCCGGCATTTTCCGGACTGCCGGGGCGCCGCCCTACGAGCGGAGCGAATCCGGATCCATCGCCGGACGCGCCGGCACGGCCTTTGTTGGAACCTTGCCGGAAAAGAGCGGCAACCTCGACCTGCGCGTCGTGCTCGTGAAGGTGGACTCGATGCATTTCTTCTGTCTCACCACGTTGACGGCCCCCCAAATCACCGCGGACCAGCGCGCGGCGATGGAGGCCCTGATCGCCGGCGCCTCCATCGACGAGAAGTGATGAACAAGCGACATTCCCTCCCCTGAAAGGGGAGGGTCGAACACGCCATGCGCGTTCGGGGAGGGGTCAGGCCCGACCCCCACCGCGCGCACGTTGTCGCTGCGCGCTCTCGCCTGCTGCGCAAGTGCGAGAAACGTCCTTTCAGGGGGAGGATTTGGTCATGTCGCTTCGCCTTGCGCGCCATTGGCGTCGGCCGGATAGGTGCAAGGCGAGCCGAATGCGGTTGTCGTTTCTGCCCGGCAAGGCACTGCCGCGAGCCCAACGGCAAGCGCGAACAACAAGCGCTTCATGGAGTCCCCCGTGCGCATGATCGCAGCGCGCGGCGCCAGCGGATCAATAATGCAGATACGCCTTGCGTTCCTCGCGCCAGGCCGCTTCGTCGGGCGCCGCCAGCGCCTCGAGGTCGCCGGGCGCGGCCGCCGCGTCGTCCACCCATTGGCGCAGCAAAGGCGAGCCGTTGATGACGTCGATGGCGAGCTTGGTCTCGTATTCGTAGGCGAAATCGCGCCACAGCGAATAATCGGGATAGAGCCGGCGGATCGCCTTGAACGCCAGCGCCATCACGCGCCACGGCCGGAACGCGCCATGGTCATAGGCCGGTCCCTCGGTGTGGATCTGCACGCCCTGGCACAGCGTGCCCGCGTGCTTGTGGAAGGTGGGCTCGAACCAGCATTCGCGCAGCCGGCAGCCGGCGAGCCATTGCGGCGCCAGCCGCGCCATCTCGTCGAGCACGGCGCGCGCCGCGATGTCGGGGGCGCCGAACACTTCCAGCGGCCGCGTCGTGCCGCGGCCTTCCGACAGCGTCGTGCCTTCCAGCATCACGCTGCCCGCATAGGCGCGCGCCATCCACAAATTGGGCGCATTGGGGCTCGGGTTGACCCAGGCGCGCGCGCCCAGCGGCCAGCCGAAGCCTGGCGCCTCGTCGGGCTTCCAGCCTTCCATGGCGATGACGCGGTAATCGACGTCGAGCTTCGCCATCTTGACGAACCAGGTGGCGAGCTCGCCGAGCGTCAGGCCGTGGCGCATCGGCAAAGGCCCGGCGCCGACGAAGCTTTCCCATCCCGCCCGCAAGGTCAGCCCTTCCGTGGGGCGCCCCACCGGATTGGGCCGGTCGAGCACCCACACCGATTTCTTGTGCGCCGCCGCCGCCTCCAGCACGTAACGCAGGGTGGTGACGAAGGTGTAGATGCGGCAGCCCAGGTCCTGCAGGTCCACCAGCAGCACGTCGAAATGCGCCATCATGGCGTCGGTCGGCCGGCGCACCTGGCCGTAGAGGCTGAACACCGGGATGTGGTGCAGCGGATCGGCGAAGTCGGGCGACTCCACCATGTTGTCCTGCTTGTCGCCGCGCAGGCCGTGCTGGGGGCCGAAGGCGGCGGTGAGATTGAGGCCGCAGGCCGCCAGCGCGTCGAGCGCGTGCGTCAAGTCCGGGGTCACCGAGGCGGGATGGGCGAGCAGCGCCACGCGCTTGCCTTGCAGCGGCGCGCGCAGGGCCGGGTCGGCGAGCAGGCGGTCGAGGCCGGATTTCATGCGGGCGCTCCAGGCAGTTCACGAAGCGCGCATTGTCCGCGTTTTTTCCCGCCCCCGAAAGGGGAGCGTGCGAGGTGCGTTCCGTCAGGCCCCCAGCTCCACGCCCCAGGTCTCCGGCCGATGGAAGTCCGGCTTCCCCGGCGCGTGCGCCAGCGCCCAATACGACATCGCCCCGTTGGCCTCTTCGATCACCGCCGTGAGCCCGAGGCGCCCGCCGTCTTCCCAGGCGACCGTCGCGGTCAGCTCCAGCGCGTCCGCGCCGGCCTTCACCGCCAGATGCGGCGGCGCCACCTCGGCCGGGCGCCGGTTGCTGCGGATGTCGTCGAGCCGGTAGCACTGCCACGCCGTCGACGGCGCGAAATTGTATTCGACATAGCCGCGTTCGCCGGGCGCCTGCAGGAAGGCCTCGCAGCAGGTGTGCTGCCACAGCTCATCGGTGCGCCCGGCCGCTGCCGGCGCCGGCAGCCGCAGGCCTGCGATCGCGCCCGTCAGCACATAGCGCAGCGTCAGCAGGCCCGCCCGCGGCCGCACGATCTCGACCGCGACGGCGCCCACCGACTGGCACTTCGATTGGGGATGGATCACCATCTCTCGACGCATGCTGCCGCTATAGCACGCCTAGTGTCCCGATTCCGAAATTCGCCGTATCCTCATATCGGTCTCCAGCGAATTTCGGAATCGAAAGGACACTAGCAAACATATTGAATCCTAGTGTCGTTTTGGTTCCAAAGTTCGCCAAGCGGCTGATATCGGCAATGCGACGAACTTTGGAACCACGACACTAGTCCTTCTTCGGCGCCACCGTCATGGTGTAGGGGATATAAAGCGCCAGCTCGAGCGGACCCTTCTGGTACCAGGCCACAGCGCGCTGCAGGCCTTCGACGCGCGCCACGTAATCGGGGCCGAACAGGGCTGCGGTCTGTTTGGAATCGGCCGCGATCCTGGCGATCAGCTCGCCGCGATACTGCTCCGGCCCGACGATCGTCAGGTCCCACCGGTTCTCGCGCAGGATTTCGGTGCGCCCCGCCTTCGGCGTCGCCTCGATGAAATGCTCGATCCGCCCCGTGGCGTCGTCGAACAGGTCGTCCTTGGAGATGCGGGTCTTGATCACCACGAAGGCCACGCTGGTGTCGACCTTGCCGGCGTCGGGCAGGACGACCTTGTCGAGCATCTTCTCCGTCAGGTCGGTGATGATCTCGTCGCCCACGCCGAGCGAAATCGTGCCGCTCTTCTGCGCCTCGCGGATCATGCTGCGCAGCGTGTCCTTGAGCTCCGCCCGCCGCTTGGCGGGATCGCGCGTATCGCAGACCACGCGCACCTTGGTGATGACGTGATCGGCGCGCCGCAAGAGATAGAGGTGCGGCGTCGTCGCCGCGTCGAACTCGCCCGCGCGAGCACCGGTGACCACCACTGTTTCCGCGCTTTCCTGCGCCGCAACCGGCGTGGCCAAGGCCGCGAGCGCGCCAAGCGCCGCCACGATCGTCCAACGCATCATGATGCCCCCCGATACGACAACCTCACCTTGAGCGTAGCACGATGGCGGGCCTCACACTGAGGCGTTGTGACCTATTGCCGAGCCTTGCGCTTCAATTGTGCGGCAGTTTCGCGAGGTCGTAGTCCGGCCCGTAATCCACGATGGCGAGCTGGCCGAAATCGATGACCTGGTCGCCGGTGCCGATGATCATGCCGACGCTCACCGTGCCGGCGGGAAGGTCCTTCGCGGCGGTGCCGCTGGCGTAATACTTCTTCCATTCCCGCCCGATCATGAAGCCGGTCTCCGGGCTGACGCCGATACCCTGAGGCTTGTTTTCGTAGATGCGCCCGCTGACGGTGATGAAGTCGTTGCCCGCCGGCGGCCGTTCGGCGCGCGCCCAGAAGGACATCAGCACCACGTCGCCCTGCTTCAGCGGCTTGATGACCTGGGCATAGGTGCCGACGTCCCAGGGGTTAGCCGGCTTGGGCGAGATGGTGATGCGCAGAATCTGTCCGCCGGCCACGTTGGGGTCGGGCAAATAATCCGTCTTGGCGGGACCCCAGACGCCCCAATAGGCGGTCGGATCGTTGACGACCGTCACGCCTTCGGCGGCGGCTCCCGTCGTGGCGATCCCGAGCGCCGCCAGGGCGGAGATGATGACCCGTTTAGATGTTCGCATCGCAGCCTCCGTGGCCGGCTTCAATTGTGCGGCAGCAGGTTGGAATCGTAGTTGGGGCCGAGATCGAGCACGTGCAGAGGCCCGAAATCGATGACCTGCTCGCTCGAGCCCAGGACCATGGCGGCATTGAGCGCCCCGGCGGGGTAATCCTTGGTCGCCTTGCCGCTGGCGTAATAGAGCTTCCATTGGTCGCCGATGAGGAAGTTGGTCTGCGGCGTGACGCCGTTGTCGGGGTGGGCGTTTTCGTAGATGCGCCCGGTCAGCATGACGAGGTCGCTGCCCTGCGGCGGCCTTTCGGCGCGCGCCCAGAACATCAGCAGCACCACGTCGCCCTTGCGCACGGGCTTGGATATCGCCGTGGAGGCGCCGACATCCCACGGGTTCCTCGGCTTGGGCGAGATCGTCACGCGTTCGGCCGCCCCGCCTTTGACCCGCGAGTCGGTTACGTAGTTGGTCTTGGCCGGGCCCCAGATGGTCCAGAAGGCGCCGGGATCGCTGATCGCCTTCTGCAGGATGTCGCTGGCCGACGCGGCCATGGTCGCAGCCCCCAACATCGCCAGGGCGGCCAACATGGCGCGTTTGGACAGGTGCACGAAACGCCTCCCGTCCCGGGGAGCCTGCAGAAAGCGACGCGTTCCACATCCGGCCCACGGGTTACCGCCAAAGGATGCCGCCCCGTTCTCTATGGCGCGTAAACGGTAAGGCCTTACTGGCGTCGTCGTTAATGAGGTCTTAACGCCGGCGGCGCGGGCCGTCAGTCGTTGGGATCGTCGGGCGGCGGCTGGTCGTTTCGCGGCGGCGCGCTGTCGTCGTCCGAGCCGAACAGCCAGTCGAGCAGGCCGCCCAGTCCGCGTTTGTGCGGCTCGTGCTGCTGCTGCTGTTGCTGCACCTCGCCGGGGGTGATCTGCGCTTCGTCGTCGGTGGTGGCGGGCGTGATGCCCGAGGCGTCGATCGTCTGGTCCATCGGCGCCTGTTCGGGCGAGCGGTCGAGCGGCTTGGCGGGCAGGCCCTTCTCGGCGGTCGTCATCGCGGCGCGCCAGATCTGCGCCGGCAGGCTGCCGCCGGTGACCCCGCGCATCGGCGAGGAATCGTCGTTGCCCACCCACACCCCGGTCACGTAATCGGTGGTGAAGCCGACGAACCAGGCGTCGTGATAGTCCTGCGTGGTGCCCGTCTTGCCGGCGGCTTCGCGGTCCCACAGCGCGGCGCCCCTCCCGGTGCCTTCGGTCACCACGCCGTAAAGCATCTCGGTCAGGTCGCGATCGACATGTTCGGCGATGACGCGGTCGGGTTCCGCCGCCTGGCGCTTGAACAACACCTTGCCGTCCGCCCCGTCCACCTCCGTCACCATGTAGGGGGCGACCTTGTAGCCGCCCGAGGCGAACACGGCGTAGGCCGAGGTCAGTTCGAGCGGCGTCACTTCGCTGGTGCCCAGCGCCAGCGAGGCGTTGGGATCGAGCTTGGAGGTGATGCCGCAGCGCTTGGCGGCCTCGACCACGGAATCGATGCCGATCTCCTGCGCCAGGTTGGCCGTCACCGTGTTGATCGAGTGCGCCATGGCGTCGGCCAGCGTCACGGTGCCGTAGCTGCGGCCGCCGAAATTGGTCGGCGTCCAGCCGTTGATGTCGACGGGCTCGTCGGTGCGCACGTCCCAGGGCGTGGCGCCGGCTTCCAGCGCCGCCAGATAGACGAAGGGCTTGAAGGCCGAGCCGGGCTGGCGATGGGCCTGGACGGCGCGGTTGAAGGTGGATTCGTCGTAGTCGGTGCCACCGATCAGGGCGACGATGGCGCCGTCGGTCTTCATCATCACGACGGCGGCCTGGTGGGCGCGGGCGTGGCGGCCTTCCTTGCCGTCGATGACGCGCACCGCGGCGAAGCGCGCGGCCTCCTGCAGCTTGGGCTCGAGCGTGGTGTGGATGACGACGTCGCCCGACAGCGTCTGGCCGGCGAGATCGCGCAGCGCCTCGTCGCGCGCCGTGTCCATGTAGTAGTTGCGGGCGTCGACCGTGGTGCGGTCGACCACGGCGGCGGGGTGATCCTTGGCGGCGTCGGCCTGGCGCTGGCTGATGGCGCCGGTGTCCACCATGGCGTCGAGCACCGTCGAGGCGCGCTCCTGGGCGCGGGCCAGATCGCGCCGCGGCGAGAACACGCTGGGGGCGCGCGTCAGCGTCGCCAGCATCGCGGCTTCCGGCAGCGTCAGCTCGCGCGCCGACTTGCCGAAATAGACATGCGCCGCGCCGTCCACGCCATAGGCGCCAGAGCCCAGATAGATGCGGTTGAGGTAGAGTTCCAGGATCTGCTTCTTCGACAGCGATTTCTCGAGCACTGCCGCGTCCATGATGTCGGTCAGCTTGCGCGAATAGGTGCGCCCGGAATCGGTGAAGACGATCTTGGCCACCTGCTGGGTGATGGTGGAGCCGCCCGCCACCACGTGGTGCGCCCGCAGGTCCTCGAACAGGGCGCGCAGCATGCCGCGCGGATCGATGCCCTGGTGGGAATAGAAGCGGCGGTCTTCCATGGCGATGAAGGCGGCGGGCAGATAAGGCGGCATGTCCTCGAGCGTGAGGCGTTCGCCCACCACCGCGCCGCGCCGCCCCGCCACATGGCCGCTGTCGTCGAGGAAGGTGAAGGCCACCGGGCGGTTGGCGGCATAGAGGTCCTGCTTCAGGTTCAGCGGCGGGGCGATCAGCGCCAGCACGCTCGGCAGCAGGAAGAGGAGCAAGAGCGGCACGGCGATGATGCCGACCGCCCACACCCCGACACGCAGCAGAAGCCGCGAATGTTCGATGATCCAACCTCCCAGGGTGTCGACGGCGCGCAGAAAGGCTTCCCAGATCCGGTTCATGGATACCTGCCGGCCGGCTTGGTGACCGATATTTGGGGCGGATTCAAGACTTTGCGGGTTACAGCCATGTCAGACAGCGCGCCCGGCGCCGATTTCCGCCTCACCAGAGGAGCGGAATGACGGCCCAGGTCTGCCGCCGCCGCGCCTCGAACGCCGCGCCGAAGCGCTCCAGAAGCGCGCGTTCCTCGACGCGGATGCGCCAGATGTATCCCGCGGCCACCGCCCCCGCCGCGACCGCGGCCGAAGCCCAGTTGCCGGTGGCCAGTCCCGCGCCGCTGAACAACAGGATGCCGCCGGTGTAGGCGGGATGGCGCAGCAGGCGGTAGGGGCCGCGCGTCACCAGCTTCTGTCCGTCGAGCAGCGTCACCGAGGTGCGGAAGAATTCGCCCAGCGTGCGCACGGCCCAGACATAGAGCAGCAGTCCGGCCCAGAACACCGCCATGGCGCCGAAGAACAGCGCCTCGTGCGGCAGCAGGATGCGCAGCTCGGGATGGAAGGCGGGAATGACGAAGGCGGCGAGCGAGCCGCCCATCGAGAAGACGTAGATCACGATCTTGCTGCCGCGGTCGCGGTTTTCGCCGCGCTGGCCCTTGGCGTCGCGCCGGTGCACCCAGGACGAGACGAAGAAGAACGACGCGTAGCTCGTCCAGAAGAACACGCTCCAGGCCGGATGCTCGGCGAACAGATAGGCGCTGGTCTGCATGGCGTGCCCCCTTCGCCGGCATTGTGCGCACATTTCGACGCCTCTCGCCACCGCGCCGAACTACGACGGATTCCCGCGTGAGCAGGTCGTCGGCCTTCGCCGTGCGGGAGATCGGTTACGGATGGCTTGGTCTTGTCGTCCTCCCCCTGAAAGGGGGAAGTCGATCGGGCGTAACGACGTGAAGCCGGATCGGGTGGGGGTCAGGCCACCATTGATGGCGGCCTCCCCGAATGGCTGCGCAATTCGACCCTCCTCTTTCAGGGCAGGGAAGCCGTTCTCACTTCTCCTTCAGCAGCGCCTCGAATTTCGCCCGCAGCACGGCGAGCGGTTCGCTGCCGTCGGGCACCTCCACCACCGCGCCGTTGACCACGAAGGTCGGCGTGCCCCTGATCCTGTATTTCTCGTCGCCGTCCTTCGCGAGGGCGTTGAGGCGCGCGATCGCCCGCTCGTCGCCGGTGCAGTGCCGGAAGCGCTTGGCGGCGATGCCCTGGCTCCTGGCGAGCCTGGCGATGGCGGCCTCGACGTCGGGGATGTCGTAGCCGTCGGGGTCCCAGCGCGGCTGGTTGCGGAACATGAACTCGAGGAAGGTGAAATAACGCGCCCGGGGCAGGCAGCGCGCTAGCGTCGCCACCGTGCCGTCGGCGGCGCGCAAAGGATAGACGCGGAAGATATAGAACACCTTGCCGCGGTCGATGTAGTCGCGCCGGATCACCGGCATGTCGTCGAGCGCGAAGCGGGCGCAGAAGGGGCACGCGGGCGCGCCGTATTCGAGGAAGGTGACGGGCGCCTTGGGATTGCCCAGCGTGCGGTCGTCCTGCTCGACCGTGATGCCGTGCAGCGTGACGGGCTGCTTGGCCTGCGCGGCTGACGGCGAGACGGCGGCCTGCGTGCCGGCCTGCGAACCCGGCGTCGCAAGCGCGGTGTGCCTGGCCTGCGCCGGCGCGAGCAGAGCAACCGCCGCGACGATCGCCATGAGAACTTTGCGGGGCATCACGCAGGCCTTCGTGCCGAACTTGTCATTCCCGGCCGCGCGATCCGCCAGGATCGCGAGGGGAAGAAAATCCATGTGTTACGCAGGTATCTGGATAGTTCGTGCGCTACGCATTTGAGTCTGTCGCCGATACTTGCCGGGCATTGTATTATCAGACCGCGAGCCGGAAGGGCAGGATTACGGTTGGGGAAATTCGACATTAGGTGGGGAACCAAAATGCTCGCGCACTTCGCACGGCTGTATTTCAGGATACGCACTGCTATCGTTGGAAGTCTTGGGTTGTTGGTACTTTTCTTGGCGTTGGCGAATGGTTTTGAAGCCTTCTGCAAGAAGGGCGCGTTTGATGGCATGGCCGTCTATTTCGCGATCTTCCCCGTTGCGGCGCCCGCAATCACGATAGTTGAATTTGTTCAGCGGCTGTCCAGAGGCGATTATAGGAGGAGCGAGTGAATTCCGCGACGGGACATGCATCCGGATGCTCTACAAGCGCGCGGCGATGCTGCCGCGGGGTTGGCCCTTTCTTTTCCCTCCGCTGAAAGGGGAGGGTCAAAATTCGCGGCGCGAATTTCGGGGAGGGATCAGGCCACGGCAGTTGGTGAGTGAGGTCCTTCGCCCACCCACGCACCGGGGCTAGGTGGCTTGGACATGCGCGGCTGGAATCCACGATGATCTACACGGACGTTGTTGGCGCTGAAGAACGGGCATTCAACGAACGTATGTGGCGCGACTGCGGCTCGCACTGAGTGGTTGGATGCCTCCGAACCGAATGCATTCCGTGTTGCCAAACGTGGCCGCATCGAGAACAACAACTGCAAGTGTTGGTCGTGCGTATTGCCATCCACTCATCCCACAACTTTCCGTTCACCTTCGTCCATTTGTTCTTCGACTAACCTTTCTCGCCAAGCGACATTGCGTGCATGCCAGCTCAAAACTCGCCAAGCATACCATCGGGCAGCCGCGCCAACGAATATCAATGCCATCAAGGCGACAAGATACGCCAGCACTTCATAAGGGGCGCTCATAATCCATGGGCGGAAATCGAAGCTGCCAAATTGATAGAGCTTGTCGGAGAGGATTCCCACAAGCTCCAGCGCAGCGACCACAACATTGACTGTTGCAATTCGTCCGATAACGCCGAAAAGGCTCAAACGTCCGCGCCATGTTCCATGTGTCCAAGCATGGAAAATAGCAAAAAAGAAAATCGATATCGGGCCATGCATCCAATGCGGTATGTGAAGTGGCAGGACGCCAAAGGTGATCCCAACGATCCGGGCCCACCAAGCAAAGAGTGCGTGAATGGCAGCTGCGGAAGTTGCTACGACCCCGTGCCGCCCTTGGACTGACCCCAGTTTGAGAATTAGGTAATGGGTCGCATCACGCCCCATCTGCAGTTCTCCGATAAATGAAGCAATCGAAATTACTAACCCCAAAAAAAACAGACTTGGGATCGCCTGTTTCAACCAATGCATAGCGCCCCTTTCGCCCATTTCTCCCTCCCGATTTGCAGTATCGCAGACGATATTACATCAGACAGGTAGCTTCTGTCGCCAAGTGGGACGTGTTGCTGCGCTGTGAAATGGAACGCTACACAGCGAACGAGTGGCTGACAGTGCCTCAATTCTAGCAGTCGGGGCTGAACAGTATCCGCAAAGTGTTCAATTCGAGGGGATTGGCTGGGCGGGGCATGCTCCCGCGCGGCCAATGTGGGCATGGCGGAAAGCACCTATTTCCAAGGCGTCGGGCGCGCCGTCCAGCCCAATACGAAGACGACAGGGACCGCAAAAGCGGCCAGGCGGTTTCTCGTCCCCGCTGTCTGCGACGTGTCGGTCACGAACGTCTGCAACGCCACCTGCGACTTCTGCGCCTTCGCCCACGACAAAGGCATCGTGAAGGATAGGCGCTGGCTCGATCGCGAGCGTTTCATCGAGGCGCTGCCCATCCTCCAAAGGCGCGGCGTCCGCTATGTGAATTTCCAGGGCGGCGTGAGAATTGGTGAGAATTGGAGAATTGGGGCCGGAGTGGAATTCGGCCCGCCGCGTTCGACGGGTCAGGACGAGTCCGCCACGGCGCGCAGCAGATTGCTGCGGGCGCGCGCCTCCAGCCGCTGGCGGAAAGTGGCGGTGGCATAGATGCGGGGCCGGTCGAGGAAGCGCTGCAGCACGGCCTTGCGTTCGCACCGGTAGAAGGCCGCCTCGATTCAGGCATATTCCGCGCGGATCTCCTCTTCGAAGCGCTGATAGCGCTCGGCAGCGGCCCCCAGGATGGCAAGGTCGATGTCGACCACGGCGCGCGCGTCGTGCTCCTCGGGCATCGCGTCGTGCCGGGTCGCCAGGATTAGGCGGCGCACGCTCTGCGCAATTGCGGGCTCGGCGCCGGCCTCGGACAGCACGGTCTCGGCCCATTCTCGGGATGAAGTGAAATCTCAAACCCCGTCCCGGTGATGCATAGCAGTGGGGCGAGGCCGTCTTGAAGGATGCGGCCGCACC
>JAGWNK010000032.1 GCA_028871345.1 Alphaproteobacteria bacterium | reverse complement strand
GCAGCCCATCAACTACCCCACCGTGCCGGCCGGCAAAGAGAGGCTGCGCCTCACGCCCTCCCCCGTGCACAGCGACAAGATGATGGACGATCTCGTCGGGGCTCTCAACTCCGTGTGGACCGCACACGCCCTGCAGCGCGCAGCCTGAGCGCATTGCCTCGACCGGCACGCATCGGCGTGCCCAGCGCCTTCCACGGCGCACCAACCAGTCACCTGAGCGAGTGGCCGCCCCTCCGGCCTGGTCGCGCACACGCGATACGAGCGTGCTGGTTCGCAGGCCCCCTCGAAGAACGCCAAGCATCTGCTGAACTTGTCGGAATTTTTACGGTTGGTGTTGTAACGAAGGCAGTCGTGACGGTCCGAACCGTGGCTTCAATGTCTCGTGTGGTGCAGGCTAACCGTCTGTAACAAAAGGCAAAAGTGCCAGGCAAGGCCCGTTCCGCAGTTCAACGGCGCTGGACTGCGCCGTGGCCGAGGCCGCCGCGCAGGGCCGAGCGAAGAGTCTGTGCCGGATGGGTGCCAATCCCAGCCGGTTGCAGACAGAACAGAGGGTCACAAGGGGTGCTGGGATGGCGGACTGCAACTTGGAAGCCGACGGGGTTCTGGCGCTGCCTGCGGTCGCGGATTCCCTTTACGCCGGACCCTTGAAGGAGGAGCTGGTACGCCGGCTTGCCTCCAATGCGCCCATCGACGTGGACGCATCGGCGGTGCAGCGCATCGCGACCACCTGCCTTCAAGTTCTTCTGGCGGCCAACAGGCGGCCCGCGGCCGCCGAGACAAACATCCTGTCCATATCGGGCGCGTCCGCAGCGTTCGAAGAGGCCGTGACCCTGCTCGGTCTCAGGCGGGAGCTAGGGATGCGAGAGGTTTGACCATGGGCAAGACGATCCTCACCGTCGACGACTCGCGAACGATGCGCGACATGCTCAAGCTGGCGCTGAGCGGAGCCGGCCATACCGTGGTGCAGGCCGAAGATGGTGTCCACGGAGTCGAAGTCCTCGCGGCGTCGCCGATGGTCGACGTGATCATCACGGATATCAACATGCCGCGCATGGACGGATACGGCTTCATCGAGCATGTCCGCCGCAAGTCATCGCACAAGGGCACCCCCATCCTCGTTTTGACGACGGAGAGCGAACCGGCCAAGAAACTGCGGGCGAGAGATGCCGGTGCCACCGGTTGGATCGTCAAGCCGTTCGATCCCGAAAAACTGCTCGCCGCCATCCGTCGAGTTTCACCATAGGAAATGCCCATGGACCCGATGGAATCCATCAAGCAGACCTATTTCCAGGAATGCGACGAGCTTCTTCTGGCCATGGAGGAAGGCCTCATCGCCATGGAAAACGGCGAGGCCGACAGCGAGGCAATCAACGCCGTATTCCGCGCGGTGCACTCCATCAAGGGCGGCGGCGGCGCGTTCGGGTTCGAAACGCTCGTCAGCTTCGCGCATGTGTTCGAGACCGTCCTTGATCACGTGCGCTCCGGGACGTTGGCCCCCGAAGCGGACGTCGTAAAGGTTCTGCTTCGGGCCGGCGACACGCTAGCGGATCACGTAGCGGCCGCGCGCAGCGGAGGATTCGTCGCCGACGACGAGGTAAAGTCGGAACTGAGCGCGCTGTCGAACGCGGAAGCGGAGGACCTCAGCGCCTCATCGGCGGACATCGACGGACTGAACTTCGCCCCCGTCATGATCGACCTGGACGGCTCCGCAACGCCACCCCAGACGAACGGCAATTGGCGGATTCGCTTTGTCCCCAAGGCCGGTCTCTACGCGAAGGCAAACGAGCCTTTTCTGCTGGTGCGCGAACTGACCCGGCTCGGGACGGTCGAAGCCACGCCAGATACGTCACGCGTTCCCAGCCTCGCCGCGCTCGATCCCGACGAATCCTACCTGTCTTGGAACATCACGCTGAAGGGCTGCGAAGACCGGCAGAAGATCGACGACGTCTTCGAATTCGTCACCGGTGATTGCGAGCTCGACATAGAGGCCATCGCGGCGGCGGAGCCGGATCCAGCTCCTGCCGTCGTGACCATTGCGGATGATGTCGTCTTGCCCGCAGAAATGGGGTCCGTTGAGGCCGCGCCAACGGAGAAGAGGTCCGTCGCCGCCTCAGGCGGCGCCGAGACGCAGGTTCGACAGACAATTCGCGTGGACCTCGACAAGGTCGACCGCCTCGTCAATCTTGTCGGTGAGCTCGTGATCACGCAGGCCATGCTGTCACAGCGGGTCACGGACTACAGCTCACAGCAGGGCGCAGCCGTGACAGCGGGGTTGAACGAGCTCGAGCATCTGCTGAGGGAGCTGCAGGAAGCCGTGATGGCGATCCGCACCCAGCCCGTGAAGTCCGTCTTCCAGCGGATGCCGCGTCTGGTGCGGGAGCTGGCGGCGCAGACAAACAAGCAGGTTCACCTCGTCCTCGAAGGCGAGGCGACCGAGGTGGACAAGACCGTCATCGAGCGTCTCGGCGAGCCCCTGACGCACATGATCCGCAACGCCATCGATCACGGCCTGGAAATGCCCGACGAGCGCGTCGCGGCCGGCAAGCCCCCCGAAGGCACCGTCATTCTGTCCGCCGAACACCGCAGCGGGCGGATCGTCATCGAGGTTTCAGATGACGGGCGCGGCATCGACCGGGACCGGGTGAAGCAGAAGGCCGTCGAGAAGGGCCTGATTTCCGCCAACGAGAATCTGTCGGAGGAGGAAATCGACAATCTGATCTTCATGCCCGGATTCTCGACTGCAGGGCAGATTTCGAACATCTCGGGGCGTGGGGTGGGGCTCGATGTCGTGCGCCGAAACATCGTCGAACTTGGCGGGCGCATTGGCATCGGATCGACGGCAGGCAAGGGCAGCAGGTTCAGCTTCACGCTGCCGCTCACGCTGGCCGTGCTCGATGGGATGATCGTCGCCGTCGGCGACCAGACCTTTGTCCTGCCGCTGTCGCACATCATCGAGAGCCTGCTTCCGAAAGCCTCCGATATCCGATCCTTCGGAGCGAAGGGCACGCTGCTCAACGTGCGCGGAGGTTACGTGCCGATGATCAGCGTCGCCGAGTTGCTTGGCATCGAGGGCGGGGTAACCGATCCTGCCGCCGGCGTGGTCATCCTGGTTGAAAGCGAAGGAGCCGGACGCATGGCGCTGGCGGTCGACAACATCGTCGGACAGCGCCAAGTCGTGATCAAGAGCTTTGAATCCAATTTCCGTCACATCGAAGGAATTGCGGCAGCGACCATTCTGGGCGATGGGCGCGTTGCGTTGATTTTGGACATCGATGGTCTCGTTTCGCGCTGCCGAGATGGACGCAGGCACGAAATGCAGCAAGCAGTGGGAGCATGAACATGGATGCGACAGTGAACCAGACCGGGCAGGATCGGCGGCAATACATCACGTTCCTCGCTACGGGGCAGGAATTCGGTGCCGACATCATGATGATCCGCGAGATCAGGGGCTGGACGGAGACGACGGCCTTGCCGCACGTACCTGCCTATGTTCGCGGTGTCATAAACCTGCGCGGGATGGTCTTGCCGGTCATCGACCTGAAGGCCCGCCTGGGCCTCGGAATGACAGCGGCGACTGCCAAGCACGTCATCATCGTGGTCAACGCCGGAGATCGAACGGTGGGCCTTCTGGTGGATGCCGTCTCCGACATCCTCACCGTGAGTACGTCGGAGATTCAGGCGGTTCCCGATATGGTGCACGAGAACCAGAACGAGTACGTCGACGGCATCGCGGTCCTCGACGGCCGGATGGTCACACTCTTGAGCATGACGAAGCTTGCGGCATCACTGGGCGCGGACAAGGGCCTGGACCAGGCAGCCTGACGGAGGCATTGGGCGTGGCGACGCGGTCTCAAGAGCTGGCAGTCGCGGACGGCGAGTTCGCGTTCACCTGGTCGGATTTCCGCCAGATTGCGCAGCTCGTCCATTCGGAAGCCGGGATCGTCCTCGCTGAATCGAAGGTACACCTCGTTTACTCCCGGCTGGCGAAGCGGCTGCGGGCGATCGGACTCAGGAATTTCCGCGAGTACTGCGCGCTGGTCACGAGCGCGGACGGGGCCGACGAACGTCAGCTCATGATCGCGGCAATGACGACGAACGTCACACGCTTTTTCCGAGAACCGCACCACTTCGAATACCTCAGGGACCACATCTTTCCCAGCCTTCTGGGCGGGGCTCGGCGCGGCGGGCGCGTGCGCGTGTGGTCGGCAGGCTGCTCGTCCGGGGAGGAAGCATATTCCATCGGCATCTCCATCCTGGAACTCCTTCCGGAGGCCGCTGGCCTGGACGTGCGAATCTTGGCGTCCGACATCGACACCGAGATGTTGCGGCGCGGCAGCGAGGGCCAATACGAGAAGCGCCAGATCGAGGACGTACCCGCAGAAATGCGGCGGAAATGGTTCGTTCCGGTGATCGGAAACAAGTCAGTCTTCGAAGTGTCAACAGAGCTGCATTCGCTGGTGCGGTTTCGCGAGCTCAACCTGCTGAATCAGTGGCCGATGGCGGGTCGTTTCGACATCATCTTCTGCCGCAACGTGATGATCTATTTCGACGACAAGACGCAAAACGAGACGTGGAAGCGCTTTTCGGAGGTCCTGGTGCCCGGCGGCCTGCTATGCATAGGTCACTCGGAGCGCATCTCCGCTGCCAGCCAACCCTATGATCTCATCGGGCAGACCATCTACCGTCTGCGGAGGGGCGCGCAATGAAGCCCGTACGCGTCCTTGTTGTGGACGACTCCGCCACAATCCGGCGGCTGCTTTCCGAAATCCTGTCGCGCGATTCCGGAATCGAGGTTCTGGGGGCGGCGGCCGACGCGGCGCAGGCACGGCGGATGATCCGCGAACTCGTGCCGGACGTGATCACGCTCGATGTCGAAATGCCCAACATGAACGGGCTCGAGTTCCTCGAGAAGATCATGCGGCTGAGACCGATGCCGGTCGTCATGGTCTCGACGCTGACCCAGAAGGGCGCGGAGGTGACGCTTTCCGCACTCGAGATCGGCGCGGTCGACTACTTCGCCAAACCCACCGACAATGTCGCAACGCATCTGGACGCAAGTGCCCGAGAGCTTTGCGAGAAGGTCGTTGTCGCGGCACGCGCGCGCGTCAAACCCTATACGCGACGTGACCCGCCGGCTGTCCCGGCGGAAGCCGACTTCGACCCGGGAAAGTGGGTAGTGGCAATCGGCTCGTCCACGGGCGGCGTGGAGGCCTTGATCGAGGTGCTATCGCACTTCCCGGAGAATTGCCCGCCGACGGTCATCACGCAGCATATGCCGTCACACTTCACGGCGAGTTTCGCGGAGCGGCTCGACCGTCTGTCCAGGCCGAAGGTCTCGGAGGCGAGGGACGGCGACGTTCTGGCACCCGGCCGGGTCTTTCTGGCTCCCGGCGGAGAGACTCATCTGGAGGTCATAGGCGGCAGGAGTGCGTTGCGCTGCTCGGTGCGGCAAGGTGCTCCCGTCGGAGGGCACAGGCCCTCGGTCGACGTTCTGTTCCAGTCGATGGCCTCGGCAGTCAAGTCGGACGGCATCGGCGTGATCCTGACGGGCATGGGCCGCGATGGCGCTGCCGGGCTCCTCGAGATGCGCACCCGGGGGGCTGCCACGGTCGGACAGGACGAGACCTCATGCGTGGTCTACGGAATGCCGCGGGCGGCTCAGGAGATCGGTGCCGTGGAGCAGCAATTGCCGCTGGACCGCATCGGCCCCGAAATCATCAACGTCTGCAAGAACCGCGCTCGAAAGGCGATGAGCCATGCCCTCTGCAGCTAAGATCAAGGCGGTTGTCGTGGACGACCAGCTGACGATGCGAACCTTGGTGCGCTCGGCGCTTCAGCAGATCGGCGTGACCGACGTGCGGGAATTCCCGAAGGCGCAGGAGGCAATCGCAGCGATGAAGACACAGCCCGCCCACATCATCCTTTCGGACTTCAACATGCCGGAGATGGACGGGCTCGAATTTCTGAGGGCCGTGCGGGCCGACCCGACTCTCAAATCGACGGGTTTCGTGCTTCTCACCGGCCGGGCGGATGTGGAACTCGTAAAGCGGGCCGTGCAGTTCGGCGCCAACAACTATCTGGCCAAACCGTTCACTGTGGCTGTCCTCAAACAAAAGCTCGAACAGGTGTTCGGGCCGTTGACGGCGTGACCGACGCATGATGGCGACCCGTGCCGCGGCCACCGAACAAAGAGCGCACTTGCGGAGATACCGCAGTCCGCGCGATGGACGCTGGCACGTCCAACTCACGTTGGGCGACACCTATGTGACGTCGGATTCCGGGGAAGTGCTGACGACCATCCTGGGGTCGTGCATTGCGGCCTGCATCCGTGATCCGGTTTCCGGCGTGGGAGGGATGAATCACTTCCTCCTGCCGGACAGTGACGGACATGATCGCGAAGCAAGATGCTATGGCATCAACGCGATGGAACTTCTCATCAACGAAATCCAGAAGCACGGCGGCGACAGGCGCCGGCTGGAGGCAAAGCTATTCGGCGGCGGCAACGTCGTCGCCGCACTCTCCGACGTGGGCGCGCGCAACGTCAGCTTCGCCAAGCAATTCCTGGCGGATGAAGGCATCGCCCTGGTGGGCGGCGACGTCGGCGGCAACATTGCCAGACGCATTCAGTACATGCCGGCCACTGGCAAGGCTCTGCAGGCCGCCGTCAGGGATCGCAGCCGTGATCTCGTTGAAGACGAATTGTCGGCCCTCCATACCGTCGCCTCGCCGGCGCCGGCGTCGGATGTGGAGTTCTTCGAATGAGCGGCGGCAGCGAAGGCGGCGTGAGTGATGCAGCGCTGCGCCTGCTGCAGGGCGTTGCCCGCGAATTGCGGGCCTTGGCGGGAGAAACGGCGGAGGTCGGCGAAGCGCTGTCTGTGAGCAAGCCGGCAACGTCGACGCATGACTTGAAACTGCTTCAGAAGTTCGACTCATTCTGCCAGAGCCTGCACGCCCACGCCATGCTCATTGCCGATCTGGCGATGCAACTCGACAGGTCTGTGCCCGCCCCGGCTGACCTCCATGCGCTGGTCGAGAATGTCCCCTTTTCGGCGATCAGAAAACGCATGCGCGCCGATATCGACGGCACAGTCCAGGGGCAACTATTGCACCCGGACGACCTGGCGGAGGAACACTGGTTCTGAGGCGGCGCAGCGGAGCGCGTTGTGGACGAGAAGTTCAATTTTGCACAGGTCTGCGCACTGGTCGTTGAGAACGACCAGTATTCGACCGCCATCATGGCGCAGATCCTGCGCGGCTTCGGGCTGTCCAAACACGTATTCACGGCCACAGGCGAAGAGGCGCAATCGAGAATACCGGGGGGCCGCTTCGATCTGATGATCTGCGAGTCGGTCCTTCCGGACATGCCCGCCGGGGATCTGATCCGCTGGGTGCGGCGGCAGGAAGTCCCGGAAATAAGGTTCATTCCGATCGTCGTGCTGACGGGATATACGCAAATTTCCGTCGTCGTATCGGTGCGGGACGCAGGCGCAAACTGCGTCGTCCGCAAGCCGGTCTCGCCCAACATCCTGCTCGACCATATGATCTGGGCGGCGAAGTCCGACCGGCCATTCATCGAAACCGAGGACTACATCGGACCCTGCCGCCGCTTCAAGAACGTCGGACCGCCCTACGGCGTGGGTCGCCGCAAGACCGATGTTTCGGCCGAACTCGGCGAAGCCGTCCAACCGAACATGTCTCAGGAGGAAATCGATTCCCTTATGAGGCCAACAAAGGTTTCCATCGAATGAGCAGGGGCTGGCGATCCATCCATGTGAGAAACCGGATTACCGATCTCATCCGCAGACCGGGCGGGATTTCGCGCAGCCAGGCCGTGAAGGCGGCAACCACGGATGTGCAGAGGTTACGCGAGGATCTGATTCAGCATGTTCCCGACGAGATCGGCGCACTGGAGGCGATCGCCGACGGGGCGAGCGGTGATTACCTGTCGGCCGGCGACCTCGAGACCATGCTCGAAGGGGCCGAACGGCTCTTGATACTATCCGGAACGTTCGGGCTGACATTGCTTGACGAGGTGGTCAAGAAATTCTGCGACTTGGCGGCGGGCGTGATCGAAAGGGGGCAATGTTCGGTGGCGCCGGTGTCGGTGCATCTGCGGGCGATGCGCCTGGTCAGCCCAGACTCTCCGCCGTTGTCAAACGAGGAGCAGGACAACCTGCTGCGGGAGCTTTCCAAGGTGCACGCGCATCTGGGGCTCGCGGAACACCACCTGGCCGAGGAAGGTGACCAGATCAGCCAGCAGGCTTGAAGATCGCGCCCGCACCGCAGCGGCCGTTCATGACGATGGCGAGCGGCGTCGGCAAACGGAGATGGCGCACGGAACGCAAACTCGACGCTGACGGTTGGGCGCCCAGCCAGTCCCAATCGATGAAGCCGTCTCCGGCGTCCGGATTGACGGTGAAATAGCCGACCTCGAAGGCCGTGAGGTTTTGAAAGAAGTGGCTGCCCTGGGACGGCGTGACCCGCATATCGCGGAAGCCCGCTTCGACGATGACCCGGGCGCCTGAAACCTGATCCCAGGCCACAGGAATGCCGAGCCACGGGTCGTTGGAGCCCCAACGTCCGACTCCGATGAGCAGATAGGGAATGCGTTCTTCGTTCAGCCGGGCGTTGAAGTGTGCGACGTCCGCGGCGACTTCCTGGCTCTTGCTCCGCTCGAAGCGGTGGAAGTCGACCATGACGATGTCCTGCAGCATGACGCGACCGTTGCCCAAGACCTTGGAACTGGCGCACACGAGTTCATCGCTGTCGACCGCGTCCAGGCGTACCTCTTCGGCTTCGCGCGACAGGGCGAGAGGGCGTATCTGCAGGAACCCGAACTCCGCCATTTCGCCCGGGCGTTGGGGCAGGCGGGCCGCAAACTCGATCTCTACCGGCCTGCCGAGCGCGTCAGCTCCGATGTGCATTATTTCGTCGAGGATTTCCGCCAGGGGAAAAATGCCGTGCTTGAGGATGGGCGCGAAACTGACCAAACGAATGCCTGGTCTACCGATGCCGTCATAGATGGCGTCGTTCTCGGCCGAGTAGGTTGAGCCGACCGCGTGCAACGTGCCGTCGGCCTCCGCGGCCTCCAGTCCGAACTGCTTCTCCCTCAGGCCGGTTTCGCCCGGTTTCGCCGCGAGGTCCAGCGCCCAGAAGGCGGTCTGGGAATTCGCCAACATGTCCTCGGTGGACGAGAACTGGACCAGATGCTTGGGATAGCGAGGACAAAAGAGCAGGGAATTCTCGCCCTGGATCACGGTCCGGCCCATACCCAGGGCGACCGACGCGATGCCGTCAGCGGTCGTAATGGGCGGCATGGGATAGAAGTTGTGCGACCGGAGCACGCCGGCGATGTCGGGGTAGAACCGGGAACCATGCTGGTTTCCCACCACCTCCTGGATGATCACCGCCATCTTTTCCTCCTCCAGCCGGTACGGCGTCGCCTGGACGTAGCGCTTGGCATGCTGGCAGAAGGTCGAGGCATAGACCCGTCTGATCGCCTCCATCAGCAGGCGGGTCCGTTCCGAGATGCTGCCGCGATTGGGCAGCATGTACGTCTCGTACACTCCGGTGAACGGCTGATATTGCGAGTCTTCGAGCAGGCTCGAGGACCGGACGGCCAAGGGACACGACACCTGTTCCAGGAGCCGTCGCAGATCGGGCTGCAGACCGGTCGGCAACGGCGCCGCGAGGAACCGGCGTCGGATCACCGCATCGTCGTCGCAGTTGAGAGCCATCTCGAGAAGGTCATTCTCCTGCAGGAAGTCATCGAATAGATCGGTGGGCAGGACGACCGAGGGCGGCACGGTGATGCGAACACCGGGGATCCGCTCTGTCAGGCGGTGCTTGTGCAGCAGGTGGCGGACAAAGGCGAGACCGCGCGCTTTGCCACCCAACGAGCCGCCGCCGATGCGCAGAAAGTGCGTGTCGCTGCGCTTGAACGTGTCGCGATCGAAATCCCCGACGAGAACCTGGCTCTGCTCGCGTTGGTACTCGGCGATCGAGTCCAGGAGGTTCTTGCGCAGCGCCTCCGCGTTGGGAAAGTCGGAGAATTTCCGCGGCCGCAGTCTTCGCGCCAGCGCCGCCTCCGTGCGCGCCATCAGCCAGTGGGAAAAGTCGTTTCGCGCCGCGTGGTAGGCGATCGACTCGGCAGGCAGGTTGTGCAGCAGCGTGAAGAGTGTGTTCAAGTCGCCGGCCCGCGCGACCTTGCGGCCGTCGGGCATCTGGAACACGAAATCTCCCAGCGAGAACTTCTCCGTCAGTATTTTCCGCAGGTCTGTCAGGAGAGTGGGGGACCGCTTTCGCAGGAAGGAGAACCCTTCGGCCTTGGCGTTGACAAGGTGGAAGGCCTGACTTGATTGCAGGACGATGGGAACGTCCGGGACCTGCTGGCGGATCATGCGGGCCAGTTCGAAGCCCGCCCGCGGGTCAAGCTGTCCGTCGCGCATGAACTCGATATCGGAGACCACGCCAAGGAGATAATCGCCGTAGAGCTCGACTTGGTTTGCCGCATCCTCGTAATCCGAGCTGAGGAGCAGCTTCGGGCTGGCGCGAAAGCGAACCAGCTTGTGAGCGACGTTGATTCCCTCGCTGATGACGCGACGGGACTGGGTGATGAGTTCGGTGTGGATGACCGGCAGGAAAGACGAGTAGTAGCGGATGTTGTCTTCAACGACGAGAATGACGGGAATGTCCATCGCTTCCGTGTCGTGACGGACGTTGCGCTTGTCCTCGATGTATTTGATCATCGAGATGAGGATGCGCGGCGTACCCTGCCACAGGAAGATTCGGTCGATGTCGTGGGAGACGTGGCTGGCCGTGAAGTCCTCGACCTCGCGATAATCGTAGGCGAGCACCACCACCGGGATATCGAGACCGCTGCGTTTGACTTCGCTTGCCAACGCCGCCGCGTCCATGTCGCCGAGGCGCAGATTGGTGACAATCAGATTGAAATTCGACTGGCCTCGCGCCAGGGCCAGGGCCTCGGCGCCGCTCGAGACATGCGTGATCCCCGGCACGTGCTGCAGATTGAGTTCCAGCGATTCGCCGATCAGGAGTTCGTTCAGCCGCCCGTCTTCCCGCAGGATGAACGAGTCATAGAGGCTCGACACCAGAAGAATGTTCTGGACACGGAAGCGCTCCAGCTCCTCAAAGCCCTCGAAGAGGCGCTCGGCGTCGATTTCAGTCTTGGCGGCTCGTGGAGGCATGATCGGCAGGCCCGCGCGCGCGGAGGGGATGAACTCCCCTCCGCACGCGCGAGTCTAGGCGTCGCGGGCGACCTAGACCAGACCTTGGTCCAGCATCGCGTTGGCGACCTTCAAGAAGCCGCCGATATTGGCGCCGTTCACGAGATTGCCGGGCGTGCCATAGGTCTCGGCGGTCTCAGCGCAAGTCTTGTGGATCGAGCACATGATCCCGTGCAGGCGCTTGTCGACCTCTTCGCGGGTCCAACCGAGCCGCATGCTGTTCTGGGACATCTCGAGACCCGAGGTTGCCACACCGCCCGCGTTTGCGGCTTTCGCCGGTCCGTAGAGGATATTGGCCTCGAGGAACAGCCTTGTGGCGTCGAGCGTCGAAGGCATGTTGGCGCCTTCCGACACGACCTTGACGCCGTTCTTCAGCATGTTGGCCGCATCCTTGGCGTTGATTTCGTTCTGTGTGGCGCTGGGGAATGCGCAATCGGCCTTGATCGCCCACATGGGATTGTGATCGCGATTTGCATCAGCCGCCACGAAATCGGCGCCCTTGAACTTCTCGGCATATTCGCTGATGCGTCCGCGCCGCTGGTTCTTGAGGTCCATGACCCACGCCAATTTCTCCCGATCGATGCCGGCCGGATCGTAGATGATGCCGCCCGAATCGGAGAGGGTGATCGGCTTGGCGCCCAGGTCGAGCAGCTTCTCCACGGTGTACTGGGAGACGTTGCCGCTGCCGGATACGAGGCAAAGCTTGCCCGCGAGGGAGTCCTTGCGGCTCTTCAACATTTCGTCGGCGAAGTAGACGCAGCCATAGCCGGTTGCCTCAGGCCTGATCAGCGAGCCGCCCCAGTTCAGACCCTTGCCGGTCAACACGCCGGTGAACTCGTTGCGGATGCGCTTGTACTGACCGAAGAGGAAGCCGATTTCACGGCCGCCCACGCCGATATCGCCCGCCGGGACGTCCGTGTCGGGGCCGATGTGCCGGCAAAGTTCGGTCATGAAGCTCTGGCAGAAGCGCATGACTTCGCCGTCGCTCTTGCCTTTCGGGTCGAAATCAGAACCGCCCTTGCCGCCACCCATCATCAGAGTGGTGAGCGAGTTCTTGAAGACCTGTTCGAACGCCAGGAACTTCAGGATTCCGAGGTTGACCGAGGGATGGAAGCGCAGGCCGCCCTTGTAGGGCCCGATGGCGCTGTTCATTTCGATGCGGAAGCCGCGGTTGACCCGCATGCCGCCCCGGTCGTCAAACCAAGGAACGCGGAACAGGATCACGCGCTCAGGTTCCACGATGCGTTCGAGGAGCGCGGCCGATTGAAACTCTGGGTGCCGATGCAGCACGACCCGCAGCGACTCGAGCACTTCCTGCACCGCCTGGTGGAATTCCGGTTCTGCCGGGTTCTTCGCCTTCACCTGGTTCATGACGGCGTCGATGTACTCGTCCGGTCGACCTTTGCCGAACGATGTGTTGGTCGTACTAGCCATGGTTCCTCCCTAATGCCTTTGATCAGGCCATGGGCAATTCTACTCCCTTAGCCTTCGACGGTGGCCGTGCCGGCAATCTTGTCGCATCACGAAGACACCCCGCAGGCGTCTCGTTTTGAGGGGCGTCCCGAGGCGCGAAACAAAGCTGCTTGGAGATCACTTGTTTCAGAAATGAACGCGTAGGCGCAGCATGTCTTGGCGACGAAAAACGCCATGCGTCCGGAGTAAGTCGCCTCTGCGAATAGCGCACGACAGGCGCGGGCCGAAAGCGAACGACCCACATGCGTCTTTCGCGATTTCTTGATTCGAAGAGCCCGGCTGTGACTCTGCGCACCTGACGCCTGACGCATAGTCCTGATAAGCTTGCCGCGCTCATCAGGAGTGCGGACCATATCCGCCAGCTCCATACGGACCTTCTCCGAATTGCGGCGCCGGGCCAGTCAACTGGGACCCAAGCGTGTCGCCGTTGTCATGGCGGACGAGATTGTCGCCCTCACGGCGGCAGCCGATGCCATGCGGCTGGGACTCGCGAAGCCCGTATTGGTCGGCAGCGAGGCTGCAATAAGAAGTGTGGCATCTGCCGCCGCTTTGGAAGACCTGTTGCGCAGTGCCGAGTTCGTGGCAACCGATGAGCCTGCCCTTCTCAGCGCCCGCATGGCGGCGGCAGGCGATGTCGACATCATGCTCAAGGGGCATCTGCGCACTGACGAGTTGCTGCACGCCGTTCTGGACCGGGACGTCGGTCTGCGGACAGGGGCGCTGCTCAGTGACGTGCTCTTGTATGAAGACACGCTGTCCGGTTCGCCGCGACTTGTCGGGATCACCGACGGGGGCCTCAACATCCTGCCGGATATCGAACAGAAGCGGCAGATCATCCTCAATGCCATCGATGTCCTGCATCGTCTGGGGTTGAAGCGTCCGAAGATCGCCTTGATGAGCGCCACGGAAATCGCTTCGGACCGGATGCGGTCGACGGTGGAAGCCGCCGCTTTGACCAAGATCGGGCAAGAAGGAGCATTTGGCGACGCGGATGTGTACGGCCCGTTGGCACTGGACAACGCGCTTTCAACCAAGGCCGCCGAAGCAAAGGGAATTCGCAACGCCGTCGCCGGGCGCGCCGACTGCATGGTGGTGCCTTCCATCGAGGCCGGAAATCTGTTGGGAAAGGCCGTCAAGTACATCGGTCGCTCGCCATGCGCACATGTGGTCGTCGGGGCGAAGGTCCCCATACTTATCCCGTCCCGGACGGAAAGCGCGGACGATAAGGTCAACGCCATCGCCCTCGGAGTGGTTTATGGCAGCGGCTGAGTTCATCGTTGCGATCAATCCAGGCTCGACGTCCACCAAAGTCGGCGTCTATGCCGGCGAGAGGCCGGTATTCGTGACGGCATTGCGTCACACCGATCGCGAACTTGCGCGTTTTGAAGGTCGCTGCATCCTCGACCAGCGGGACTTCCGCAGCGCCGACATCGAACGAACGCTGGCAACGGTCGGGGCATTCAATGCGAAGCAACTTGCTGCCGTCGTGGGCCGGGGCGGGTTGCTGCGGCCGCTGCCGGGGGGGACCTACCGGGTCAACGCAGTGATGCTGGACGAACTGCGTCTGGCGGCGCGTGGTGAGCATGCTTCAAATCTCGGCGCGTTCCTCGCCCAGGCCGCAGCGGAGCGAGCCGGCGTTGAGGCTTACGTCGTCGATCCCGTGTCGGTCGACGAATGGCCGGAGCGCGCGCGTTACTCCGGACTCGCGTCCATCCAGAGGCAATGCCTGTCGCATGCCCTCAACACCAAGGCCGTTTCGAAGCGTTACGCGAAGGAATGCTATAAGTCGTACACCACCCTGCGCCTCATCGTGGCGCATCTCGGCAGTGGGTTCTCGATTTCGGCACACGAGAACGGGCGCATGATCGATGTCACGAATTCTCGGGAGGAAGGAGCCTTCTCCGCCGAGCGCACCGGGACGCTACCGATCCAAGAGCTTGTACGGCTGTGCTTCAGCGGCGGGCACAGCGCAAAGGAAGTGGAGAACCTGCTGTTCCACAATGGCGGGTTCTACTCCTATTTGGGGACACGCGACCTCGCGGAGGTTGAGCGGCGCATCGACCTGGGCGACGGGGCCGCTGCCGCGGTGTTCGATGCCATGGTCTACCAGATCGGCAAGGAAATCGGCGCCATGGCCGCCGTGCTCCGCGGGACGGTCGACGCCGTCCTGGTCACGGGGGGCATGGCGCATTCCGAGCGTTTGGTCGAGGCGCTGCGGGCATCGGTGGGATGGATCGCACCAATGCGCGTCTATCCCGGCGAGGACGAATTGCAGGCGATGGTCGAGGGTGTCCTTCGCGTACTGCGTGGTGAAGAAGCAGCGCGGGAGCTGGAGCCTATCGATGGTTAGTCTGATGTCGGGCAATGAAGCTGTGGCGCGCGGTGCGTACGAGGCCGGCGTGACCTACGCAGCGGCATATCCCGGGACCCCCAGCACGGAAATCCTGGAGGAACTGGCGCGATACAGCGCAGTCATCGCCGAATGGGCGCCCAACGAAAAGGTGGCGGTCGAGTGCGCTTTGGGCGCCTCGATTGCCGGTGGGCGGGCGCTGGCCGCAATGAAGATGGTCGGCGTCAATGTGGCTGCAGACCCCTTGTTCAGCTCGGCCTATGCGGGCGTCAACGGCGGCCTCGTGATCGTGTCCGCGGACGATCCTGGCCTGCACTCTTCGCAGAACGAACAGGACAATCGACTCTACGCTCCCTTCGTCAAGCTCGCCATGCTGGAGCCCGCCGACTCGCAGGAAGCGAAGGACATGGTCAAGGCTGCCTTCGACATCAGCGAGAGCAACGACATCCCCGTGCTGTTTCGGATGACGACCCGGGTCTGCCATTCCCGAAGCCTTGTCGCGACCTCGCCTCGGATCGCGGTTCCGCCGCGAGCTTATCCAGCGAACCTTCTCAAGTTCAACCTGGTTCCGGCCATGGCACGACGCCACCGCGCCCGTCTCGAAGTCCGGCTGAAGCAGCTCGAGGCGTATGCCGAGACGTGCCCCTTCAACCGCGTCGAATGGAACAGCGCCGAAATCGGCATCATCACATCGGGGATCGCCTATCAGTATGCCCGTGAGGCATTTGGCGAGGAGGCGTCGTACCTCAAGCTTGGCTTCACCCATCCGTTGCCCAAAGCGAAGATCAGGGAATTTGCCGCGAGGGTCGCCCGGCTCTATATCGTCGAAGAACTGGAACCCTATCTCGAGAATTTCGTGCGGGGGCTTGGGATTCCCTGTATCGGCAAAGACAAGATTCCGAACATGTACGAGCTCAATCCCAGCATCGTGGCCGGCGCGCTGCTGGGCGGCCACGCGCGGGAGATAGAGTCGCGGCCGGCTGCAGTTCCACCGCGTCCGCCGGTCCTGTGCGCGGGATGCCCGCATCGTGGTTTCTTCTACGAATTGGGAAAATACGCCAAACGACACAATCTCATCATTTCAGGCGACATAGGTTGTTACGCCCTGGGCATGAACGATCCTTTGAATGCCCTCGACCTTTGCATCTGCATGGGCGCGGCGCCGAGCATGGCACACGGCGCCCAAAAGGTTCTCGAAGCGGGTAACTCCGGCACGCGAACGGTGGCAGTGATCGGCGATTCCACCTTCTTCCACACCGGCGTTCCAGCCTTGATCAACGCGGTCTACAACAAGTCGAACACCATCACCTGCATCCTCGACAACCGTACGACTGCGATGACGGGGCAACAGGACAATCCCGGCAGCGGCACGACGCTGCAGAGCGAGGCCACGGCGGCAATCGACATCGAGGCGCTGGTACGGGCGCTGGGGGTCCAAAACGTGCGGGTCGTCAATCCGCTGGACCTCGACAAGATGCACCAAGCCCTGGCGTGGGGTCTCGCTGCGGTCGGACCTTCGGTCATCGTCTGCAAGTGGCCGTGCAATCTGAAGCGGATGTCGAGTGACGAAAGCAACGAGTATATGCACGGTCATGCAAGGCTGGCCGTGGCGGCGGAGCGTTGCACCGGCTGCAGGATGTGCCTGAATGTGGGATGTCCGGCATTGTCGTTTGACGATGATGCCGGCAAGGCGCGGATCGATTCCGGCGCATGCAACGGTTGTGGCGTGTGCGGCCAGGTCTGCAGCTGGAATGCCGTCGTGAGCGAGGAGGCCGCACATGTCTGATGTGGTCAGCATCATGCTCGTGGGCGTCGGCGGGCAGGGCACCGTGCTGGTTACAGCCATCCTCTCGGAAGGCCTGGTGGGCGCGGGCTACGACGTGAAGATGTCCGAAGTTCACGGCATGTCGCAGCGCGGCGGCAGCGTGAGCACACAAGTGCGCTACGGCCGCAAGGTGCATTCACCCATCGTCGGCGTAGGCGGCGCGGACATCCTGGTGGCGTTCGAAAAGATGGAAGCGCTGCGCTGGCTTGAATACCTGAAACCCAAGGGCTCGCTGATCGTCAATGATTTCGAAATCCCTTCGGTTCCCGTTCTGCTCGGCCGGCAGGCTTATCCCCGGGGCATTCTGGAAGGCTTGGCCGCCCAGGCTGCGACGACCGTCGTCGGCGCCCGCGATATTGCGGCCGGCATCGGCGACACCCGCGTCATGAACGTGGTACTTTTCGGAGCGCTGATCGAGACAATCGGGCTGTACGACATCGACTGGGACAGCGTTATCGGCCGGCTCGTCAAGCCGGCATTCCTGCAGCAGAATCTGGCTGCGTACCGCGCCGGCAGGCGGGCGGTGGCGCGTCAGGTCCGGGTGGAGGAGGCAAACGCGTGACTCCCTCGCCCAAGCCCGGCGTTCTCGATATCGCCCCCTATGTGGGTGCGCCCATCGCAGCCGGTTCGGCCGACCGCATCGACTTGTCGTCGAATGAATCGCCCTTGGGCCCCAGCCCAGTGGCCGCGGCGGCATATGAAGAAGCGCTACGGTCGATCTCGCTTTATCCCGACGGATCGTGTTCCGTGCTCCGTCGGGCCATCGCAGAATCCTTCGACGTCGACGCGGCGCATATCGTCTGCGGCAACGGTTCGAATGAGATTCTGTCGCTGATCGCCAATGCCTATGTCCAGCCCGGCGAAGAGGTGATGTTCAGCGAACACGCCTTCATCGTATACAAGCTCGCCGCCTTGTCGCACAGCGGCGTTCCGCTGGCTGTACCCGAAAGAGCCAGGTGTGCCGATGTCGATGCCATGCTGTCTGCGGTCACGCCCAAGACTCGCCTCGTGTACCTCGCCAATCCCAACAACCCGACGGGAACAATGCTGCCGCGTGAGGAGGTCCGCCGGCTTCAGGCCGGTCTCGGTGCCGATGTTCTTCTGGTGATCGACGCCGCATATGCGGAATACGTGGGGCGGGACGAGTATGAGGACGGCCTGGAGATGGTCGAGCGCTGTCCCAACGTCGTCATGACGCGGACCTTTTCAAAGGTCTACGGACTCGCCGGCCTTCGGGTCGGTTGGGCCTATTGTCCGGAGCCGATCGCCGATGTGCTCAATCGCGTGCGCGACCCGTTCAATGTTTCCCTTCCCGCGCAGCGGGCAGCCGCAGCGGCCATCGCGGATCAGGATTATGTGCGCCGCGCTGTCGATCACAATCATTACTGGCGCAATTGGACGGTGCAGGCTTTACGCGGCGTCGGGCTAAAAGTCGGGGACTCCCTGGGAAACTTCGTGCTGGTCGAATTTCCTCGGCAAGCGGGAAAGACCGCTCAGGATGCTCACCGGTTCCTGTGCGAGCGGGGCTTGGTGCTGCGGCCGGTGGCGAATTACGGCCTGCCGGATTGCCTGCGCATGACGATTGGCAGCGAGCAGGCCAACCGCAAGGTGGCCGCCGTTTTGGGCGAATTCATGAGCGGTTGACAGCCCTATCGGACGAGGACGTCGTAACGTATTTCGCCTTGGCTGCCGCCTTCGGTCGACCTGAAGCTGAACGCGATCGTCGCCCCTGGCATGATCCTTTGCGTGTCTAGATCCGCGAACTGAAGTCCGAAGCCGCTGTCCGCGGTGCACACCGCCTGTGAAGTAGCCCAGCCGTCGGCTGTCCAGCGGATCAATCCTTTGGTCGGAAGTTCGATGCGCAGAATGCTTCCGGCTTCCATAGCGCGGCATTTCTGGTTGGAGCGCCACAGCATTCGTCGGGATGAAGCGACGCCGGCCATCGCATAGCGCTTCAGCGCCTGCGGCGGCGTGTCAAAAATGCGACCGTCGCAAAGGGAACGCAGGAGCTTGATGTGTTCCGCGTGCGCCCAGGCCAGTGGCATGGCCGAGCCGCTCGGCCGGCCCCTGAGCAATTCGCGCTGCGGCATGTCCGGCCCGTCCCAAACCTGTTCGGGAAGCAGGTGGCCTTCGCCCGCGAAGCCCTCGAGCGCCGCCAGAAGCCTTTCAGCCGCGGTGCGACGACCTGCCGCCAGTTCATAGTGTGCGCGCTCCCCGGTCAGAAGCGGCCAGGGCCGGCCGACGCCTGTTCCATCGAACGGGCTGCCGTCCTCGTGTTCGCCGTATCCGTCCTCATTGTAGCGTCGCCAGCTCGATCCGGCCGGCAGCTCGACCTTGAGAAGCGCATCGATGACCTTGATCGTGTCCAGGATGCGCGGATCGTCGGGCGCGCGCAGTCCAAAGCGAACCAATGCCAGGGCGTCAGGGCTGACGATTTGCGAGACGGGACGAACATCATCCCCGGGGGGCCGGTTCTTGATGGGTACGAAGCCCGCCAGCGGAGAAGGCGCATCGGCAACGTCAGGCGGCGCGATGCGCACATAGTGTCCGGACACGCCTGTCTTCTTTGCGAGATCGGTTCCGCTGGCATAAGTCCAGCGCTCGATCTGGCTGTTCCACGCATCAGCGGTATCGCGCAGGTAATCGGCCTGCTGCAGCTTGCCGAGGACTTCAGCGAGATCCGCCGCTGCCAATAGACTTGAAATCTCGGCAGCCAGCGTGAACGGCGAGTAACCTCCATCCTCCTCCCAGCGGTCCTGGCCCGTGACGGGGCCGTTCTGAACAATGTAGGCCGCCGCCTTCTGCACCATCGGCCAGAAGTCGTGCCATTCCGTGTCCGAGATGGCCCCTTCACGCCGCGCAAGATCGAGAAGAAGAACGGGGAGAGCGCACTCGTCCATCTGTGTTCCCGCCCAATACGGCCGGCCGTCCAGCCAGCAGTTTTGAGGCCAGTGCCCGTCACCTTCCTGTATTGCGCGCAGGTAATGCAGAGCGTCGCGCGCCTCGCGCCTGGCGCCTGCGGCCAAGAGGCCGCCGGCGATTTCCACGAGGTCGCGCGGCCACACAAGGTGGTAGCCGCCGAGATCGTCGTCTCCTTTTTCGTTGCCCCACGGAATCGACAGACTGGCAATGAACCCGCCAGGGAAGGATATCTCCTCGTGCGATTTCAGGACGGATGCGCTGGTCCGGAAACTGCCCTTGGCGTGCTCGAATTTATCAAGCGCCGCCAAGGTCTTGTGCCAAGCGCGCCAACCTCCGACATATTGCCGTAGCGTCGTCTGCGCCCGCACTTCCAGGCACGATTTCGCGCGCTGAGCGGCCTCTTCGGGTTGCTGCCCGAAGCCCGTAGCGACCACGAACGCGGCCTGGCGTCCCAGGTCGACTTCTCCGGTCAGCGCGACATTGCCGTTTTCCGCGCGGTCGTAACCCCATGTCATGCGGAAATGGCGCGACAAATCCTGCCAGCCGTCCGAGTGCCCGACGAACCCGGTCGAACGGTTCACGAAGGCGGGCGAGCAGGCGACGGCAAGCGCGCTGCCACCGCCGTTCGCGAACAGCATCGGCGTGCCCTTGTAGTCGTCGAGCCACGCGGTGTTGTTGTCGCCCCTGTTGACGAGGTGAGGCGCCACGAGCGCGAACAGACGGTAGTCGGAAGCCTTTCCTTCCAGCGCCTGGAAGCTCACATACTGCAGCAGAACGTCCTGTTGAGAATCCGCGAACACGAGCTTCTGCAGCACATAGCGGTGGTGCTTGCAGCGGTTCCTGATCACGAAGGCCGGCACGCCATGCTCGATGGCGTGAATCGAACTGTCGGTATCGCGTTTCTCTTCGGAGAAGAACGCCTTGCCGTCCGTGACGATGAAACCGAAATCGCGGGTGCACGCCTGATCGATACGTGGATAGTAAATCTCGTTCAGGATGCCGTGACTGAGCGTAAACCAGACTCGACTGGTGCCGCCGGCGGCCCGGCCGACGCCTGATTTCGCGCTGGATGTCCAGCGCGCCTGAATTCCCGGCCAGCCCGGCGCGTTGTCGGCCACTTCGGCATCCTCGACGGATTGAACGTCCTATCGATACGCATTCCTGCCGTCACTGCAATACCGGCAAGAGCGATGGCCATCTTGGACTCAGGTGTGGAAGCTGATCTCGAGACTGACGGCATTGATGGACGAAGTCGTGGTGCCTGCGAGCCAGCCCCGAAGGCTGTTGCCGATCTGGGTCGGCGACTGGCTGACATGGCCGTCCGAGTTGCAGAGATGGGCATAGCTCAGATCGATGGTCGTGGTCCGACTGAACTGGTAGCGCGCTCCGACAGACATCCAGGCCCGGCTGCCATCGGGGATTCTGGGACTGAGTGTCGTGGCGGGGATGGGCGTCGCATCGTAGCCCGCACCGGCCCGCACATGCCAATCCTCGTCAAGCAAGTAGTCGGCGCCGATGGAATAGAACCAGCCGTCGCCCCACCCCGCGCCGGTCACATCGTCCGGTTGCGCCGGGTTGGCCGGGATAATGCGCAGTTCGTGGAAGCGATGCCAGTTTGTCCAGTCGGCTTCGGTGAGCAGCGTCCAGCGGTCGTTGAGCGCATAGCGCGCCCCGAAGCGGACGATGTCGGGCATGGTCATGGAACTCTTCGCGATGGTATCGGTGAACAATCCGCTGGCACTTCTCAGCGCCTGCCCGATGCCCGCACTGTCGAGGGCGAAGGTGAGCGGTCCCTTCATCCGGTGGCTCACCGACGAACGGTACGAAAGCCCGAGACGCAATCGATCATCCACCTGCCAAAGAACACCCGCGGTGAGGCCGACACCCCAAGAGTTGGCGCGGTAGGTCGCCTGGCTGTCCTGCCCGCCCGGGATGCTTCCGGGGACGCCGTAGAGATAACCCAGGGTGCCCGTATCGACGGCACTGGTCAGCTTGCCGTGCGCGTATTCGATCTGCAGCCCGGCGCCGACTGAAAGGCGCGGCGAGACTTCGTAGGAGACGACGGGCATCGCATTGACGCTCATGAGCCGCGTGGTCTGCGCGTAATATCGTCCGACCCAAGTCGACGGGTAGCTGGTCGTGAAGCCCCAGGGCGCGGAGACGACCAGTCCGATCGCCCAGCGCTCAGACAGGCGCGCTCGCAGGGCGTATTCCGGTACGAGGGCCTTCTGGACAAAGGATGTGGGATCGGCCGAACCGCCAGTATTCGACCCGGCGGAGGTCATCGCGGCCGTGTACCGCGCGCGGGACGTAGGGAAAATGGCGACGGCATTGACGGAACTATCGTAGCAATTCACGTCCGCGGCTGAAGCCGGATTGTAGGCGAGGTAGCTGGCATCGGCCGCAGTGGCGGCGGAGCCCGCATAGGACACGGCCATCGCGTCCGCACTGTTCTCGTTCAGGCCGAACCCCGCGGCGAAGGTTGGCTGGCAAGAAAGGTAAATTGCCGTGGTCAAAATGATCTTTGAGTAACGCACGTTTAACCCCAAGTCCGTCATGGCGATGACAATTAATGGCGTCCTGATGCAAACCTAGAAAAGGATGCTTAAAAGGACATTGACAGCCTCGGTCCGATGAGAACCGCCGTCGCAAAGTTATTGGGATGTTTACCTGCAGTTTCCACAGTACGAGCCGGCAAAAGTCTGACCAGGCCCCATGACTTCGTCTGCGCCATATATGCCCCTTCCGGCGGGCAAAGAGTACGAGCTTGACCGGCTGCGGCTTGTATTCGTGGACAGGGAACAGGAAGCCACCTTCACCCGCGAGGCCCTCGTCAGCTCGATTGGCTTCATCCGCGCCTATCTGGTGGCGGGTATCGGGCTGTACATGGTGTTCGGCGTCCTGGACGCCCTGGTGGGCGCGCAATCCGTTCATCTCTTGTGGATCATTCGCTACGGCGTAGTGAGTCCGATCCTGATCGGTGTCCTCGTCCTGACGTTCTATCCGGTCTTCTTCAGGGTCGGACAGGCCGCGTTGGCCTGTACCATGCTGACATCCGGCTTCGGCATCATCGTGATGACGGCAATCATGGCGCCGCCGCTGAACGCCATGTACTACGCCGGATTGATCATGGTGGTGATCTATTGCTCAAGCCTCATCAGGCTGCAGGTCTACATTTCGGCGGCCATATCGGCGGTGCTGGTAACTGCCTATCAGCTTGTCGCGCTCTGGATCAATCCGCTCCCCCTGAGGATTTTCGTCAGCAACGATTTCTTCCTGCTGATGGCGACCGCAGTGGGCCTGTTTTCGGCATATATCCAAGAGCTTTACATGCGCCGTTCCTATGCCGCCCAGAAGATCATCGAGGCGAAGAACAAGACGCTGAACGTCCTCCTGGTGGAGGCCGACAAGGCGAACAAGTCGAAGAGCGAATTCCTGGCCAATATGAGCCACGAGCTCCGCACGCCGCTGAACGCCATCATCGGCTTTTCCGACATGCTCAAGAAGCAGCTTCTCGGCCCGCTCGGCAATTCGAAGTACAACGAATATGTCACCGACATCAACGAGAGCGGCCTGCATCTGCTTGCCATCATCAACGACATCCTGGACCTGGCGAAGGCGGAGGCGGGCAAGTTGGAGCTCAAGATCGAGGAATGCGATCTCGGCGCCTGCCTCGACGACTGCATCCGGATGTGCCGGGGTCGCGCCGAGAACAACAGCGTCGAACTGTCGATGGTCGAGCCGGTTTCGCCGGTTCATGTCCTGGTAGATCGCCGCCTGATCTTCCAGGCGGTGCTCAATCTGGTCAGCAATGCCATCAAGTTCACGCCTGCCGGCGGTTCCGTCGAGCTGAGTCTCGGCTACTCCCATCAGGAAGGCGTCCTGATCTATGTCCGTGACACCGGCATAGGCATCGCGCCCGAAGACATCGAGCGCGTACTGGCGCCTTTCGAACAGGTGGAGTCGTCATTTTCCCGGCGGCAGGGCGGCACGGGCCTGGGGCTGCCTTACACCAAGAAGCTCGTTGAGCTTCACGGCGGAAAGCTGCGCCTGGCGAGCGAGGTCGGCAAAGGCACGGCGGCCACGATTTCTCTGCCTCGCAGCAGAATCGTGAAGCATTCGGGCCATCCGTCCGTGAAAATGGCCGTCTAACGGCCCCCGCGCTTCAGCACATGGAGAAGGCGCACTCGCCCCGTCGGGTCCGTCGTCGTCCAGCTTCGCGCCGCCTGCAGTCCGTCCGCCCAGGCAAGCATTGTCGCCTCGTCGCGATAGTACAGCGTCCAGTCGGTGATGAATTCCATGGGCCAGAGATTGCTTAGCGGCGTCTCATTCATGTTGCCGATGATGAGCATGCCGCCCGGAGCCAGCATGTCGTAGAGCCGCTTGGCCAGTCCCGCGGCCCGCCGGTCGGTGAGATAGTCCAGAAGGCCAACGGAATAGATCAGGTCCTGCTCGGGCAGGCTGCTCATGGCGCTGATGCCCCGCAGCACATCGGTGAAGGAGATGTTGAGGGCGCGCACGCTATGGCGTCCGCCAAGGCGGATGATGGACGGGTAGGTCTTTTCGTGAGCGTAGCGCAGCGCACGGCGCTCCTGATCGATCAGGGTGAAGTCTGCGCGCCCGTTCTCGGCCGCTGAACTGGTGAGGTAAAGCTCGACTTCACGAGCCGGCCCGCTGCCGAGGCTCAAGATCCTGGCAGGACGATCGTTCTGGTCGCGCTCCGCCACCGCTGCCACGTGCCCGAGGACCACTTCCATCCGCGTCTTGATGCATTCGGCCACCTCCAGGCCGATCCGGTGCACCAGCATTTCATAGGCTCGCCCGCCCACGCGGTTCCAGTCGTAAACCTGGTTCATGATCTCGAAATCGCCGGGATAACCGAGCGGCTTGGCATAACTTCGATCCCAGATTGCGCCCCTGCGCATTTCCGGCGTAAGCACCAGTTCGGTGAACTCCTTGGTCGCCTCGCGGCGGTCGTGATCATCCATGACCGTTCGAACGATGTCGTTCCCGGTCAGCCACAGAGAACGCCAGTGCTCGATCAGGAGGTCGACGCAGGCATCGAAAGCGGCATTGTCGTCGACGCGTCCGACGAAATCGCGGGACTTGTCAGGAGCCAGAATGCTGTCATAGCCACGCAACAGCTTCAGTACGTCGGCACAGAGGACCCGGTAATCGTGCGGAACAAGGTCGGCAGTCTTCGGATTGGGTGTTCGCGTTGCGATCTGGGCGCGCAGGTTCCGGTTCAAGAGCTCGTCGAAGTCGATGAAGCTGTCGACGAACTTAAAGGCCGTCTTTGAGCCGAAGATGCTCTTCTCGACGCGGCATACGGAGGCGGTCGACTCGAAGATCGGGATTCCCGACTGTTGGATGGTGATGGGCAGGGTCTGGCCGACCTCGAATTCCTCCTCGGTGTCGCGCGTTGTGGTGGCGACTCCGCCTAGGCAAATATTCTGTATCTGGTACAGGCCGCTAGCGATCCGCACTCGCGGGGGCGTGCCTGGAAAGAGGCGATGAGCCTCATAGCGGGGAGGGCGATACCATATCTCACGCCCCGTTGATCCTCGCAGCGACTCGTACTCTTGCATGATACCCCTCAAGGCCCAGCATCAACCTGCCCCCTGAGACAGCAACGCCATGACCACCACACCCCTCCAACTTCTAATTGAGTCAGTTTCGGGCCAGCCCGGAATTGTTAGTTAACAAATCATTACTATCAAATTCTTTAAAAGAAATCAAGTTATTGCGGCGCTTCTGTGGATAGGAAGATGCACGCAAGCTTCGGCACCGCTTTGCACGATAATTGTCGTAACGGCATGTTTAGCTGCAAATTCATGTACTTCGCCGCGTACGACCGCGCCGCTACACCCGAACCGATCAAGCGTATTCGTGGTTGTGATGACGACGGTGCACCGCGGCGTACACCGGAACGGTTTCGAACAGCTCCGCCGCCCTGATGGTTGCGCCGCGGACCGCAGGATTGCCGATAATGGCTTCCGGCGCTGTCCAATCGCCCATCTCCACATGGGTGTCAGCCCACCACGCGAAGGATGGGACGAGGGTCCTGCCGCCGCACAGGGGGCCCGCGAGCCTGCAACCGACCACGATCACGAACGTACGGTCGGCGAGCCTGCGCTCGAATGCGATCAGATGATCCTTGCGGTCCCCACAGGTGGGCAGCCGTCGGTAGGTACCGTCCGAGAACAGCCGTGCATGGCGGCTCCTGGCGCGCAACAGGGCCGCAATCAGGTGGAGCTTTCGGTGGCTATACGAATTGTTGCCGTCGCAGGTACTCTCCAGGACTTGGCGCCGCATGTCGAAATCGACCGATCGGCGGTTGTCAGGGTCGACGAGGCTCAAATCTTCGAATTCACGCCCTTGGTAGAGATCGGGAATGCCCGGCAGGGTGCAACGAAGGGCGCACTGGACCAGGCCATTGACGGCCGCCGCCGGTGTGATGTGGCGGACGAAGTCGTCGACACCGGTCCGGAAGGACTGACAGCGACGGGCCGTCAACAGCATCTGCGTGAAAGCCTGGAACCCCTCCTCATAGGCTTCGTTCGGCGATCGCCAGCGGCTTCGCAGCTTCGCCTCGCGCAGGTGCTTGCTCGCCCAGCGCCGCAGGCGCTCCGGCAGTGCGGCGAATTCGCTGGATGATGCGCCGCCGGCGGGCCAGACACCGATCAGCGTCTGGTACAGCTGATACTCGTCGGCGTGCCGCAGATCCGGCGGACGAAGAGGAGCGTTCATCGAGAACCAGCCCGTCACGGTCTTGCGCCACACGGCAGGGATCTCGCTCAGGACCGCGAGCCTGGCGCGGGCGTCTTCACCACGCTTATGGTCATGGGTCGCCGTCGCCAGCAGGCTGTTTGGCAAGGCCGCGGATCTGCGTTCCGCCTGCAGGTGGAACGCGTCGACGGAGATCGTCGCCAGACGAGGATCGAATCCGACATCGTTGCGGGACAGCAGGCGGCCATAGCGATACAAGGCAGTATCTTCGACGGCCTTGGCGGCGACGGAAGCGCACAGTTGATTGAAACGACGCACGGCTTCGATGGTCGCATGGTCGCCGCCATGGTCGTTCATCACCGCAGCGACGGCGGCAATTGCTTCCGCATGCGAAGGATTGAGCTCGGTGGCGCGCTCGGTGGCGCGCGAGAAGTGAGGACCCGGCGAGGGCGAGTCGTCCTTTCCGGTTGAATAGGTCCGATACGAGCGCATCTCGCGGACGGTGGCGCCGACCGCCTGCCGCCACGCCCGACGACTCAACGTCCGTCGGCTCGCCGCCGCAAACGCCCTGGCGGTCGCCGCCAACTGGGCGGCAAACGATGCCGCGAGAACCTGGCGCCTGGCCGCCCGTTCCTCGCGCTCGAAAACAGCGCCGCGCCCTCCGTAGCGCCGCCACAGCCGATCGAGAATCTCCATCTGATCCGGCGCATGTTGGACGGCGGAGACGTCATTCATGAAGTCGTAGCCGGTGGTACCGTCGATGGGCCAATCCTGAGGCAGAGATTCCCCGGTGGCGAGAATCTTTTCGACGACGACGAGAAACCCCCGCAGGTTGGCCGGTCGGTTGCCGACAAGCTGCGTCAGTCGATCGTGCAGGGCGCGGCAATAGGCGCGAGGGTCGGCCAAACCGTCGATATGATCGACGCGGATGCCGTCGATCAGTCCGTTCCGAAAGAGCTCGAAGGTCTTGGCGTGCACCGCTTCGAACACGTCTGGCCGCTCGACGCGCAGGGCCGCCAGGTCGGTGATGGTGAAGAAGCGTCGCCAGTTGATGCGATAGTCGGCCTCGTGCCAGTCGGCCAGCACATAGTGCTGATGCGCCAGAAGGGATTCGAGTTCAACGAAACCAAGCGTCCGGGGATCACGCCGGCGCATCGCCGCCTGATCCTCTGGCCGCAATGGAAAGCGGTGGTTGAAATAGCGGAACGCGAAGGTCTCAAGCTCGGGATCGAACTCGACCTTCAGATCGCCGCCCAGGACGTCGAGCGCCGGCGCACCGAGGAACGGAACGAGTATCTTGCCCTCCAGCCCCGGAGCACGCCAATCAATATCGAAGTAATCGGCGTACTTGCTCCTTGCTCCACGCGCGAGGACGTCCTGCCACCAGATGTTGCGAACCCCAGCGACGGCCATGTGGTTGGGGACGACTTCGATGATGACGCCGAGGCCGCAAGCCCTCAGCGCCGCGACCAAGTCGCGGAAACCGCCGTCGCCACCCAATTCGGGGTTGACGCGACCGTGGTCCAGGACGTCGTAACCATGGGTGGATCCCGCGCGGGCCACGAGGATGGGAGACGCATAGACGTGACTAATGCCAAGCGAGGCGAAATATGGTGCGAGGGGTGCGGCGTCCGCGAAGGTGAAACCCTTATGGAACTGCAGTCGATAGGTCGCGCGCACACCTTGGGCTTGTTCCTCGCTCATGGAGATTCGAGCCATGCAAAGGTGCTATCCGCCGACAGAGTTTTCGGCAGGGGTGGCCCCCAGATCTGGCCTGTGCCGGGCAGTTCGGCGGCAACGCCGGTGTCGTCGAGATTGCAGGCGATCGTTAGGCGATCACCGTTATCCAGTCGCCAGCGCGCCAAGACCGCTTTCGAGGCCACGGCACGCGCCCCAAGGCTTCGAGCGCGCTCCGTGAACGGCGCGATCCGCTGATGCCGCAATGCCAGGAGCGCGGTATAGAATCGACGCCAGGAGACCGCTTCAGCTTCGTCCGGCGCGGGCCTGCTGGCCGCGAATGTCTCGGGTGCGTTGGGATCTGGAATCTCTGCGATCCTGGCAGGATCGAACAAGCCGGAAAAGGCGTGCTGGCGTCCCCGGCGTACCGCCTCGGCAAGTTCCGCCTCGTGATCCGTGAAGTAGAGAAACGGTGTCTTGCTGTGGACCTCCTCACCCGTGAAGAGCAGCGGGACCTGGGGTGCCAGCAGCAGAAGGGCGACGGCGGCCTGAAGGGCGCGGGGCCGCGACAGTGTGGTCAGCCTTTCGCCGAATTCGCGATTGCCGATCTGGTCGTGGTTCTGCAGAAAGGAGACGAAGGACGAGGGTGAAAGATCGCGGCTGACGGTTCCGTGAGACCGGCCACGGCGATAGCGAGACGGCTGGCCCTGGTAGACGAAGCCCTCGGAAAGTGCGCGCGCCAGGTTTGCGGCCGGCGCATCAGCGTAATCGTCGTAGTAGCCGGCCCTCTCGTCCGTCAGCAGCACGTGCAGGGTATGGTGAATATCGTCGTTCCACTGTGCGGTGAAGCCATTGCGCAGCCGCGCCGCGCTGTTCTTCTCATTTTCCAGGATGAAGTGGACGTAGCGGCCGTTGCGCAGTGCCTCGCGTCGGATATCGGCCACGGTTGCATCCAACCAGCCGTCGTCGGCGATGGCATGCACCGCGTCGAAGCGGAGGCCATCGAAGCGCCATTCGTTGATCCAGTAGTCGATGTTCTCGCGGACGAAGGTCCTGACGGCACTCCGTCGGAAGTCGATGGCGGCGCCCCAGGGAGTGTTGACGTCGTTCCGGAAGAATTCGCCGGCATAGTGATGGAGGTAATTTCCGTCCGGCCCGAAGTGGTTGTATACCGCGTCGAGGAGAACCATGATGTCGCGGGCGTGGGACTGTTCGATCAGCGCAGCGAGAGCCTGCCGGCTGCCGTAGGCGTCCGCCGGCGCGAAAGGCAGGACGCCGTCGTAGCCCCAATTCCGCTTGCCCGGAAAAGCCGCAATCGGCATGAGCTGTATGCCCGTGACGCCGAGTGCGGCGAGCTCATCCAATCTCCGCACGATCCCGCCGTAACCTCCGGCGAGCCCGGCGTGCATTTCGTACATGACGGCCTGTGTCCATGGTCTTCCCTCCCACGCAGGCACCAATGGCGCGGGGGGACAAACAACGCTCCAGCCGTGCACGCCACCGTCCTGCCATCTCGAGGCGGGGTCCGGGACGGCGAGATCGCCGATACGAAAGCGGTAGCGCGCGCCTTCGGCACAGGCGGCGCGTGCTGTCTTCCAGCCCCCGCACAGAGACCGCATCCGAATGATTGCGTGACCTTGTATCTCGAGATCGACGGCATCGGCATCCGGGGCCCACAACCGGAATACGGTGCCGTCGCCATCGCGTCTAGGTCCGAACTCATACGCCATGATCTGGACCCACGACGGCGGCGAGCAATACCGCCGTGCGCTCGCCAACGGGATATGTGGCGTCCGGCGAGTCCAACGGCGCCGCGTCCAGCCTGGCGCTATCCAGGATGACCTGCCACGGGAACTGACCCGGCAGTTTGAAGTCGTGTCCCCGAGTGTCCGCATTCATCATTAGCGCCGTCACTTCGATGGATCCGTCAACTCGGCGCAAGGCGCGTCGCAGCACCAAGAGGCGTCCTTCCGCGCTTTTCCAGTCCTCGGGCGACAGCTCCACGCCGCGCTCGTCCCACCATGACATCTCCGTTAGGCCCGGCACGAGCTCTCTCGAGCCGAGATATCTGTTGGATCTCAATGTCACGAAAGCCTGGCGTGCCCGGATCAACTGCGCCACGAACTCGACGAGCCGATTGCCGTCCTGGCATTCGATCAGGGACCAGTCGAACCAGGAGATCTCATTGTCCTGGCAGTACGCGTTGTTGTTGCCACTCTGTGTGCGACCGCATTCATCTCCCATGAGAAGCATCGGCGTACCCATGGCCCCCAGGAGCGAGGTGAGCATCGACCGCTTCACGCGCTCGCGATATTCTACGATCGCACGGTTGTCGGTGGCTCCCTCGGCACCATAGTTCGACGAGCAGTTCTCCGAATGTCCGTCGCGGTCGCTCTCGCCGTTGGCTTCATTGTGCTTGGCGGTGTAGGAAACGACGTCCTGCAGCGTCATGCCGTCGTGGGAGGCGAGATAGTTGACCGATGACCAGGGGCGGCGCTTGCGCGTATCAAAGATGTCGCCCGAACCGGACATGCGTGCGGCGAGTTCGGGGCGCATTCCAGGATCGCCGCGCCAGTACTTGCGTAACCCATCGCGACAGCGATCGTTCCATTCCGCAAACCCCGGCGGAAAACCGCCGAGCTGGTAGCCGCCGGGTCCGACATCCCACGGCTCGGTGATCAGCTTGAGCCGGGACAGGATGGGGTCCTGCAGGATCGCGTGAAAGAAGCCGGCATTGCGATCGAAGCCGCTCTGCTCGCGACCGAGTGTCAGCCCCAGATCGAAGCGAAAGCCATCGACGTGGAACGACTGCGCCCAGTATCGCAGCGAGTCCATCACCATCTGAAGAACCCGCGGATGGGTGAGGTTCAACGTGTTCCCCGTCCCGGTGTCATTGATGGTGTGCCGGGGGTTCTCCGCCAGTCGGTAGTAGCTGGCGTTGTCGAGTCCGCGCCAGCACAGCGTGGGGCCCAGCTCGCTGCCCTCGCAGGTGTGGTTGTAGACGACGTCGAGAATTATCTCGATCCTCTCGGCGTGCATGCGGCGGACCATTTCGCGCACTTGGCGGATAGGGCCGTTGCCAAGGAACAAGGGTTCGGGGGCGAAGAAGCCGAGCGTGTTATAGCCCCAGTAGTTGCTGAGACCCTTTTCCAGCAGCAGCCTGTCCTGCAAGAATGCGTGGATGGGCATCAACTCGATGGTGGTGATGCCTATGCGCTTCAGGTGTGCGATGACCTTGGGATGGCACAGCGCGGCGAAAGTGCCGCGTTCTGGCGGCTGGATATCCGCAAACAGCTTGGTGAAGCCGCGCACATGCATTTCGTATAGGATCGTTTGCGACCACGGAATCTCCGGACAGCAGTCGGGGCCCCAGGAGAACTGGTCGTCGACAACGACACATTTGGGCATCGCATGGGCGCTGTCGCGGCGGTCTATGGTCAGATCGGTGCGCGCAGAGTGGAGGCGATAGCCGAACAGGGCGTCCGTCCAATGGATCTGGCCGCACAGCGCCTTCGCATAGGGATCCAGCAGAAGCTTGGAAGGATTGAAACGGTGGCCCTGTGCAGGGTTGTAGGGTCCGAAGGCGCGAAGGCCGTAGGTCGTGCCGGGCGACGCGTGCGGCAGATAACCGTGCCAGATTTCGTTGGTATATTCGGGCAGCGGAAAGCGCGCGATTTCCCGCTTGCCGCCTTTGTCGAAGATGCAAAGATCGATCCTTTCGGCGTGAGCCGAGAAGACCGCGAAATTGACGCCGAGCCCGTCCCATGTCGCGCCCACGGGGTACGGCTTGCCGACGTCGAGACGGTCGGGGGCGTGTCCCATGTCAGGGCGAGTGCCTCAAGAGGACCGCACCCAGCGGCGGGACGGTCAAGGTTGCCGATTGCATCCGCCCGTGCATGGGGACGGGCTCGGTATATACGCCGCCCCCATTGCCGAGGTTGCTGCCTCCATACAATTCGGAATCCGAATTAAGGATCTCGCTCCAGCGCCCCGGCCACGGCAGGCCGACGCGGTATCCCGAGCGGACCACGGGCGTCATGTTGATGATCGCCGCGATCGGCGCCGCCCCTTCGGCATTTCTGACGTAGGCGAAGATGCTGCTTTCGGCCTCGTCGACGATGAGCCACTCGAACCCCGTGGAATCGGAATCGCCGAGATGCAGGGCGGGTTCGTCGCGGTAGAGCCGATTGAGGTCGACCAGCAACTTTCTGACGCCCCCGTGACTCAGGTCCGTCAATTGATGCCATGCGAGCTGGGCGTCGTGATTCCATTCGCCCGTCATGGCGAACTCGTCACCCATGAACAGCAGCTTCTTGCCGGGGTGCGTCCACATGAACGTGTAGTAGGCGCGCAGGGTCGCCAGTTTCTGGGCTGCCGGGCCGGGGATGCGCTCGTACAACGAGCCCTTGCCGTAGACAATTTCGTCGTGCGACAGCGGCAGGACGAATTTCTCGGCGAAGGCGTAGACGAGGCTGAAGGTCATTCCGTGGTGATGCCAGCGGCGATAGATCGGATCGAGCCGGATGTAGTTGAGCGTGTCATGCATCCAGCCCATGTTCCATTTGTATGAGAAGCCAAGGCCGCCCGTGCTTTGCGGCGCCGACACACCTGGCCACGCGGTGGACTCTTCGGCGATGGTGATGGCACCAGGCACCCGCTCGGCGATGACATTGTTGAGCCGGCGCAGGAAAGCGATGGCTTCGAGATTCTCGCGACCGCCAAAGCGGTTGGGAATCCACTGGCCGACGGAACGGGAATAGTCCCGGTAAAGCATCGAGGCCACCGCATCGACCCGTAAGCCATCGACATGGAATTGCTCGAGCCACCATAAGGCGCTGGCGATCAGGAATCCCTGCACTTCGGTGCGGCCGAGATTGTAGACGTAGGTATTCCAGTCGGGATGAAACCCCTCGCGAGGATCTGCGTGCTCGTAGAGCGCCGTGCCGTCGAACCGGATCAGCCCGAAGACATTATCGGGGAAGTGCGCCGGCACCCAGTCCAGGATGACGCCAATCCCGGCGCCGTGGCACGCGTCGACGAAGGCCGCGAAATCCGAGGGCGATCCGTAGCGCGCGCTCGGCGCGAATTGCGACAGCGGCTGGTACCCCCACGAACCGCCGAAGGGATGCTCCATGATCGGCATCAGCTCGATGTGCGTGCAGCCGAGCTGTTGCACATAGGGGATCAGCATGCGCGTCAGGCCCCGCCAGTTGAGGCGCCCGGTGGGCGTCGCAAACGGCCGCTTCCAGGATCCGGCGTGCACTTCGTAAATGGATATCGGCGCCGATGGCATCTGTCGCTTGGCGCGCGCAGCCATCCATTCGCTGTCGTGCCAGGCGAAGTCCGGCTTCGACGCGACGACCGACGCCGTGGCGGGAGGATGCTCCGTCGCCCGGGCGATGGGATCAGATTTCTGGGGCAGGATGGTGCCGTCGGGAGCCTCGATTTCATATTTGTATCGTTCACCGGGCCTCAGCCTGGGAATGAACAGCTCCCAGACGCCCGCTTCGGGCCTGCGGCGCATTGCGTGACGTGTTCCGTTCCAGGTATTGAAATCCCCTACCACCGACACGCGGCGCGCGTTCGGCGCCCAGACGGCAAATGAAACGCCTTCGATCCCGTCTATTGACTCGGGCACTGCTCCGAATCTGTGGGCCAGGCGCCAATGAGAGCCCTGCGCGAAGAGCAACAGGTCGAGATCCCCAAGGATGAACCCGAAGCTGTACGGATCCTCCGTTTCCTGTTCGACGCCGGGCCACTGGATGCGCAAGCGGTAGTGGGACGGCGACGGCACATCGGCGATGAAGAGACCGCGCCCGAACGCCGTCATCTCCAACGGATGCTTTTCACCGTCCACCACATAGCGGACGCGCAAAGCGCCCGGCTGGTAGGTGCGCACCGTCCAGCGACTCTCGGCCTGATGGGGCCCGCGCACGGCGAATGGATCGGTCAGATAGTCGCGCCAGAATGATTCCGCAGCGGCGGCATTGTCGGGGAAGAGGGGCTCGCGGTCAGGCATCGCCCGCCTTCTCCAGCAGACTATCGGACGCCGCTATCAGCCCCCGCAACGGAACGGCCAGCCAATCAGGGCGGTTCGAAGCCTCGTAACGCAGCTCGTAGGCAGCCTTCTCCAGCATGTAGAGCTGCATCAATCGCTTGTCGTCGTTGTTCAGCGGCCGGCCGATGCCTTCCTCATAGCCGCCAAGTAGAGCTTGCGATGCGATTTCGCGGTAACGTTCGAGGACGGCGAGGGCTCGGTCGTGGCCTTCCTGGCTACCCTGCTTCAATCCGCGCTCGACCACGGCCGCGGCGTAATAGAAGGATCGCAGCATCCCGGCGACGTCGTGCAACGGAAGATCCTTCTGCCTGCGCTCTTCGATGCTCTTGGAAGGCTCGCCCTCGAAGTCGATGATCATCACGTCGTCGCCGGCGAGCAGGAGCTGTCCGAGGTGGAGATCACCGTGGATGCGCGTTCGCAGCCTGCCAGCAGCGATCGTCGCGGCTTCGCTCACAGCGCTTGCGATCTCTCCCATTCGCCGATCGAAGTTCGTCAGAAGGTCGGATGCTTCCGGGGCATGGATGGACCGTGCCGTCTCGATCGCCGCCTTGAGGCCGTCGATGACGCGCTCGGCGAGCATATGACAGTGCATCTCGTCCATCTTTTCGGGAGCGAAGGCCGTGTCCTCGGTGGGCTCTGCCAGGATGGTGTGCATTTCTCCGATGCGCCGGCCGGCACGCCGTGCAAACGGCGTGTAGTTGGCGAACGAATTGTCGAGCTGCTCGCCGAATGGCGTGGCGGCTTCATCGGCGATGCGGCCCAGCCGGTCGAGCGTCCACCGCCAGCCGTCGCCCTGGTTCGCGACGTAACCCTGAGCGACGGCGACAGTCGCCACTTCGCCACTGCTCGATATCCGCACCACCTCTCCGAGCATTGGCGGCGTTCCGCCGAAGCCCCGTTCCGTCAACAGGCGGGTCATCTCGCCCTCCGGGTGGATGCCGGGAACCAGGCGCCTCAGCAGCTTGATGATCGCCTTGCGACCGATGATGAGCGTGGAGTTTGTCTGTTCGGCGGCCGGCCATTCCAATTCCGCGTTCGGCGGGATATCGATCTGGGCGTAGATGTCGGTGGGGCGGAATTCGAGCGCGCACTGTCCGATATCGACTTTCTGCGGAGCGCGGAGGTGGGACAGGAGTTCATGGGCGAACACCGGCGTGGCGAAGGCGTCGGTCAGGAAGCCGACACGGCGGCCTTTGCGCACCCGGGCGAGCGCCAGGGGCGCCTCGAAGGGTTGCGACGTAACGTCGTCCCACGACACGGAGAGTGGGAGGGCGTAGTGCTCTGTCCGACTGCCGTCGTCGGCGGTGATCTCGGCGTAGACGAGGTCATCGCTCGAAGCGAAGCGGCCCAGCATTACGACTTCGATCTTGGCGTCGGCAGCCTCTTTCTGCTGGAACCACCGTCGGCCGCGGACATAGGGCGGTAAGACCTGCGTGTTGAAGATGGCCCGGGCGTCTCCCTTTCCGATGTCCGTCAATCCATCGCGCAGAACGAAGGTGTGTTGCTCGACAGGAGCGGCCGCGGTCGCGGCGCTCCAGACAGGCGGTGCGGCCCCGGCGCTCAGAAGGAACCAATAGAAGCCGTAGGAAGGAAGCGTCAGCAGGTAGGTGAGCTGCCCGATCATGGGAAACGCCGTGTCGCCGGACAGTTCCACCGGCACGCGGCCGGCGAATTCGGAGAGATTCAGTTCCACCGCCTGGGCCGTTCGCGCCACATTGGCGACGCACAGGATCGTCTCGTCGTCGAACTCGCGCAGGTATGCGAGCACCTTGCGGTTCTGGGGATTGAGGAAGCGGATGCTGCCGCGGCCGAAGGCGCGATGTTTGCGCCTCTCCACCACCATGCGACGGAACCAGTTGAGCAGCGAATGGGTATCGCGCCACTGCGCCTCCACGTTGACGGCCCCGAAGCCGTACAGCGGGTCCATGATCGGCGGCAGAACCAGCGATGCCGGATCGGCGCGGGAAAACCCTCCATTGCGGTCCGAGGACCATTGCATCGGCGTGCGGACGCCGTCGCGGTCTCCCAGGTGCAGATTGTCGCCCATGCCGATTTCATCGCCGTAGTAGACCACGGGCGTTCCAGGCATGGTCAGAAGCAGGCTTTTCATCAGCTCGACGCGGCGCCGATCGCGTTCGAGCAGTGGGGCGAGCCGGCGGCGGATGCCCAGATTTAGCCGCGCTCGGGGATCGGATGCGTAGGTCTTCCACAGGTAGTCGCGCTCGCGGTCGGTCACCATTTCAAGCGTGAGCTCGTCATGGTTGCGCAGGAATATCGCCCACTGGCACGAGTCGGGGATCGATGGCGTTTGCCGCAGAATGTCGGTGATCGGAAAGCGATCTTCCTGCGCGATGGCCATGTACATTCGCGGCATGAGGGGAAAGTGGAAAGCCATGTGGCATTCGTCCCCGTTACCGAAATAGACCTGGACATCCTCCGGCCATTGGTTGGCCTCCGCCAGCAGCATGCGATCGGGGTAGCGCGCGTCGATTTCGAACCGGATCCGTTTCAGGACCTCATGGGTTTCCGGGAGATTCTCGTTGATTGTGCCCTCGCGCTCGATCAGATACGGCACCGCATCGAGCCGCAGTCCGTCCACGCCGAGGTCGAGCCAAAAGCGCATGACCGACAGCACCGAGCGCAGCACCTGGGGATTTTCGAAATTGAGATCGGGCTGGTGCGAATAGAAGCGGTGCCAGAAATACGCCTGTGCTTCATCGTCCCAGGTCCAGTTCGATTTCTCCGCGTCGATGAAGATGATGCGCGTGCCGGCGTATTTCCTGTCGTTGTCGGACCAGACATAATAGTTGCGCGCTGCAGACCCCGGTTTGGCCTTGCGCGCCCTGCGAAACCAGCGATGCTGGTCTGAGGTATGATTGACCACGAGTTCGGTGATCACCCTGAGACCGCGCTTGTGAGCCTCGCTGATGAACCGCCTGAAATCCGCCAGGGTGCCGTATTCAGGATGGACGCCCCGGTATTCCGAAATGTCGTATCCGTCGTCACGCCGCGGGCTTGGGTAGAAAGGCAGCAGCCATATGGCGGTCACGCCGATGGCGGCGATGTAGTCGAGCTTTTCGATCAGTCCGGGAAAATCGCCGGTGCCATCGTTATTGGCATCAAAGAACGACTTGACGTGGAGTTGGTAGACGACCGCGTCCTTGTACCAGTGCGGCTCCAGCGTTATCTGCGGCGCCTTTTGCAGCACTAGGCAGTCTCCTGGCGCGGCCAGCATCTCCAGATCGCGTAGGGCTGCGAGGGTTCCAGCCTGAGGCGCTGCAGCTTGCCGTGCCAACTGAACGCGTCGCCGTGCAGCAGGTCCTCGACATCGACAGTACCTTCGTCAGGCAGGCCCCAATCCCACATCGGAACCTCGAAATCGCACTCGTGCGCGCAAGAGGGATCAAGGTTGATGGCAACGAGGATCCGGTCCTCGCGATCGGGAGCCGTCTTCGCGTAATAGAGAATATTGTCGTTGAAGGCGTTGTGGAACGTGATGCCGAGGTGGGACTGCAGCGCAGGTTCGAGACGCCGCAGCATGTTCAACTGGGTGATCTCGCCTGCGATGTTATCGGGCGTATCGTAGCGGCGCTGGCGGATCTGGTACTTTTCGGAGTCCGCATATTCTTCGCGGCCGGGCAGGGGGGCGGCTTCGCATATCTCGAAGCCGGAATACATGCCCCAGAGTCCTGACGAGGTGGCGGCGAGGGCGGCGCGAATGAGGAACGCGGGCCGTCCTCCTGTCTGGAGGAAGGGTGGGTTGATGTCGGGCGTGTTCACGAAGAAATTTGGTCGGAAATAGTATCGCAGCGGGTTTGCCGCCAACTCGGTCAGATATTCGGTCAACTCGGCCTTTGTATTGCGCCACGTGAAGTAGGTGTAGGACTGGCTGAATCCGACCTTTGCCAGATGCATCATCCGCGCGGGCCGGGTGAATGCTTCAGACAGGAAGATCGTGTCGGGAAATGCTGCTTTGATTTCGGCGATGATCCATTCCCAGAACGGGATCGGCTTGGTGTGGGGATTGTCCACACGGAACGTGCGCACGCCCTGCTCGGCCCAGAAGAGCAGCACATCGCGGAAGGCCAGCCAGAGTTTCGGATCGGAGTAGAAATCCGGATTGACGATGTCCTCGTACTTCTTGGGCGGATTCTCGGCATATTTCCTGGATCCGTCGGGCCGCCGCGGAAACCAGTGCGGATGCTGCTCCAGCCATGGATGGTCGGGGGACATCTGCGCCGCGAAGTCCAGCGCGAGCTCCATGCCGTGGGCGCGGGCCGCCGAGACAAGGTCGCGGAAGTCGCTGATCGTGCCCAGCTCGGGATGGATCGCGTCATGGCCGCCATCTTGGGAGCCGATGGCGTAGGTGCTGCCGGGGTCGTTTGGGCCGGACGCCAGGGCGTTGTTGGGACCCTTGCGATTCGTATGTCCGATGGGGTGGATGGGTGTCATATAAAGTACATCGAATCCCATTGCACGAATGCGCGGCAGCTGAGCGATCACGTCGCGCAACGTGCCGTGCCGTCCGCGCTGGGGCGATTGCGAGCGCGGGAACAGCTCGTACCAACTGGCGAACGATGCGGCGGTCCGCTCTGCCTCGATCCGTTGCGGCCGGCTCTGCGTCAGGAACAGCCGGTGCTCAACGGCGCGCATCATTTGTCGTGTCTCGTCCGCGGTAAGGAGATGGATCCGGTCCCCGTCATCCAGCGCCTCAAAGCCGTTCAACAGGGCATCCAGGGCTTCCCGCACGCATCCGGAAGTCTTTTCGCGCGCCTGCGCGACGAGACCACGGCCTTCCTGGAGTTCCAGCGCCAGAGACTGACCGGCCTCCCTTTTGCGCTGCGTGTCGCGAACGAATCCTCCGTAAACGTCGATCCAAGCCTCGATGTGGAAGGTATGAGCGCCTTCCTGCTGAATATCGAGCTCGGCCACATAGCGGTCATTCTCCGTCCGGACCATCTGTTCGCGGGTCACGAGGCGGCTTTCCTCGCACTGAAGCACGACGGTTGCTGCCAGCATTTCGTGTCCGTCCGCGAAGATGTCGGCCTGAACCGTGAGGGGCGAGCCGATCGTCGCTTTCACGGCATAGCGACCGCCGTCGATGACGGGTTCGACATGATCGATGATGATGCGGGCGTCAGGCGCCATAACCTGGTCGAGGTCAAAGGTGGAAGATTCCAGCCGCGGAATACGTTCGACGTACACGACCCACCTCGACGATGTGCATGGGACAGCGCTGTCCTGGCGGGGCTTGCGCCCGCCGCCTAGATTGAACACGACATCCGCAAAAAGGTTCCCGGGGGTTCCGGTGAGGATCAGCGGGAATGCCAGATCTCCGTCAGCGGACCGTTGGCGCCGTACATCGGGTCTGTTGCCGGAACAGGGACTCCGGCAATCGATCGAACCGCACGTTCGTGATCGGTATCGGAAGGCGTCGGCTTGTCATAGCGGCCACCGGATGGGTAGGCTCCGACGACGAGCAGGTTTCCTGACAAAGCCAGCCGTTGATGACCCGTGCCGGCGGGAAGCACGACGACGTCCCCCGCATCGAGATCGAGAATTGTTTCGGATTTTCCGCCGACCTGCACGCGCACATGGCCACGGGCTATGCCAAGCACTTCGTGCGTCGCACTGTGAAAGTGCAAGTGATCGTAGATTCCGTCCCGCCAGGCGTCGGTCCAGCCGTTGTCCGCAGGAATCCTCTCGAATTCCGCCGCGCGATCGGCGTGCGCGGGCATGACCAGGGCCGTGCGGTAGACGACGACAGGCAGGAACGGGTTGTTCGGGGTCTGCCCGTCGTCGCTGAATTTGAGGACCTCCAAGGGGCGGGGTAAAACGGCCCGCGGCACGATCAGGCCTTCCGCCTTCTGTGTCGCACCAGCGTCTTCGCGGCCTTGCGAGCCGCTGCGGATCGCCCGCGCTTACCCTTGGTCTGGGCGGCCTTGTGCGCCGCTGCCGATCGAGCAGCCGGTGATCTCCGGCGGGCCGCTTCTTTGGCCTGCGTCGAAAGCTTCCGGGCCGAGACGCTCGCCGTCGGCTCTCTCTTTAGTACGGAGGTCACGGCCTTGGATATGCGCGGGCGGCGCGCTGGCTTGCGCATGTGCTGGCCGGCTTCATAGGCACGTTTGGCGCTCCGGCGCGTCCTTTCTTTGACCTGGCCTTTTCGGGGCGGCGGAAGATCGACCCCGGCGCGCCGGGCCTGCGACAGGCCGATGGCAATCGCCTGCTGTGGAGACCTCGCCCCATGCTCTCCTCGGCGAACCTTGTGGATCTCCTCGCGGACGAATTCGCCCGCCTGGGTCGAGGCCGATTTGCCTTGTTCTTTGTCCTTCTTTGCACGTTCGATGGTTTTCTTGTCGGGCATGGTCGAACTCCATCGTATGCAACCACAACGCCCACTCCATGCGTTCGATACCATGACGGGGGCGGGCGGGCACTGAGAAATATTGCGGCTCCTGGGAACCAAAGCCCCCGGTCGAACTTAACTATTGTGGTTGCGGCGATCTTGCCGTCTGCGCAGTCGGGGAATTTTTATGATAACAGACCTTGTCGGCTTTTCCCCCGCGATTCGCGGTGGGGCACTTTCCTTGTGCGGCATTCCGCTGTCGAAGGACGAATCATCCATGTTGATCGGCCAGTTGGGGTCGGTTCAGACCCACCGGCCGAATGCGCGGCTGATCGACGAGGGCCAGCTCTTGGAGCGGCCGAGGTTGATCCGGTCCGGTTGGGCCTGCCGGGCCCGCTACCTCACAAACGGGCGGCGGCAGATCCTCAATTTCTATCTTCCTGGGGAAATCATGGGTTTGTCCGCCGACGTGGACGGAGCGGCGCAGGCTTCGTACGTATCGCTGACGCGCCTGTCGACGCTCGACCTCGGCATGCTGAGGTCCATGGTCATCGAGCGGCCGCATGACGTTCCTGCCGTTACGGCCGCCTTCCACGTGATGCGGCTGCATGAGGAGTATCATCTCCTGTCGCAAGTCGTTCGCATTGGCCAGCAAAAGGCTTTTGAGCGCGTGGCGCATCTTCTCCTCGAATTCCATGCCCGCCTCTCAAAATCCGGGCTCACCGAGGGCAACAGCTTCCAGCTGCCGCTGACGCAGGAAGTACTGGGCGATGGCCTGGGGCTCAGCGCCGTACACGTCAACCGCACGTTCAAGCTTCTCAAACGCAAAGGTTATGTGAAGACCGGCCGGTCCTCGGTGACGCTGTTGGAGCCGGAGGCTCTGTCGCAGGTGGCCGGTTACCGGGAGCCGATGGACTATCGCCCGGTCGACCGCGCAGCCTTCCCGCACATTTCGATCAGCGAACCCACAAGGCGTCCGGTGCCCGCCATGCGCCCACCAGCGGCCTTTGGCCGGGACACGGGTTCCTCCCCGAACGGACGGCCGATCGGAGACAGCGTCAGCTGAAATGGCGCGGGGAACGCGCTGAGGACTAAGGCGTTTTGTTGGGGTGGAGTGAGTATTCGAGAGAATACAAGAGATCCACAAAGGCGACAGGGTTGATGGTGAAAACCAAGACTCTGTCGCCATTATTTTGGGCATGGCGATTTTGGGCATAGCGGCCTCTCTCCGCCTGATTCAACGCTATCGATCCGTTGCCGGCGGCAGCAAGCCTGATCGTGACACCTTCCTGCCCGGGAAAGCCGGCTAGCCCCCGCCATTGTCGCTAGGCGGAGGGCTCATTCGGGCGCGCGGCGATGAGTGGAAGCCTCTGGCGTGGGTGAAAGGCGCGCGGCGGAAGTGGTGATCGACGTCGCGGCGGTAACCGCCGTCTTCGTCTTCATAATAGAAGAAGTCGTCGTCGCCCCAATATCCGCCCGCGTAGGGGCCGTAGAAGCCGTCGTAGTAGACGTCCCAATCCCCCGGTTCGGCGGCGTAGTAACCGCCTCCGTAGCCTTCACCGTATTCCGTCTCGCATCCTGCGGCAAACAAGACCGCGGCAGCAACGGCAGCGGCGAGCAAGGCGGTTTTCATATAAGCCTCCAAAGGCGTTCCCGCCTCACCCAGAAACAACGCGGCGGGAGTGGGCGAGTTGCCCCGGGAACGGCCGTTCCGGCAGATCGTTATCCTGATAATCCGTGCAGGGAGCATGGCGTGAGAAAACCGGCACACAAAGGACGAGATGGAGGAAAGACGCGCAGGTGGTCCGGGCGCGTGACTCGCGAAAGCGACGCCCTGACGCTGTCACCCCGCGTCTTCACGCTGCGGAGCGCGAAAGCCATCGCCCAATCGCTCAAGCGGTCGGCGGATCATAGCCGGCGGCGGAAAGCGGCACCGTTCCGCTCGGCGATGTCGATGCTGACATTCTACATCAATCGGGCGGGAAGGAACCTGCCGAAGAGGCGTAAACGGGTGTTGGAGAATGCCAAGGTCGAACTGCGAGCGCTGTACGGGCGCTGACGGTCATGACCCTAGGGCGTCTCACAGATTACCGCAGGAAACGGGACTTCCATATTTCGCTCGAGCCCGCCGGGAAGGTCAGGCCGGCAGGGCGGTTTCGGCGTTTTGTCATCCAGAAGCACGCGGCGACGCGGCTGCATTACGATCTGCGCCTGGAACTGGACGGCGTTTACAAATCGTGGGCGGTTACCAAAGTGCCGTCGCTCGATCCGGCCGTGAAGCGCCTGGCCGTCGAAGTGGAGGATCATCCCCTGCAATACGGCACGTTCGAGGGCACGATCCCCCAGGGTTCGTACGGCGGCGGGACGGTCGCCCGCCCAGCGCCGGCGCTTCGCGCGTGCGTCGCGGCGGTGGTGCCGCAGACTTTCGAAGATGCCGGCGCTGCGCCACGGCGGACTAGTGCTTCAGCGAGGCCTCGAAGTCCTTGACTTGCTTCTCGGCCTGATCGCGGGCAATGCCGTAATGTTCTTGGATCTTCCCGATCAGTTGGTCGCGCTGTCCGGCAATTCTGGCAATGTCATCATCGGTAAGCTGGCCCCAGCGTTCGTGCAATTTGCCCGAAAGCTGCTTCCAGTTTCCTTGAATGCGATCCGTATTCATTCGCTGACCTCGTTCTTGGCTTTTCTCTTTTTGGGATGATGCGAACGGGAGCCCGAACGGTCTTGGGAAGGGGGCTGGGCGGCCGTGCCGGGCGCCCGCTCGCACCGTAACAACGTGCCGGCCGCGTTTTAGGTTCCTAAAGCGGCGGAGGACGTCCTCGCACCGCTCCCGAAAGGAGGCTCAAGACCAGGAGCACGATGAACGCCAGCAACAGGATTTTCGCGATGCTCGCCGCAAGGCCGGCCAGCGCAAAGAAGCCGAAAAAGGCAGCGATCAGCGCGAGGATGAAGAACGTCAGCGCCCAACCGATCATGGGATATGTCCTCTTGTCCTGTGTTGGACAACCCCGGGCGCCGGGGCTGGGTTCCGGCTCCTCGGGCCTGATCGCATGTGTCAATGGTGTGCGTACCTTACTTTCCTTGTCACAGACGCCGGCCGCCGGACAGGCTAACCTTGGCGTCGCGGAAAGTGCAGGGATAACGACCTGTTACAGGAATGCTGGGGAGCCCAGATGGTCCTTCGGACGTTTCATGTTCCACCTGCACAGTGGAACCCGATTTGACAACCATCGACCTCGACACGTTGGATGCGTCTCACCTGATGGTCGAACCCGCCGGACTGGATGCGTTGATCGGCGGCACACCACAAGGTGTGGGTGTCCTGCGGTCGCTGTTGGAGGCCCTGCCGGTCGCGGTTTACGTGACCGAGGCGGAAGGTCGCGTAATCTACTGGAATCAAGAGGCAGAGCGGCTGTGGGGAAAGGCCCCGCAGCTCGGCGTGACGCAATGGTGGGGGTCGTGGCGCCTGTTCAGGCCGGATCACAGCCCCATGCCCCAGGACGAATATCCGGTCGCCATGGCGATGAAGGAACGGCGCGCGATTCGAGGCGTCGAAGCCTTGGCGCTCAGGCCGGATGGCACATTCGTGCGGCTTCTGTCGTATCCCGCGCCGCTCTTCAACGAGGATGTTCTCGTGGGAGTCGTCAACATCCTGGTCGACATCACCAAGCGTGACAGCACGAACTATTTCCAGCAACGCCTGTCGGCTATCGTCGAGTGGTCCGAAGACGCCATCATCAGCAAGGACCTCGACGGGGTCATCACGAGTTGGAACCTCTCCGCGCAGCGGCTCTTTGGCTATACGGCCGCGGAAGCCGTAGGCCGACCCGTCACGATCCTCATCCCGAACGACAGGTTGCAGGAAGAGAAGACAATCTTGGACCGCATCCGGCGCGGCGGGCGTGTGATGTCCTACGAAACGATACGCCGCCGCAAGGATGGCACATTCGTCGACGTCTCCCTCACGATCTCGCCGCTGCACGACGCGTCGGGTCGCATTGTTGGGGCGTCCAAGATTGCGCGCGACATCACCGAACGCAGGCGTGCGCAGCAGTATCAAAAACTGCTTCTCGGGGAGATGAGCCACCGCGTGAAGAACCTGCTCGCGGTCGCGGCCGGGTTGGTCAGCCTCAGCGCCCGGACCGCCCGAACGCCCGCAGAGCTTGCCAAGTCGGTGCAGGAACGCCTCGGCGCCTATTCCCGGGCACACGAATTGACGCGACCCGATATGACGACCGCCAAGAGCGGCGGCGCCACGACGGCCACGATACCGACTTTGGTGCAGACCATCATCGCTCCCTACGTCGAGGCGTGCGGTGCGGCTGGCACCACAAACGTCACGGTGGAGGGGCCGGAAATTCCGGCCGACGGCGACGCCGTGCCGAACCTCGCGCTCGTCCTGCACGAATTCACGACGAATGCGGCGAAGTACGGCGCGCTGTCGCAACCTGGCGGCACTGTTCGCATAACATTCCGTATCGACAACGGCATGCTCGAACTGATCTGGCGCGAGGAAGGCGGCCCTCCGGTCGAGGAGATTCCCGAACGGACCGGCTTCGGCAGTTTATTGGCGAGCCGTACGGTGGAAGGCCAACTTCATGGTTCGCTCGAGCGGGAATGGCGGCGCGAAGGCGTTGTCATCACGCTGCGTGTTCCGGCAGACCGGCTTTCCACGCATCTGTCCTAGGAAACCACACCCAGCGCCGACATGCACCAGCTATGCCGGTGGGGCCTCGTGGCGATCGTCCGACGGTCGGATTACCGGTGCTCTTTTTGCTCTTTCCCGACGTCGCTGGGGCCGACCTTGCGGAAAAAGACATCCGCCAGGTCATCGGCCCGTTCTCTGCGGTCCGGAAGGCGTCCTGCAGAGCCCTCGACGAGTGTCTGCAGCTGCTTGCGCGCGCGCGAAACGCGACTCTTGATCGTGCCGACGGCGCAACCGCAGATACCTGCGGCTTCGTCGTAGCTGAATTCACTGGCCGTCAGGATCAAGGCTTCCTTCTGCTCCGGCGGCAGCTGGCGGAAGGCGCGCATCAGGTCGGTGAGATCGAGGCGCGCGTGTTGTTCGGCCTCGACGCCCTCGCTAGCATGCGAGTAGGCGGCGTTATAGTCGGCGGCGGTCTTGGATCGGCGATGGTTGGAATAGAATTCGTTGCGCAGGATGACGAACAGCCAAGCCTTGAGATTGGTTCCCGGCTGGAATTTTTCGCGGGCCTGCCAGGCTTTGGCGAGCGTTTCCTGGGCCAAGTCATCCGCAAGGTCGCGATGCCCGCAGAGCGAGCGGGCAAAGGCGCGCAGGATCGGGATCATCTCGACGAGGCCCTCTCGGAAGGCCTTGGTCGCTTCCGGCGTCAGATTACTTGGTCGCGCATCGGCGTCGTTCATGCCCCACCATCCGTCTTCTCGTCGTCGAGTTTTTTCAGGAGATCTTTGAACTCCTCGGGCACAGGCTCGGCCGCCACCGCGTCGAAGAACTGGCGCAGCCCTTGAGTGATCGCCTTTTGATGGGCCTTGTACTGGCGGGCCGCCTCCGACTTCGGGGATTTCACCTGCGGCAGGGCCTCGGCAACCGGGTGAAGTCTTTCCGGCTCGACGCTCCTGCGCTGCTTATCGTCCATGTCAACCCTCTACGCAAAAAAGATAACGTTAATTCAAGGAGTTAGGCCGATTGTGCGCTGGCCCAAGCGAGGCACTCACGCATAATAACAGTCCGAGCCACTTTTTGTTCCTCGTTAGGAACGACGTTTTTTGCGAAGACGGACATCCCTAAGACGGACAAAGAAGGGACGAAAGGTGAGTAGGGATGAAGCGCCGTACCCTGATTAAGAGGCTGGTTTCTCCATCCCTCTCGCCGAACCGGACGTGCAAGTTTCCAAGCATCCGGCTCTCCATGCGTGACCAAGGTCACGGGTGGGTGTTACATCGTCATCAGGCTGTTC
>JAGWNK010000109.1 GCA_028871345.1 Alphaproteobacteria bacterium | reverse complement strand
AAAGCACGTTGTTGTAGTTGCTAAGTCCCTGAGGGCGACGAGGTGCTCAGTATGGCCGGGACAGAGACACATCATGTAGTTGTCATAGGAGCAGGCATCGTCGGTTGCTGCACCGCTTTTGAACTCGCCAAGCGCGGAGTCAAGGATGTTCTCGTCCTTGAAAAGGGCACCGTCGCTTCGGGTCCCACAGGGCGTTCGAGCGGCATTCTGCGGCAATTCTACACCCATCCAACCCTTGTGCAGATGGCGCGGCAGGGCCTTCAGGCCTACGCCTCGTGCCGTGACGAGACCGGCTATGATGCTGGTTTCACCTTGACTGGATGGCTCTTGGTCGTGAACCAAGCGTCGGAGCCCGTCGCTCGAAATGGGCTGGACGTGCAGCAGCACTTTTCTGTGCCGAGCCGTTGGCTTAGCGTAGAAGATATCGCGGAACTCGTTCCGGACATTACCACGGCCGACCTCATTGGCGGGGTTTATGAGGCTGACTCCGGTTACGGTGACCCGGCGGGCGCCGCGAATGCCTTCTTGTCGCGAGCGCGAGAGATGGGCGTCGTCTACCGACCGGATTGCGAACTATTGGATTGGGCGGTAGCCGGACCGGGCGTCATAGAAGTCGTCACGTCGCAAGGAAAGCTACAAGCTGGTGTCGTTCTCAACTGCGCCGGGTCCTGGGTGCCGGGCATTCTCGAGAGGCGCGGTTGTCCTATTCCGGTTTCCACGAGCCGGCATCAGATTATTACCGTCCGCGAAGCAGCCCGTCCGACTCGTCCGATCGTCTCCGATCCACTAACCTACTGCTACATTCGGCCGGAGGGGAGAGACCTAACGCTTATCGGTAGCAGCGACCCGGCAGACGCCGAAGACGTGGTAGATGTTGACGCCTGCCCCAGTGGCATCGAAGCGACCGCGATGGAATCACTCGTCTCGCGCGCGCGCCGCCGCCTTCCAGCGTTGGAAGATGCGGGGATTGCGCACGGCTGGTCTGGAGTCTACGATGTATCAGCGGATGGCTTTCCGATACTCGGCCCAGTACCAGGTGTCGAAGGTATGGTGCTGGCAACGGGGCTGAGTGGACACGGCTTCAAGCTCGCCCCGGCGATTGCCGAAATCCTGGCTTCCTTCGTGACGGACTCCATTCCAGACTCACGTGCACAACTCTTTCGTTGGAGTCGGTTCGCGGAAGGCGATCCCATCCGATCGATCACGACAAGCGCCTTGACGACGATGAAAGATGAGCGAACCACGCACGTTGGGACTTAGGGGCCATTGGGATGAGTCCCGTGCTTGCTCCAGAAAGGAGTGATTGCGGCGGGGTGAGCGAGCCATCGTTTGAACCTGGCCGGGTGGGGGCAACAGACCTCAAGGCGGTGCGTCAAGCAGCGGGCGCGGCCCCGATGGTCGCAGTGCGTGGCGTCCACAAGTCGTATGGCCGGAATGAGGTCTTGCACGGCATCGACTTGCAGGTGCGGCGCAGCGAAGTCATGGTGATCATTGGTCCCAGCGGCAGCGGGAAAAGCACGCTCCTGCGCTGCGTCAACCTGCTCGAACCAATCGATGCCGGCCAAATCCTGTTGAACAGCGAGGAGATCACGCGCCAAGGAGTCGATCTCAACGCGATCCGCCGCCGCGTCGGCATGGTCTTCCAGCAGTTCAATCTGTTTCCGCATCTTACCGTGATGCAGAACC
>JAGWNK010000065.1 GCA_028871345.1 Alphaproteobacteria bacterium | reverse complement strand
GTTGAGAAGCCAGTGAACAGGCCTGGTATGCGGGACATCGGCAGCAACGTCATAGCCGCCCAAGGCGATGAACGCCCATCCCGCGAGGATGGCTATGCAAATACCAAACGCCGCCACACCGGCAATTTTCCACGATCTGGGCAGGGGGCGGCCAGTCTGACTGTCCACGGCTATTCCTTCGCTGGGATTGAGCTCCGAATACGGTTATTACGCACGTCTGCGACAAACCCTCCGGGAGGGGAAACACCTGTCTTGCGTAATGATAGGGCCAGAAAAGTAGGAAGCCGTCCATGATTGACACCGACATCTCAAGTCTCGCGGAGCAGCCCGCGGATCGATCCCTTGATCATCTTGAAGCAGATATTTGGGCGGGCATCGCGGCACAGACTGTTGCACGCCGAACCGGCAGGATCGTCGCCTCCTGCCAGGCCGGAGTCATGATCGTCGCGCTCGTCGGAGCGGCGGCAGCTGGAGCTTCGACCGCAACATTCGACCACACGTCCAGTAGCACCATCATAACCTCGGCCGGGGCGGATTTCGCGCCGTCGACACTCCTGTTGGGAAAACGTCCATGAAGATTCCGCTTCGTCCCGTCATTCTCCTGCTACTGTTGACCCTGTTTGCCGGTGCTGTCGGGGGTGCGCTCGGTGTTGCTTACGGCAACCGCATGACGCACGCGCAGCCGGGCTTGGACACTCTCGTCCACCACGAACTTGGTTTGACGGCGGAGCAAAACAACCGCATCGAGACGCTAGAATCGCAATTCGCAGAGCGCCAGAAGGTTTTGCAGGCCGAGATGCAGGCGGCCAACCGAGACCTGGCGGCCGCCCTCGACAAAGAGCATTCCTATGGACCTCAGGCCCAGGCTGCCATCGACCGTTTCCACCATGCTGAAGAACAACTCCAGGTGGCCACCATCAAGCATGTATTGGCCATGCGTTCGGTGCTCAACGAGGAACAGTCCAAGAAGTTCGACAGCGCGATCCATCAAGCGTTGACCGCGGGACGGATGTGACAGATACGCCGCAGGGGGACACCGACGAGGCGCTGGCCGCAAGCGCAGCGCGTGGTGACCGCGCGGCTTTCAATATGTTGGTCAAAAAACACAAGGAACCACTCTATCGTTTCGTGCGCCGGTATGTCGGTCAGGCCGACGACGCCTATGATATCCTGCAGGACAGTTTCGTTTCCGCGTGGACGGCGCTTCCGCGCTACGATCCCAAACGTCCGTTCGCGCCTTGGCTGCATAGGATCGCGCTCAACAAATGCCGCGATTTTGGGCGCCGGCAGGCCGTTCGCCGCGCTTTGCTGCGCATCGTGGCCGTGGAGCCTCCAGACGTTTCGCAGTCGGATGCGGAAATCATAGATGCGGAAGCGCAGGCTTCAAACAAGCTTCGCCGCCTGAACAAGGCCGTGGCGGATCTTCCGGCCCGTTACAAGGAACCTCTGCTGCTGACCGCCATGGAAGGCCGTTCCCACGACGAAGCCGCGCAGATGCTCGGAATCAGTAGCAAAGCCGTCGAAATGCGGGTCTACCGGGCCCGCCACCAGCTGCGCCAAGCGATGGGTGAAGAAGAGGCTGAGGGCTGAGCCGCAGTCGCGCGTATAATGCCTGCGCGACATATCCCTTTTTTCGACTACGTTACGGAGCGTGCGGCTTGAGCGATCCGGTTATTGCCCGATCTTTCTTCTGGAATCGCAGACGCTTTGTGCAAGGCTTGGCCGCCGGCGGCGCGGCCTTGTCGTGGCCGCGTTCCGTGCGGGCGGAAGCCAATCTGGGCGGCATGCCGCTGCTGGAAGGTAACACTTTCAACCTCGATATTGCGCCTTTGGCCGTGAACATCACCGGCCGTCGGCGGACGGCTACGGCGGTCAACGGGTCACTACCCGGTCCGATCCTGCGCTTCCGTGAAGGGGACGTCGTGACCTTGAATGTCACGAACAAACTCTCTGCGCCGACTTCGATCCATTGGCACGGCGTACTCCTGCCGAATGCGATGGATGGCGTACCCGGACTTACGTTTCGCGGCATCATGCCGGGAGAAACATTCACGTACCGCTTTCCGGTCAAGCAGAGCGGCACCTATTGGTATCACAGCCACAGCGGGATGCAGGAACAGACCGGCCTTTACGGCCCGCTCATTCTGGAACCACGCACGAAGGAATCCTACGTCTACGACCGCGAATATGTCGTAATGCTGTCGGACTGGACCGACGACAATCCGACGACGATCATGTCCAATCTCAAGCAGCAGAGTGATTACTACAACTACCACCAGCGCACGTTGGGCACTTTCGTCGCTGACGCCAAGCGTGATGGCCTCGGCGCAACCCTCAAGGACAGGCTCGATTGGGGCGCCATGCGCATGAGCCCCACCGACATCATGGACGTTACCGGAGCGACCTACACGTTCCTGGTCAACGGACATCCGCCCGCCGCCAATTGGACCGCGCTGTTCCATCCCGGCGAGCGGGTGCGTCTGCGCTTCATCAACGGTTCGTCGATGACCACGTTCGATGTGCGGATTCCGGAGTTGAACCTAATCGTCGTGCAGGCCGACGGCTCGGATGTGGTCCCTGTCATGGTCGATGAGTTCCGCATCGGCGTGGCGGAAACCTACGACGTTATCGTCCAGCCGGACAACGATGCCTACACCATCTTTGCGCAAGCGGAAGACTGTAGCGGCTACGCCCGCGCGACGTTGGCACCGCGACCTGGCATGATCGGCGCCGTGCCGCCGCTGGATCCGCGCCCGATGAAGACCATGGCGGACATGGGCATGGGTAATATGGCGGGCATGAATGCCAATTCTTCCGGCGGCGGAGCGACGATGGCAGGCATGTCGCAATCCCCCGCCCCATCGTCCGGAAACTCCACTTCGGCCATGGATAGCGTGTCCAACATGGATATGTCCGGCATGTCGAGCATGGGTAGCACGACCCAAGGCAACATGCCCGGAATGGGGCAGACGACGATGCCTGCCGCTGCTAGAATTCCAACGGTCAATGCGAGTGGCGTCGATCCTGCGACGCTGGCCGGCAATCCGAATGTCGACAACGTCGCGATGATGCCGCAAAGCCGCTTGGCAGAGGCGGGTGACGGATTGGATGGCAACGGCCGGCGCAACCTTACCTATGCCGATCTCGCCGCATCCGAGCCTGCCGAAGACGCCGCACTTCCGACGCGCGAAATCGAGTTTCATCTGACGGGAAATATGGAACGCTTCACATGGGGCTTCGATGGAAAGGCCTTCTCCGAAGCGCCACCTGTTCACGTTAAGCTGGGAGAATGCGTTCGCTTCGTTTTGATCAACGACACGATGATGGAGCACCCGATCCATCTGCACGGATTTCTGTTCGCGCTTGAGAATGGACAGGGCAATCAGCTGCCGCGCAAGCACACGATCAATGTCAAGCCCAATGAAAAGGTTGGCTTTGTCTTTGTCGCGGACACGCCCGGCTATTGGGCATTCCATTGTCACCTCCTGTATCACATGGAGATGGGCATGTTTCGCACTGTGGTGGTGTCGTGAGCGTGCGCGCTACAATCACCTGTATGGTGGCGGCCGTGGTGTTCTGGCCCGTCGCGGCACTGGCTCAGATGGGAACGCCGGACGCAACGCCCAGCGCGCCTTTCGGCATGCCGATGGAGACCCCGCTCTACTTCCATGCCATCGTGAACCAGTTCGAAGGTCGCTTCGGAACAAACAACAAGTTTCGTTGGTCCGGGGAGGCATGGGCGGGCACCGACGCCGATCGGCTGTGGCTGAGAAGCGAAGGCAACGTCAATTCGCACGGTGCCGTAGAAGACAGCCAGCAGGAAATTTTCTACGACCGGCCGATTACACCATATTTCGATTTGCAGGCTGGTCTGCGCAGCGACATCGACTCGCGGGCCGGTCGAACCTGGGCGGCATTCGGCGTGGAGGGTCTTGCGCCATATTTCTTCGAAGTCTCGGCGACCGTTTATGCCAGCGACGAGGGACATTACGCCGCCAAGCTAGAGGGCTCCACCGATCTTCTCATCACGCAACGGCTGATCCTGCAGCCCCAGATCGAGATGAATTTCTACACCAAAAATGATCCCGGGCGGGCCATTGGCTCGGGCTTTTCCGATCTCGATACGGGCTTGCGCCTACGTTATGAGTTGACCCGGAAGTTCGCGCCGTATATCGGCGTGACATACGAGAGCAAGTTCGGTGGTACTGCCGATTACGCTCGTTCGGGGAGAGACAAGACCTCTGACTTGCGTTTCACCATCGGCGTTCGGGCCTGGCTGTAAGATCTGATCATGTGGGCAACGAGACCGGGGACGCTCTACGCACGTTTCAGTAGCGAGAACTGGAAGCGTTGTTGAGCCCCTTTTGGCGTCAGATGCGTTTCAACTTGCTGCCCGACCAGGTGGAAACGCGGTCCAAGGCGCGCAGCAAGCGTGTCGGGGCTGTAGCGCTGTACCGGAAGACCACTGCATCTTTCTGGCCCATCAAGCGCGAATGTTGCGATGATGACCGCGGCCCCCGGCGCCGTCGCTCGCTCCAACGCCTCGATATAAGCTTTCTGACTTGTAGCATCGGTTAGAAAATGAAATACGGCCCGATCGTGCCAAACGCCCCATGTACGGTCCGGGCTCCAATTCGCGATATCGGCAACAATCCACTTTACGTTTGCGGCCCTCGGCCCCAGACGCGTTTTGGACCGGCCAAGGGCTGCTTCGGAAACATCAAGAACGGTTACATCCACATAACCGGCAATCAGCAGCTCATCCACGATCCGAGAAGCGCCGCCACCGACATCGATAATCGACGTCGAGCGTTCGTGCGCCATAGCCTCGATCATCGCCAGCGATCGCTCCGGGTGCTCCTGGAACCAACTGACCTCGGCTTCCGCATTTGAGCGGTAAACCTCGTCCCAATGTTTGCGCGTTTCATCCATTTCGGCACGCTCGGAAGTCGCAAATTACAGAAGACCATATGTAGAAACAGTACCCAGCGACGAGCGCCATCAAACGCCCATTATCTCTGATCGGCAACGATCCAGATAATGTTCTCGGAACCCTCTGGTCGCCAAATTGCAGGAACATTCGTGAAGCCTGCATCTGCAAGAGGCTCTTCCAATTTCGAATTGACATGGGGCGACCTAGACGCTTTCGCGCGCGCAGCGAACGATATCCAACCAGCGACCGTCGTCAGTCATAGCCCCTGATCCACACTTGCTGGCGTCACGATGACGCAGCCTTCGTCGCGATCACCTCGAGAGGGACCGACGGAGCCATGCGTATTGATGGGTAGAAACAAGAGAGTTCACGCTCATTCGTGGCAGCCCGGCGATCAGGTGATCGCAATACTGAGGAGCTGATGATATGACACTACAGACCATCCTGTTTCTAGCCATTGGTGCCGGCGCCCTGTTTGTGATGATGCGGTTCGGTTGCGGCGCGCATGCGATGGGCCACAACCAAGGCGGACATTCGCACAACGGAACTACAGAACTCGACGACAATGTCGTCAGTAATGAATCAGGTAAGGCGGTCGATCCCATATGCGGTATGACAGTCGATATCGGGAGCGCGGAAACGGCTGTTCAAAACGGCACGACGTACTACTTCTGCTCCACAAGCTGCCGAGACAAGTTCCTGGCGTCACCTGACGGCCATACAGGAGCCGCTGCCGACGCGCCGCGGCATAGATCGCACCACCACGGCTGCTGTTGAGAGGCTTGCTGCAAAGTCCTCCTGGAGAAACCGCGATGACGCAACATCTGGGTCACGAGCGCGAATGGAGGGCGACAACGGCCGCCAGCCCGGCACCCACCTGGCAACCGCGCGGCAGTTTCCTGGTCGCCATGCTGTTATCGAACATCGGCGTCCTTCTAGCGGCCGGGCGCACCTCCCACGTCATTGCAGCTGCACCGCTTCTACTGTTGTCCGCGTACCCGTTCATGCACCTGTTCTTGGGTGACGGCCTTGGCGGACACAACCACGCTGACCAGAAAGGAGAAAGGCCATGATTCACGGCGCGCCGGACAGTCACGGTATGTGGCCGAACCGGGAGCTCGCGCACTGATGTTTGAAGCTGTCCATCCGGCTCTGCCGGAGATGTCCCCATCATCTCGCCCCCTCCAACCGCATTGCCGGAGCCGGATGGACATGCCACCAAAGTTGAACGTCGAACTATCGCGTCGCCTTCAAGTTCTCTTCGTGACCGCTGAAGCATATCCGTTGGCAAAGACTGGCGGACTTGCCGATGTCTCTCACGCCCTGCCGATTGCCTTGGCGCGCTGCGGCGTCGATGTTCGCGTCTTGTTACCGGGATACCCCCAAGCATGCTCGCTCATCGACAGGCCCAGGATTGTGGCCAAGCTTGATCCACTGCTCGGCGTATCGGATGCGACGCTCATATCCGGAAAGCTTCCTGGTGCAAACGTGCCTCTGTGGCTAGTCGATTCGCCAAGCCTCTTTCGGCGTCAAGGCGGGCTCTATCAGGACGATAACGGTCGCGCCTGGCCAGACAACGCTTTACGTTTCGCCTTCTTTGCGCATGTTGGCGCAGAGCTTGCGCTGGGGCGAAACGGCATCGCCTGCCAGCCTGACATCGTCCACGCGAACGACTGGCATACGGGGCTGTTGCCGCTGATTCTCTCCCAGACAAAAGCGCCAAGGCCGAGCACCATTTTCACCGTGCACAATATGGCCTTTCAAGGGAATTTTCCGGGCGACGTCATCTCGTCCATCGGTATTCCAGAATGTTACATGAACCCAGACGGCATTGAATTCTTTGGGCAGGTGTCATTCCTGAAAGCAGGGCTCCGTTACAGCGACCGCGTGACCACCGTCAGTCCAACGTATGCCAACGAAGTTCTGACGCCCGCATTCGGAGCTGGCATGGACGGTGTGTTGAGGGATCGAGGCGATGACCTCGCTGGAATTCTCAACGGCATTGATGACACCTTGTGGGATCCGGCCGTCGACCAACATCTGCCCGAAAATTACTGGCTAGGGAACCTTTCAGGCAAGCGTACATGCAAACAGACGCTGCAGCATGAGTTCGGCTTGCCCGTCAATCACAATGCACCGTTGATCGGCTGCGTCAGCAGGCTGACTCGCCAAAAAATGGCCGATACGATTGTGGATGCTTTGCCATGGATCGTCGCGCAGGGTGCGCAGGTCGTGATCGTTGGCAACGGTGACCGGGACATCGAAGTGACTTTGCGGCAAGCCCAAAGTCGCTACGCCGGCCAACTCTCGGTTGTAATTGGATATGACGAGCGTCTGGCGCACTTGCTTCAGGCAGGCAGCGACATTCTGCTCGCGCCAGCGCGGTTTGAGCCCTGCGGACTTACGCAGCTCTATGCCATGCGCTATGGAACCTTGCCGATTGTGCGCAGGACTGGCGGGCTCGCCGATACCGTGGTCAACGCGGACGCACACGCCATTGCCAATCGCTCGGCCACGGGCTTTGTATTCGACGAGACGAGTGCACCAGGCCTCATTCTGGCGGTGGCTCGGGCACTGATGCTTTTCCGAGAGCCCTTGGCTTGGCATCGTCTGCAAATGCAGGCAATGGCCCAAGACAACAGTTGGGATACGAGCGCCGCGAGATACGTCTCATTGTATTGCGACGCGAGGCGACTAAATCCCCTTAGCAGCGCGAAAGTCACCCCGTTGACCGCGGCAGCGAAGGCAAACCTTCAACCGAATTTCGGAAAGTCTGAGGAAGAGCGCCATGTCGCACGAAAGACACATCAAACCATCTGGTGACGAAATTCGCTTGCGGAGTTATCTGATCTGGGAACGCGAAGGGCGGCGCGAGGGTTGTTCGGAGGACAACTGGCGGCGCGCCGAAGCTGAACTCGAAGCTGAATTTGACTTACATTGCCACACTGCCTCGCTCGAAGGGCACACAACGGAGTTCGTCCTGCCGCTGCTGCCGATCTCGAAGTCGCCCACAAGAACAGTGGCGAACAGAGTGCCAGATGCCAGCGTCCGGGATGGCGCCGAACCCGTATCAACCACGGGGGTCGCCTAGGGCTTGCTCGCGCGACTCAATTGCTACGCTGTCGCACCGCTGTCACCTGGTGAATTCGTCAACAAATAGCAGGAACCTGTTATATAGGTTCACCTCCAATCGCAGGAGAATCGGTATGAGCTATTATTTTGCCAAGACGATAGCTGGTCCGTTCGATGCCGCCCTCCGCCGGACAACCGACGTGCTCGCTCAGGAAGGTTTCGGCATCATCACCCAAATCGACGTGAAGGAGACCTTCAAGAAGAAGCTCGGAATCGAGTTTCGCGACTACCGGATTCTGGGCGCCTGCAATCCTTCCCTTGCCCACGAAGCCCTGGCAATCGAAGACAAGGTCGGTACCATGCTGCCCTGCAATGTGGTCCTGCAGGACGTCGGCGGCGGCAAGGTCGAAGTGGCCGCCATCGATCCCGTCGCCTCCATGCAGGCAATTGAGAATCCGAAGCTCAAGGCGGCGGCCGCGCAAGTCCAGGCCAAATTACGCAAGGTGATTACGAGTCTCTGAGGCTATTTCACCCGCAGCTCGGCTTCGCGTGCTTCCCGCGCTTCGCCCAGGATTTCGAGGGCCTCGTGGATGACGTAAATGCCGATCGCGCCACCGACGGCCAGATCGATATACCGGAACTTCGTGACGAGCAGTACGGCGCCCGAGAGGATTACGGCCAGATTCGCGATCACATCGGCGCGCGTAAAGATGTAGGTCGCGCGCAAATGTACTTCCTTCTTGTTCTGCTGCTTTGACAGAAGATAAAGAACCGTCGAGTTCACCAAGAGCGAGACCGTTGCGACCGCGATCATCACGATGCTCTGCGGAGAGCTACCGAAGATGCCACGCCGTCCGGCGTCGAGCATCACTCCGGCTCCCAGGATCAGAAGTATCGTCCCGCTCAAATTCGCCGCGCGCGCCTTGAAGATACCGCTACGCTCAATTGCCATGAGCGCAATCGCGTAGGCTGACGCATCGGCCAGCATGTCGAGGGCGTCGGCAATCAGTCCACTCGATTGACCTGCGATTCCGGCCATAATCCCCACGACAAACATGGTTGCGTTGAGTGCGAACGCGACGCGCAAAGTCCGGCGCTGTCCCGCCTGTCTCGCTTCTACCTCGCCGCATCCGCAACCTGTCATTCTGTGATCTCCATCAGCGAAATTCGTCGCTCTTGTTGACATAGGCTACCATGTCGACGATCACACAACGCACCTGTTCATCGACCGAGCAATAGAACATCTGCTTTCTCCGCCGCTCCCGACGTGCTGCGCGATGAGCCGCGCCGGACGAGCTTGTCCGTCCCATTGGCGGCAGGGGCCACGGTGCCATATGCGCTGCTCAAAAACTCAGCGCATTTATGTGTGCATACGCCACGATCCAGATGGCCATATCGCTGTGCCGAACGAATTATTCACGGAGATTCCGCAGCTGTTCAGCGGACGACCACCACGGCTAACCCATTTT
>JAGWNK010000031.1 GCA_028871345.1 Alphaproteobacteria bacterium | reverse complement strand
CAACTTGTCGGTGGCCACCTCGGAATCCTGGCGCGACAAGGCCTCGGGCGAGCGCAAGGAGCGCACGGAATGGCACCGCGTGGTGATCTTCAACGAGAACCTCGCCAAGGTCGCCGAGCAGTACCTGCGCAAAGGCTCCAAGATCTATCTCGAAGGCCAGCTCTCCACCCGCAAATGGACCGACAAGGACGGCGCGGAGAAGTACACCACGGAGATCGTGCTCAACCGCTTCCGCGGCGAGCTCGTGATGCTCGACGCCAAGGGCGAGGGCGGCGGCGCGCGGGCTTCCGGGGGCACCGGCGACGCGCCGGCGAGCTTCGAGCGCAGCGAGATGGACGACGAGATTCCGTTCTAGTGTCGTGGTTCCAAAGTTCGCCGCATCACCGGTAACGGCCGCTTGGCGAACCTTGGAACCAGGACGACACTGGGATTCAATAAACTTGCTGATGTCCTTTCGATTCCGAAATTCGCGGGAGACCGATATGGAGATGAGGCGAATTTCGGATTCGGGACGCTAAAGCGATGCGCCGGGAGCTGGTGGCGATCGTGGTGTTGGCGGCGGGATGCGCCGCGCCGTCGGGCCAGCCCGCGTCGGGATTCATCACCCGAGACGTGGAAGCCGCCTACATCCCGCTGGAAGCCTCGTCGTGGATCTTCTTCCAAGGCGATGCGGCCGCGGTGGTGCTGGGCGACGGCATCGCCGTGACCAACGCCCACACGGCGAACCTTGTCGATGACAAGACCATCATCGGTCAATCGACCGATTACGATCTCTTGTTCTTCCGCACGACGCGCCCCGCCCGCGCCCTGCCGACCGACGCGCCGCGCGTGGGCGAGCGGGTCGTCGCCTATGGCCAGGACAGCCACGGAACCCTGCGCCGGGCCGACGGCGTGGTGGCGGCGCTCGACGCTCCGGTGAAGCCGGAATGCGACACCTGCAAATTGCAGAGCGCCTTCACATTTGTCGGCAACGCCGGGCCGGGATTCAGCGGCGGCCCCGTTCTCGATGCCGCGAGCGGGCGCCTGATCGGGATCATCTTCGGTTACACGGACAACCGGGACGGCCGCACGATCTACGCCTATCCCATCGCGCGCGTGCTGACGGAACTGGCAAACGTCCAGCGCCAGCGTGATCCCGACTGAAGCCGCGCAATTGTCACCGCAAAGACACCGGCCTTGATGCGGGCCGCATGCTTTTTTTGCCGCGCATCCACATTGTGCATTCAGAATGGACGGCACGGTATTGCCCGGAGAAGCAACGAGCGCCGCGCGCCCGACAATGCGTGAAGGCGCGCTGCTGGCTGTGCTGTGCGTGCCGTTGCTCCTGGTCCTGGCGGCGCTCTTGTGGCGCTCCGGTCTGACGATTTCGCTCAACGCCAACGAGGGCTGGAACGCCTACTGGGCGAGCGCCGCGGCGCATGGCGACCGGCTCTATCCGGCGCCCTGGGATCTGCGGACCAACAATTACCCGCCGCTGTCATTCATCCTCGTCGGTCTCATGACGAAAGCGGGCGCCGGTCCCATCATGGCCGGACGCGTGATCGCCTGGATCTCGTTCCTGTCGGTCGCGGCACTGATCGGACGGATCCTGCGCCAGATGGGCAATGACAGGATCGCCGCGGCGACGGGCAGCATCCTGTTCCTCGCCTTTGTCGCGACCCAGTACACGAATTACGTGGGCGTCGACGATCCTCAGATGCTGGCGCACGCGGTGATGTGCGGCGCGTTGCTGATGCTCGTGGGCAATCCGGACGACCGGCGACTCTTCTTCGCGGCGCTCCTGATGGCCGCGGGGCTGTTCATCAAGCACAACCTGATCGCGCTGCCGATCGCGGCCACCCTATGGCTCGCGACCTCGAACCGCCGCCACGCGGCCATCTTCGCGGGCACGCTGGCGATGGCCGGCCTCACGGGGCTTGTCCTGTGCCGCATCGCCTACGGTCCGGACTTCGTCTCGAGCCTGCTGTCGCCGCGCGTCACGAGCTTCGAGCGCGCCCATCGGCTCCTGGAGATCTGGCTGGCGCCGATGTTGATTCCCCTTGGACTGACGGCGGCGCTGACCACCGTGCCGCTGCGCGACCGGTACGTTTCCTTCATCGTCATCTATGCCGGGACGGCACTCCTCGTCGGGGCCCTCAGTGCGACCGGCGACGGCGTCAGCTACTCGTGCATGTTCGAACTGGTGATCGCGTTTTCCCTCGGCACCGGTCATCTCCTGGGTCGGCTGCGCGCCGCCGGCGCGCCAGAACCTTTGCGGCTCTACGCCATGGTCGCATTGGGGGCGTCGTCCCTGTTCTGGGCCTCGACGCAGATCCCGCACGACGTCTTGCGTGTCCGGCCGTGGATTCGCGACGAACGCGCCGAGGCCGTCCTCACGCGCGAAACCGTTGAGCGCATCGCCGAACGACCCAGGCCGGCGCTCTGCCAGACACTGGCCGTCTGCTACTGGGCCGGCAAGCCGTTCGCGGCCGACATCTTCAGCATCAACGAGGCCATCCACCGCGGACAGAAGAGCGCGGACGTGCTGGCGACCCCCATCGCCGCGCGACTGTTCTCATCGGTGCAGATCGATCCGGATGGCGGGTATTCCTACGTGATGCTGCCGTCCGAAGCGCTGGCGGCGCTGCGGCGGAATTACCGGCTGGACGCCGTGGGCGCCGGAGAGGTGTATGTGCCGAGGTGATCAAGCCGCCGGTGGTCTTCGCGGCCGATTCCTCGGTTGGGGAACGCCTGTCTCGGCATGCCCGTTCCGGCCGGCCGGGGCCCCCGCGGTCCGTCAAAAATATGCCCTGATTCCAGGACCTTACCGCGTCATCTTTCGCTAGGCGAATCGCGCCCGGAATGCTAGGAAATCACGCCGTTTCCGGCCTCGGGGGCGGCCTCGCAAAGGGCCCTGTTTTTTGAGCGACACGCCAGCGTCTGCGCCCCCGCCTACGGGAGCGAGCATCAATCCGACCGCGATCGAAGACGAGCTGAAACGCTCGTACCTCGACTACGCGATGAGCGTGATCGTGTCACGGGCGCTGCCCGACGCGCGCGACGGTCTCAAGCCGGTGCACCGGCGCATCCTCTTCTCGATGCATGAGAACGGCTACGACTGGAACAAGGCATACCGCAAGTCGGCGCGCGTGGTCGGCGACGTCATCGGCAAGTACCACCCGCACGGCGATCAGGCCGTTTACGACGCCCTGGTGCGCATGGCGCAGGACTTTTCCATGCGCGCGCCGCTGGTGGACGGGCAGGGCAATTTCGGTTCGGTGGACGGCGATCCGCCGGCGGCCATGCGCTACACCGAGGTACGCCGCGCCAAGATCGCCCATGCGCTGACCGAGGACATCGACAAGGAAACGGTCGAGTTCCGCGACAACTACGACGGCTCGGAACGGGAGCCGACAGTGTTCCCGGCGCGCTTCCCGAACCTGCTGGTCAACGGCGCCGCCGGCATCGCCGTCGGCATGGCGACCAACGTTCCGCCGCACAATCTGGGCGAAGTGATCGACGCCTGCCTGGCCTTCATCGACGATCCGTCTATCAGCCTGGAAACCCTGACCGAGATCGTGCCGGGACCGGATTTCCCGACCGGCGCGCTGCTGATCGGCAAACAGGCGGCGCGCGCCGCCCTGGCGCGCGGCCGCGGCTCGATCCTGATGCGCGCCAAGTGCCATGTCGAGGAAATCCGCAAGGACCGCGAAGCCATCATCGTCACCGAGATCCCATACCAGGTGAACAAGGCGCGGATGCAGGAGAGGATCGCGGAACTCGTCCGCGACAAGCGCATCGAAGGCATCGCCGACATCCGCGACGAGAGCGACCGCCACGGCATGCGCGTGGTGATCGAGCTCAAGCGCGAAGCCTCGTCGGACGTCGTGCTGAACCAGCTTTATCGCTTCTCGGAGCTGCAGACGAGCTTCGGCGTCAACATGCTGGCGCTCGACGACGGGCGGCCGCGGCTGCTCAACCTCAAGGACCTGATCGGCGTATTCGTCGCCTTCCGCGAAGAGGTGGTGACGCGCCGCACGCGCTTCGAACTGGCCAAGGCGCGCGACCGCGCCCATATCCTGGCCGGCCTGGCGGTGGCGGTGGCGAACATCGACGAGGTCATCGCGCTGATCCGGGCGGCACCTGACGCCAACACGGCGCGCGAGCAATTGATGGCCAGGGCCTGGCCCGCCAAGGACGTGGGGCCGCTGGTGGCGCTGATCGCCGATCCGCGCAACTTCGTCACCGAAGAAGGCACGATCCGGCTGTCGGAAGAGCAGGCCAGGGCGATCCTCGACATCCGCCTGCAGCGCCTGACCGCGCTGGGCCGCGACGAGATCCACGACGAGGTCAAGAAGCTCGGCGAAGCGATCAAGGATTATCTCGATATCCTGCGTTCGCGCCCGCGCGTGCTCGGCATCATCAAGGACGAACTGGCGGCGGTGAGATCGGAGTTCGCCACGCCGCGCCTGACCGAGCTGGTCGACGCCGAGGTCGAGATCGAGGACGAAGCGCTGATCGAGCGCGAGGACGTGGCGATCACCGTCACCCACGCCGGCTATATCAAGCGCACGCCGATCGCCGAGTACCGGGTCCAGGGCCGCGGTGGCAAGGGCCGCGCCGGCATGGCCACCCGCGAAGAGGACTTCGTCACCAGCCTGTTCGTGGCTTCCACTCACGCCCCGCTGGTGTTCTTCTCGTCCACCGGCATGGCCTACAAGCTGAAGGTCTGGCGTCTGCCCGAGGCGCGCATCGCCGGGCGCGGCAAGGCCATGGTGAACCTCCTGCCGCTGTCGGAAGGCGAGCGCATCACGACCATCCTGCCGCTGCCCGAGGAAGAGGCGCAGTGGGAGAAGCTCAACGTCGTCTTCGCCACCAAGTCGGGCAACGTGCGGCGCAACGAGCTGTCGGACTTCGTCAACATCAACAAGAGCGGCAAGATCGCGATGAAGCTGGAGGCGGGCGACGGCATCGTCGGCGTCTGCGTCTGCACCGACCGCGACGACGTGCTGTTGACCACGCGGCTGGGCAAGTGCATCCGCTTTCCGCTGACCGACATCCGCGTCTTCAAGGGCCGCGAGTCCACCGGCGTGCGGGGCGTCAAGCTGGCGGCGGACGACGAAGTGGTGAGCCTGACGCTGCTGCACCATTCCGACGCCACCACGGCGGAGGCGCGCGCCTATCTCAAGCAGGCCTCGGCGGCGCGGCGCGCCGCCACCGGCGAAGAAGAAGCGCCGACGGAGGAGCCCGAGGAAGCGGAGGAGAGCGTCGAAGAAGCCACGCTGACGCCGGAGCGCTACGCCGAACTCGGCGCCAAGGACCAGTTCGTGCTGGCGGTCTCGGAAAGCGGCTTCGGCAAGCGGACGAGTTCGTATGAGTACCGGGTGACCGGCCGCGGCGGCTCGGGCATCGTCGCCATGGGCATGGGCAAGAAGAACAACGCGATCATCGCAGCCTTCCCGGTGGAGGAGTCCGACGACCTGATGCTCATCAGCAACACCGGACAGACCATTCGCGTGCCGGTGACCGGCATCAGCGTGCAGGGCCGTGCGGCACAGGGCGTCGTGGTGTTCAGGCTCGACGAGAGCGAGCGCGTGGTCTCGGTGGAGCGTATCGTGGCCGAAGGCAACGAGGAGACTCCGGCATGAGCAAGAAGCGCATTGCCCTTTATCCGGGCACCTTCGATCCGCCGACGCTCGGCCATATCGACATCGTCGAACGGGCGGTGAAATTGGTCGATCACCTGGTGATCGGCGTCGCCGCCAATCCGGGCAAGTCGCCGCTGTTCTCGATCGACGACCGCACCGAGATGATGCGCCACGAGACGGAGTCGTTTGCGGGGGCCGGCCGCGCCACCATCGAAGTGCGCGCCTTCGACAGCCTGTTGATCGAGTTCGCCCAGAAGGTGGGCGCCACGATGATCGTGCGGGGCCTCAGAGCCGTCTCGGACTTCGAATACGAATTCCAGATGGTCGGCATGAACCAGCGCCTCAACAACGACATCGAAACCGTGTTCCTGATGGCGGACCCGCGCCATCAGGCGATCGCCTCGCGCCTGGTCAAGGAAATCGCCATGCTGGGCGGCGACGTCAGCGCCTTCACGAGCCCCTATGTCGTCGATCTTCTGCTGAAACGCCGAAAGGAACTGAAGAAGTAATGTCACGCGACCCCGAAAACACTCTCGTCATGGAATTGAAGAACGGCCCGGTGGTGATCGCCCTGCGCCCCGACCTGGCGCCCAACCACGTGGCCCGCATCAAGGAGCTGACCAAGACCGGCTTCTACGACGGCGTCGTCTTCCATCGCGTGATCCCCGGCTTCATGGCGCAGACCGGCGACCCTACCGGCACGGGCTCGGGCGGCTCGGACCTGCCTGACCTCAAGGCGGAATTCTCGCAGGAGAAGCACAAGCGCGGTACGGTCTCGATGGCGCGCGCCAGCAGCCCAAACAGCGCCAACAGCCAGTTCTTCATCTGCTTCGAGGACGCGCCCTGGCTCGACCGTCAGTACACGGTGTGGGGCCAGGTGGTCGAAGGCATGGAGCACGTCGACGCCGTCAAGAAGGGCGGCGAGCACAACAACGGCGCCATCTCGGGCGCGCCCGACAAGATCATCAAGATGAGCGTGGGCGCGCCGTAATCGATCATTGTGAAGGCTGCGCCGCCGGCATCCGGGCAATAGCCGCGTTGAGGGCGTTGAGATCGGGCGCCACGGGCGGAACGCTGCGGGGGTCGAACTTGCCTCGGGCCGCGGCAGCGCCGATCTCGCGCTCCAGGAGCGGCAGCCAGGGTGCGTTCATCAGGCTGTCGCGCTCGAGGTCGCGCCAGATGGCCACCGCCTGCCGGTCGTTGCCGATCTGCGCCTGCGCCAGGCCGATGTAGAAGCGGGCCCGCGGCTCGAGATGATCGAGCGACAGGGAATGGACGAAGGCCTTGAGCGCCTGGGGCACCACCGCCCCGCCGTTGGCGAGCACGATGGCTTCGCCCAGATCGGACCAGGCAGTCGAGTTCTCCTGCCCCAGGGAGACGGCATGCTCGAAAGCGTCCGCCGCGCCGGCATAATCGCGTGCCGCCGCATACATGGCGCCGAGCTGCATGTAGCCGATGCCGCTGGGCTGGGCGCGCAATTCGACCGCCAGCTTGGCGGTAGCGACGGCCGCCATCACGGCGGGATCATGCTTCAGACGGTAGGCATAAGGCTGCCCTGGAAGTCCAGGATCGCCATGCGCGCTGTAGAGCAGCCAAGTGCCCAGCGGCACGACGACGGTGATGGTCGCCGCCGCGACGATGCGAGCCCGCCGGTTGCTGGACGGCGCGGCGATCTGGCGGTCGGCGGAGAGCAGCCGGCGCTGGATCTCGGTGCGGGCGGCATCGGCGAGATCGGGAGAGATATAGCCGCGCTCGACATCCTGCTCCACTTCGGCGAGCTGGCTGCGGTAGACGACGGCGTCGAAATCGGCTGCCGTGGGCGCCGGCCCGGGCTTCAGCAGCGGGTAGAGCAGGGCGGCCAACACACCCGACACCAATAGCGCGAAGACGAGCCAGATCATCGCGGCGTCTCCGTGGGCGGCGTGAGCGCCGCAAGGCGGATTTTTTCGTCGTCGGAGAGCGGCGGCGGCACCAGGCTCTCCGCGCTCCGGCTGCGGTAGAAGAAGAAGGCCGCGGCGCCCGCGCCTGCCAGCACCAGCGCCGGGCCCAGCCACAGTAGCAGGGTCTCGGCCTCGAACGGGGGCTTCATCAGCACGAAGGTGCCATAGCGCGCGACGATGTATTGCTTGACCTGCGCGTCGCTGTCTCCCGCCAGAAGCCGCTTGCGGACGATCACGCGCAGATCGTGGGCCAGCGGGGCATCGGATTCGTCGATCGATTCGTTCTGGCAGACGAGGCAGCGCAGTTCCTTGCTGATCGTGCGCGCCCGCGCCTCCAGCCTGGGGTTGGACAGCATCTCGTTCGGCGCGATGGCGAACGCCGCGTTGGCCGCGGCCAGCAGCCCGAAGGCGAGAAGAAGGCCGGCCCGCTTCATTTCAGCTTCTCCGCCAGCGGGATGATCTGGTTGCGGATGATCTCTGGCGTCAGCGCGCCGATCTGCTTGAAGCGGATCACGCCGTTCTTGTCGATCAGGTACGATTCCGGCGCACCGTAGACGCCGAAATTGAAGCCTGTGGTGCCATTGCGGTCGCCACCCACGGCTTGGTAGGGGTTGCCGAGCGCGCCAAGCCAGGCCCGCGCGTCGACCGGCTTGTCCTTGTAGTCGACGCCGACGAGCCGGATGCCGGCCGCGGAGACCTGCGACAGATACGGATGCTCGATGCGGCAGGCAGCGCACCACGACGCGAAGAAGTTCACGAGCGTCACGCGGCCCTTGAGGTCTTCCGAGCGCAGGCCGGGCAGTCCGGCAAGGACGGGGGGAAGATCGAAGTGCGGCGCCGGCTTGTCGATCATCACCGAAGGAACGAGATTGGGCGTCTCGCCTTCGCCGGCCTGGTGCAGGCGGAAGACAAAGAACCCGATCAGAACGACGAATACGGCGACCGGCAGCAAGTACTGCCAGGCGCGGAGCAGCTTGCGCCAGGGGATCACCAGGGGAACCGATGCAACAAGGACCGGCGGCGCTTCGATGCCCGGCTTGCGCGCCGGCGCGCCGATCCGGTAGCGCCGGTCGCTGAGGGACACCGCGCCGCCCAGAACCATCAGCACGGCCCCGAAGAATATCCACGGCACCAGCGGATTGTGGAAGAGATGCACCGCGACCCCGCCCTTGCCGTCGGATTCGCCGAGAACGGTGTAGAGGTCGCTGACGAAGTTGGTGTGGATGCCCACCGTGGATTTGGGCTCCGGCGGATTGTCGTAGAGGCGGCGTTCAGGATGGAGCGTCGCCACGATGCTGCCGCCGCGGCTGGCGACGAAGGTGGCGCGCGTGGCGCTATAGTTGGGGCCGCGCACGTTGTCCGCGATGCCGTCCAGCCTTACGTCGTAGCCCGCGATCGATGCAGTCTGGCCGGGATGCATAACCAGCAGCTTCTCGCTCTGCCACGAGGTCGAGCCGGCGATGCCGATGAGCGCGATCGCCAGCCCAGCATGGGCGAGGCTCATGCCATAGATGGAGCGCGGCAGCTTGCGCGCCCGGTGCATGGCGTCGGCGAAAGGGGTGCGGAACAGGCCGATGCGTCCCGCCCAGTCGGTGAAGGTGCCAGCGAAAAGCCACACGGCGAGACCCATCCAGACGGCGGTCCAGGCATCGTGCCATCCGGCCAGCAGAAGGACAGCGATGATGGTCACGAGCGCCACGGGCGCGGCGAACTTCAGGCGTTCCAACGCCCCCTTCAGGTCCCCGCGCTTCCACGACAGGAGCGGCCCCGCCGCCATTACGAGGATGAGCGGCGCGATGAGCGGCGGCACGGTGGCGTTGAAGTACGGCGCGGCCACCGAGATCTTGTCGAGATGCAGGGCGTCGGAGAACAGCGGGTAGAGCGTACCCAGCAGCACCGTCGCCGCAGCCGTCGCCAGGAACACATTGTTGAACAGCAGCGCACCTTCGCGCGACACCGGCGCGAACACGCCGCCGCCCTGCAGCGCCGGAGCCCGCAAGGCGAACAGCACCAGCGAGGCTCCGGTGACGAGACCGAGCAGGATCAGGATGAAGCTGCCGCGCGCCGGATCGGTGGCGAAGGCGTGTACCGAAGTGAGCACGCCCGAACGCACCAGGAAGGTTCCGAGCAGCGACAAGGAGAAGGTCACGATGGCCAGGAAGATCGTCCAGGCCTTCAGGCTGTCGCGCTTTTCGGCGACGATGGCCGAATGCAGCAGCGCCGTGCCGGCGAGCCACGGCATCAGCGAGGCGTTCTCGACGGGGTCCCACGCCCAATAGCCGCCCCAGCCCAGCGTGTAATAGGACCACCACGACCCCATGGCGATGCCGAGGGTCAGCGCGCACCAGGCGGCCAGCGTCCAGGGCCGCACCCAGCGCGCCCAGGCGGCGTCGACCTTGCCTTCGATCAGCGCGGCGATGGCGAACGAGAACGCCATCGAGAAGCCGACATAGCCGAGGTAGAGGAACGGCGGGTGGAAGGCGAGGCCGGGGTCTTGCAGCAGCGGGTTGAGGCCGTAGCCGTTGACGGACGCCGGGTCCATGCGCAGGAAGGGGTTGGACGTCTCGATGATGAAGAGCAGGAACCCGAAGGCGATCATTCCTTGTACGGATAGAACGCGGGCGCGCAGGGCGGGCGGCAGATTGCCGCCGAACAAGGCCACCGCCAGGCCGTAAAGCGCCAGGATGAAGGTCCACAGCACCATGGACCCCTCGTGGTTGCCCCACACGCCGGTGATCTTGTAGAGCAGCGGCTTGTCGGTGTGGCTGTTCTCCACCACGTTGACGACCGAGAAATCGCTGGTGACGTGCACCCAGACGAGGGCGCCGAAGGCGAGCGCGACCATGGCGAACAGCGCCATGGCGGCGGGGCGCGCCACCGCCATCCAGGAGGCTTCGCCGCGCGCCGCACCGATCAGCGGCACCGCCGACTGGATCGCCGCAACGAACAGCGCGAGGACGAGCGCGAACAGACCGATTTCGGCCGTCATGCGGGGCGTTCCGTCGCGGGGTTGCTGGTGACCGGTTGCGGCATCGAGGCATTCATTCGTGGCAGGTGGAAGATAGCGTGCGGACGGGGCGGGTCAACGTGCCGCGGCTATGTAGGCGGGGAATCCGAACTGACGCAATCGGCAACATATTGTGTGGCCCGCTCCGTTGTCGGCGGGCGGAAGCCCGCCTAAAACGCTGCGTCACGTCACTGCGCCGGAGACCTCCATGATTCCCTTCATCGATCTGCAAGCCCAGCGCCGCCGTCTCGGTGAAGCGCTGAACCAGGCCGTCCTGTCGGCCGTGGCCGGCGGCGCCTGGATTATGGGACCGCAGGTGGCGGCCTTCGAGGAGCAGGCGGCGCAGTTCGCCGGCGTCAAGCATGCCATCGCCTGCGCCAACGGCACCGACGCCCTGCAGATCGTGCTGATGGCCTGGGGAATCGGGCCGGGTGACGCGGTGTTCGTTCCCGCCTTCACCTTTGCCGCCTCCGCCGAGGTCGTATCGCTGGTGGGCGCCTCGCCGGTGTTCGTCGACGTCTTCGATGACACGTACAACATGGACCCCTCCAGCCTCGAAGCGGCGATCGCGCTGGTCAAGCGCGAGGGCAAGCTCAAGGCGCGCGTCGTGATGCCGGTCGATCTCTTCGGCCAGCCGGCCGACTACGAGGCCATCGAACCCATCGTGAAACGCGAAGGGCTCAGGATGCTGTGCGACACGGCTCAGGCCTACGGGGCCACCTATCACGGCAAAGTGACGGGCTCGATCGGCGATGCGGCTTCGACGAGCTTCTTCCCGGCCAAGCCGCTGGGCTGCTACGGCGACGGCGGCTGCACCTTCACCAACGACGACGGCCTGGCCGATCTCCTGAAATCGATCCGCAGCCACGGCCAGGGCGCCGACCGCTACGAGAACGTCCGCATCGGGATGAATTCGCGCCTCGACACGATCCAGGCGGCAATCCTGATCGAGAAGCTGAAGATCTTCCGCGACGAGGTCGAGCTGCGCGAGAAGGTGGCGCGGCGCTACAACGAGCTCCTGGACAAGTCGAACCGCATCCGCGTGCCGGCGGTCATCCGCGGTGCGCAATCGACCTGGGCCCAGTACACGATCCAGGTTCCTGACCGAGGCAAGCTGCAGGGCGACCTCAAGGCCAAAGGCATACCGACGGCGGTCTACTACCCGATCCCGCTGTCCGAGCAGAAAGGATATGCCGCCTATCCCAGCGCGCCGATCCCCGTCAGCAAGAGGATCAGCCAGACGGTGGTGAGCCTGCCCATGCACCCCTACCTCGACGAGGCGACGCAGGACCGGATCGCGGCGGCGGTGCTGGAGAGCGCCGGGGGCTGAGGCTCGCGCAAACGCCGGCGGTATGCGATATGACGGGCGCGGTGTTTCGGGACCCACCATGACTGCGCTCGTAACCGGCGTCGCCGGCTTCATCGGTTATCACACGGCCGAGGCGCTTCTGGCGCGCGGCGAACCGGTCGTCGGAATCGACAACCTCAACGATTATTACGAGGTCTCGCTGAAACAGGCGCGCCTCGGGCGCCTGGAAAGCCGCCAGGGATTTACCTTCCGCAGGCTCGACTTCAGCGAGCGCGACGCCATGAGCGCGCTCAGCCGCGAATTTCCCGACATCATGCACATCGTCCATCTCGGCGCCCAGCCGGGCGTGCGCTATTCGCTGGAAAACCCCTATGCCTACGTCACCTCCAACGTGATGGGGCAGGTGGTGATGCTGGAGTTCGCGCGCGCCTGCAGGCGGCTCGAGCACATGGTCTATGCCAGCTCTTCCTCCGTCTACGGCGGCAACACCAAGGTGCCGTTCGCCGTGGGGGACGGCGTCGACACGCCGCAATCGCTCTATGCGGCCACCAAGCGCGCCGACGAGCTGATGGCGCACACCTACGCCCATCTCTACGGCCTGCCGCTGACGGGGCTGCGCTTCTTCACCGTCTACGGCCCGTGGGGACGCCCCGACATGGCGCCGATGATCTTCACGCGCGCCATCCTCAAGGGCGAGCCGATCAGCGTCTTCAATCACGGCAAGATGTGGCGCGACTTCACTTATATCGACGACATCGTGTCGGGCACGCTCGCCGCCATGGCGAGGAAGCCGAGCGGCACGCCGCCCTGCGCCGTCTACAATCTCGGCAACAACAGAAGCGAGAAGCTCACGGATTTCATCGCCACGCTCGAGAAGGCGCTGGGGCGCAAAGCCGAGATGCGCTTTTCACCGATGCAGCCTGGCGACGTCGAGCAAACCTTCGCCGACATCGAATCGTCGCGGCGCGATCTGGGGTACGAGCCCACGACCCCCATCGCCGAGGGCATCCCGCGCTTTGTCAAATGGTATCGCGACTTCTATCGCGTCTGAGCTATTATAATAATGACAGCGCTGACATTGGACGCTGCCGAACGTTAAGCCGTCGCCGATTGCATTGCACCGGTTCCGCACGTATTGCAATGCGTGTCTGCAGCGCCAAGGCGCGGGAATTTCGGAGTCTTATATGATTATTGTACGAAGCCCCCTTCGCATCTCCCTGGGCGGCGGGGCCACCGACCATCCCAGCTATTATCGCGAATACGAAGGCTTCCTGATCTCGGCGGCGATCGACAAATACGTCTACATCTCGCTGCATCACGGCTTCACCGACGACCTGCTGCTCAAGTATTCCAAGCTCGAACGCACGACATCGCCGGACGCCATCGAGCATCCCGTGGTGCGCGAGGCGCTCAAGCTGCTGCATGTCGACTGGCGTGGCCTCGAAATGAACACCATGGTGGACATTCCCACCAGCGCCGAGCTCGGCGCCTCCTCGGCGTTCACGACCGCGCTCCTCAAGGCGTTCTACGTCTACGAGCACAAATCCATCCAGCCGCAGGAGCTGGCGCAGCTGGCGAGCGACATCCAGATCAACCGCCTGCACGAGCCGCTGGGCAAGCAGGACCAGTACATCTCCGCCCATGGCGGCATCCGCGCCTTCCGCTTCTGCAAGAACGACCGAGTGGAAAGCTGGCCCGTCACCATGACCGACGAGGTGCGCGCCAATCTCGAAGACAGCCTGGCCATGTTCTACACGGGACTGTCCTCGCCGGCGCGCGCCATCCTGGAAGAACAGAACGAGCGCACGCTGCGCTCCGACGAGGAGATGCTGAAGAACCTGCACTTCATCAAGGAACTCGGCCTGCGCAGCCTGGAGGCCCTGGAAGGCGGCTACCTCAATGAGTTCGGCCGCCTGATGGACGAACACTGGCAGCACAAGAAGCAGCGTTCGAAGGCCATCACCAACTCCAAGATCGACGAGTGGTACGAACTCGCGATTATGAACGGCGCCACCGGCGGCAAGCTGATCGGGGCGGGCGGCGGCGGCTTCTTGCTGTTCCACACCAAGGACAAGCCGAGACTGCGCCGCGCCATGCTGGGGTCGGGCCTGCGCGAAGTGCGCTTCCACTTCGATTTCGAAGGCACCAAGGTTTTGGCGCAATAGCGGGGGCGGGCGGCGAGGCCGCCCGCCCCACGTCTCATTGGGCCGGCTTGCCGTAGTTCATCGGCAGGAACTGCAGCTTGTTCCAGGGTACGTTGGCCATGATCATGTAGGTCGGCGTGCCGTTCCACAACGGGATCAGCGGATTGGGCAGGCCCACCAGCGTGTAGCGCTTGGGATTCTCGGCGCGGAACGAGATGGCCCCGGCCTTGTCCCAGACCACGAAGCCGTACTGCTGTCCGGCTTTGGCGATCATCCTGGCCACGGGATGCATGGGGATCAGATCGAGATTGACGCTGGGGTCGATGCGGAAGCGCAGGCCCTCGGGAATGCGGTTGGGCAGGTTGTTGGGGTTGTAGCCGTCGGAGCGCTGCGCGGGCCAGGAAAAGATCTTCCAGGTCTCGACGTTGACCAGCGAAATGCCGACGACGTGGCGGATGGCGCCCTGTTGCAGTTCCGCTATCGAGAGTTCGCCGCCCGCGAAGGGAAGGCCCGTGGCGGTGGCGCCATAGCGTCCCGGCCAGATGCCGTTGCTCTGCGCCACGCCTTGCATCTGACCGCCCCAGCAGGCCTGCCATTTGCCGCTGACGTTCTGGGCCTTCCAGAATTCCCACATGGTGTTGGTCGAAGGCTGGAAGATGGTCATTTCTTCATCGGTGCCGTCGGCCGGCTGCGCGTAGGAAGGCATGGGCACCGAAGCGAACTGTGCGGCCAATCCGGAGTCGATATGACCCGTATTGTGGCAGTCCCACGGCGTCACGGTGATCCTGGGTGCTCCGGCAGGCGCGGCATAGATCGGGCTCGAATAGGCGGTTGTGTTGATCCAGGCCCGTCCGCTGGAATAGCTGAGTTGACTGATGAACTCCTTCACATAAGCCGCTGAGTTCGGGTTGAGCGGCGGGTGCGCCGGCAGCGGCGTGTACCAGAAACTGGTGGGGGTGAATCTGGGGTAGGAGGTGAGATCGGGTCCCGTCGACAGCGAAGGGGATGCCGTTGTTGTCTTCGAGGTGGTCGACGTCGCCGATGCAATCGCCGTCGGGTGGCTCGTCGATGACGGCGCAGAGGCCGACTTTGCCGGCAACGCCGGTTCATTCGATGCGGCACGACTGTTCGCCAAGTAGGCAGCGTAGGGGGTGTAGCTCGAATACACCGAGTACGGCGCGTAGCTCGGATACGCGTAGGCGCGGTTTGCCTGCGCCGGCGCCGATGTCGCCGAGGCATTGAACGGCTTGTAGCTGGGATACGTATAGGTGCTGGTTGTCTGCGCCGGCGCATATGTCGTCGAAGCAGTCGGCTGCGCCGTAGCTGCGTGTGCCGCATACGGATTCGAATGGTCGTAATAGCTGTATGCCGCGCCGGACGGCCATACGAATTCCGACGCACCGTCTGCGGTGGCCGCAGCCGACGCGGCGTTCACGGTCGACGCCGCCAGGCACACCGCGGCCGCTAGGAACGCCGCCCTCACCGATACAACAGGCATTTGATGGTCTCTCCGAACAACATGGAGTGCTGCTGTACGCTCTGTCTTGGCGCGTTCTACGTTGTTGCCTTCCCAACATCGCCGCCACAGCAGAAAGCGTACGGCGCGCCCCGCGCAAACCATGCCCCGATTTTCTATGCAAAAGCTAAACATAATCACCGCGATTCGATGAAGGCTTGCTTGTTGTTGGCGTCAACAGGCCAAAGTGTCGACGCGATGCATCGATGTCGGCGCCTACATGCGAGAAAATCCGTACAGGGACGATATGGATGCGGTGCCCGGCGGCAGACGCCGCCAAGCGAGGCGAGCAGGGCGATCACCGCCGTGCCATGGTGTGGCCGGCGCACACAATCGGGTATGTTGGCGAAATGGACGTCTCGCTCTTCGATTTTGACCTGCCCGAACACCTGATCGCCCTCAGGCCGGCCCAGCCGCGCGACAGCGCGCGCCTGATGGTGGTGCGGGCGGACGGCTCCCTCAACCATGCCCAGGTGCGGGATATCGGCGAATTCCTGCGTCCAGGCGATGTGCTGGTGCTGAATGACACCAAGGTCATCCCCGCCCGCCTGCATGGCGTGCGCCTATCGCGCGGCGCCGCGCCCGATGCCAGGATCGAGGTGCTGCTGTGCCGCAGATTGGGCACTGCGGCCTATTCCGCCCTGGCCCGCCCGGCCCGCAAGCTCCAGGTGGGAGATCGCCTGCGCCTCGGACGGTCGATCACCGCGACCGTGTCGGCGAAGGCGGACGCCGGGATGATCGCGCTCGCTTTCGATCTGGAAGGAGCCGCGCTCGACACCACCATCGTCGCCGAGGGCGAGACCCCGCTGCCGCCCTACATCGGCGGGCGCCGCAAGGCCGATTTGCGGGACGCGGCCGATTACCAGACGATCTACGCCAGGCAGGCCGGCTCGGTGGCGGCACCCACGGCAGGCCTGCACTTCACGCCGGCGCTTTTCCAGGCCCTGGAGTCGCGCGGCATCGCCCGGCAGACGGTGACGCTGCATGTCGGCCCGGGCACCTTTCTGCCGGTGAGCGCGACAGACACCTCCGAGCACAGGATGCATGCGGAGTGGGCGCGCCTCGATAGTGCTGCGGCGACTTGTCTCAATGCGGCGCGCGCTTCAGGCGGTCGGATTGTTGCGGTCGGAACGACAGCGATACGCACTCTGGAGAGCGCGGCGGACGAGAACGGCCTGCTGAGGGCCTATGAAGGCGACACCGATATCTTCATCACGCCCGGCTACCGCTTCCGGACAGCGGAAGTCCTCCTCACCAATTTCCATCTGCCGCGCTCGACGTTGTTCATGCTGGTCTCGGCGTTCAGCGGCACGACAACCATGAAGAAGGCCTATTCTGAAGCCATCCGCGAAGCCTATCGATTCTATTCGTACGGTGACGCATGCCTGCTGTTCCGCTAGGCCGCGCCGGCAATAAGTGCGGAAGTGCCAGCCATCATGACGCCAGCATGACATCGAAGTAACCTTTGGTCACAAACGCATAACACGAAAAGGTTGTTTTCGACTGGAAGGCTGCACGAATTGCGCGTAAATTGGCCAGCGTCCATAGCCACTTAGCACGGTGCCGGGCGGAGGGGGTAACGCATGCCGATCGAAGGCCGAGGTCCAGCGATCGTGATGCTGCTGGCGGCGGTGGCGGTCACGCTCCTCGTCTGCGCTTACGGGCGGGCCATCGGCGAGTTCCTGGGCGTCATCGCGTATCCCGATCGGCTTCGGCGTCTGCACAACAACGCGACCCCGCAGGTGGGCGGCATGGCGGTCCTGCTTGGTCTGGTCACCTGGCTGACGTCCATCTATCTCTTCAACGGCACGGACGATCCAGGCCTGGTCCGCGCCATCCTTCTGTGCGGATTGGGCGTTGGCGCCGTCGGCTTCGCCGACGACCAGAGCGAGATATCCCCTGTCGCGCGCGTCCTGTTGCTGCTCGTGTTCCTGGCCGTGGCATTCGTCGTCAATCCCGAATTCATCACGACGACACTGAAATGGAGCAGCTTCGAACCGGCCACCGTCCCGGTGTGGGCCTATATCGTGCTGGTCGGGGCCGCGACCGTGGGGGTCGCCAATGCCGTCAATATGGCGGACGGGCAAAACGGCGTCGTCGGCAGCATGTTCGCCATCTGGTCGGCCTGTTTGATGGTTGTCACCACGGGCTTGAGCCGCGAGATTGCCGCGGTCTTGTGCGTGCTGTCCCTGGTTTTCCTGGCTCTGAACCTGCGGGGCAAGGTTTTCCTCGGCGACTGCGGCTCCTACGGCATCACCTTCATCCTGGGCCTTCTCGTGGTGCTCGCCCACGCCCGCAAGGAACTTCCGCTCGAGACGGTCGTGGTGTGGTTTTTCATTCCGGTGATGGATTGCCTGCGCCTGCTCATCGGACGGCCGCTGCGCGGCGAATCGCCGTTTTCCGGCGACCGGGACCACTTTCATCATCGGCTGCAGGACAAGATCGGTCATACCAAGGCCATCCTGTCCTACATCGGCGCCGTGGCGTCGACGTCGGTCATAGCCACGCTGGAGCCGCGCTTTGCGCTGGCGTGCCTGTGCGTGCTGTCGGCCTACTATTTCAGCTTTGCCTGGCTCACGGACGCCAATATCCCGCCTGCATCGAACGAACAGGTGGATCCAGCGAAGGCTGCGACCAACGTCGTGGCGCTCAAAAGCGATCGCACGCCTGACATCCGCCGTCAGGGGACTGTAAACTAAGGGCAGGGCGCCAATCCGGCCCACCGATGCCGCAGAGGAATCTCGTTGTCACACATCTCGGTGCGGAAAGCACTCCACTTCGCTTTTTCGTTTCTGGCAGAAAATCCCGTGGAATTGGTCAAGCGCATGGCCTTGCCGGCCATCGCAGGCTGGTTCGCGTTCTACGGATCGTTCTTTCTGTACCTCGTCGAACTGCAAAAGTACCTGGTCAATCCCAACGAGCGCATTGCCAGCGTCGTTCTGGGCGTCGCCACGGCCGGCCTGCTGCTCACGCTGTTCATGCATTCGATCCTCACCGCCGTGATCGCATCGGTGGCGCTGGGCCGTCCGGTGCGGGGCTGGACGTATTTCTCGGTCACGCGCCGCGAGTGGCGCGTATACGCGGCCTATTTGCGTTTCCTTGTCCTTTGCGCGGCGGTGATCGCCGTCGTCCAGTTTGCGGTGTTCGGAGCCCATCTGCTCGGTGCCAGGCTGGGCTTCCTCACTGAAGCGGCGCTGACGGGTGGCCTGGGTTTCATCATGGTCCGCACCGGGATGCTCATCGCGCCCGTTGCGGTGGCGCGCGATGAAGGGGAGATCGTGCGCGAGAGCTGGCGCCTGTCCAAAGGCAGCTTCTGGCGCATGGCCGCAACCATGGTGCCGATCCTGGCCCTCGGCCTGGCGATCGAGGCGCTGGGAGAGGAGGCCGTGCGCGCTACGGGCCTGTTCGGCACGCCGGCACTGACCCTGGTGGATTTTGTGGCGGACTACCGGGCCTCGCTGCCGGCGATCCTTCTGCTGGTCGGCGTGGCCTATCTGCTGTCGGTCATCCTGATGACGGCGGCGGCCGTGTCGGTCTATCGGCAGATCGAAAATCAGCGCGCCGGCGACGCGTCGACGCCGTAGGCACGCAGTGTCATCGCGTCGCGATCCGGCGGCTACAGCGTTGACATAAACTCAGTCGGCAAACGAAGGGGGAGCGTGAGGTGGCGGCCAGGAAGAAAACGCGGTCTCGGAAGCCGGGAGTACCTCCAGTCGCCAAGTATCTGGGCGCCATTCCCAACCGCCTGCAACTCGCGGGGGGCTGGATCGACCAGCCTTTCGTCTCGAAACTCAATCCCAAGCCTCCGGGTTCGATGGTGGTGGTGCAGATCGAGCCGAACTTCCGGCCGATGTGCCGATCCGGCATCGCCAGCAGCACGCGCATCGTGGCCAACGACCTCTGGCACGGCAGGCTTCCGGACCGTCCCAAGGACGTGCTGGTACGCGAGCTGTACCATGCCGAGAACACCTACAAGGCCGAGCCCAGCGGCTCGCAGGACATGATCGGGATCATCTATCCGGGCATCAACCGGCTCGATTACGACGTCAAGCACGAAGGCGGGGTGTTTCCGGTACACATTGAATCCTGCCAGTCACACCGCGTGGCGCGCTGGCTGGAGAAGGTGCTGCACCTGATCCCGATCGAATCGCGGCCCGAAGGCTATAATCCGCTGATCGAGAAGAACCTGGATCCGAAATGGGTGGCCAGGCTCGGGCAATCCGGCAAGGATACCTACGACGCCATCGTCAGGATGGACGCGCCCGCCCTCGGCAGGGCGATGAACCTCGGATTGAAGTGCTGGGACGTGCTGCTGCCGCAGTCGATGCGCCACAAGGTCATCAAGGTGGACATCATGGGGCTGGCGGCCGCCTATCAGCAGCAATATCTGGGCGCGGCCTATTCGGGTCCCGGCGGCGGCTACCTGATCGTGGTAGCGGAAGAGCAGGTGCCGGGCTCCTTCACCGTCAACATACGAACCGAATAGCCATGGCGGGGGTCGTCGTCGTCGGTGCATTTGACGATCTGCGGGCGCGCGACGTGCGCTTCCTCGAAGAGGCGGCGCGCCTCGGCAGCCTGACCGTCCTCCTGAAAACCGACGAAGATCTGGCGCGACAAGGCACAGCGGCGAAATTCCCCCTTGCCGAACGGGCCTATCTGCTCAATGCCGTCCGTCACGTGCGCGAGGTCATTCCGTTCAGCGAAAGCGACAGGCCCCGAAACGCCCATATCTGGGCCGAGCGGCCTGCAGATGCCTGCGAGGAGCGCGAAGCGGCGTCGGCGCGGATGGGCCTCGAGTACCGGGTCCTGCCCGACAGCCTGCTGGATGGCTTTCCCCCCACCCCTGCCGCTCCGCCGACGGGGCGCCAAAGCGTGGCCGTCACGGGTTGCTATGACTGGCTGCATTCGGGACATGTGCGATTCTTCGAAGAAGCGGCGGGACACGGCGATCTTACCGTCTTCGTCGGCAATGACGCCTGCATCGAGGGGCTCAAGGGCAAAGGCCATCCGCAATTCGGTCAGGATGAACGTCGTTACATGGTCGGAGCGGTCCGCCACGTCCACCAAGCCATCGTCTCGAGCGGCTCGGGCTGGCTCGACGCCGATGCCGAGATCCGGGCGCTCAAGCCCGACATCTTCATCGTCAACGAAGACGGCGACAAGGATTGCAAGCGCGACTACTGCCGCGACCTGGGCATCGAGTACCGGGTCCTGAAGCGCGTGCCGGCGGCGGGGCTTCCCAAGCGCTCCAGCACGGGCCTGCGCGGTTTCTGAGGGTTTGTCGCCGGCCATGGCGTCTGCTATGGCGTCGGCCGATGAGCGCCCTTTCTTACGAATGCACGGCGGCGGACGCTGCGGCACGCGCCGGGATCATCCGCAGCCCGCGTGGCGACATTCGTACGCCCGCCTTCATGCCGGTGGGGACCGTCGGAAGCGTCAAGGCGATGCTTCCCGAAAGCGTGGGCGAGACCGGCGCCGATATCATCCTGGGCAACACCTATCATCTGATGCTGCGTCCCGGAGCGGAACGCATCGCGCGCCTGGGCGGCCTGCACAAATTCATGGGCTGGCAGCGGCCGATCCTGACCGATTCCGGTGGATTTCAGGTGATGTCGCTGGCGAAGCTGCGCAAGCTCACCGAAGACGGGGTGCACTTCCGCTCCCACATCGACGGCGCCGAACATTTCCTGTCGCCCGAGCGGGCGATGGAGGTGCAGAGGCTTTTGGGATCTGACATCCAGATGGTGCTCGACGAGTGTCCGGCGTTCGGCGTCGACGAGACCGCGATCGAGAAATCGCTGGCGCTGTCGATGCGTTGGGCCAGACGTTCGCGCGCGGCGTTCGGCGAGCAGCCGGGCAGGGCCTGCTTCGGCATCGTCCAGGGCGGCATCTTCCCGAGGCTGCGCCTTCGTTCGGCGGCCGAGCTGCAGGAGATCGGATTCGACGGCTACGCCGTCGGCGGCCTTGCCGTGGGCGAGGATCAGGCCGCGATGTTCGGCACGCTGGATGCGACGGTTGTTCACCTGCCGCCCGACAAGGCGCGCTACCTGATGGGCGTGGGCAAGCCGGACGATATCGTGGGCGCCGTGCTGCGCGGCATCGACATGTTCGACTGCGTTCTGCCGACGCGTTCCGGGCGCAACGGCCAGGCCTTCACCTGGGACGGCACCCTCAACTTGCGCAACGCCCGCCATGGGGAAGATCCTGCGCCGCTCGATCGCGGATGCCGCTGCCCCGCCTGCCGTCAGTTCAGCCGGGCCTATCTGCACCATGCGGTGAAGACGAAAGAGATCATCGCTTCGATGCTGCTGACCTGGCACAATCTCACATTCTATCAGGACCTGATGGCGGGCCTGCGCGCCGCGATCGCAGAGAAACGTCTTGGCGAATTCGCGCGCCTCTTCGAGGCGCGGTACAGAGGAGGCCAGGACGAGACGGCAGCGCCGGTCTGATTGCGCTTCGTGTAATTCGAAGTTGCGGCGCAAGCCGTTCCGCATCGGGATGTCGGGCGAAATGGCCGCCGTGACCCGCCGTCGGCGACGTGATAATCACGCCTCAGGCTCCTCTGTCTGCGGGAGCCGTTGGGAGCGTCCAGGAGAGGGGCAATGCGGCGCGCGGTATCGCGGCTATCGGGCGAGACCTTCGACGTGCTGGTGCTCGGCGGCGGGATCACGGGAGCCTGCATCGCGCGCGATGCGTCCAAGCGGGGCCTATCCGTCGCCCTGATCGAGCGGCGCGACTTTGCCGGGGCCACCAGCGCCAACAACTCGAAGCTCATCCACGGCGGGCTGCGCTACCTGCGCAATCTCGAACTGCGCCTGGTGCGCGAGTCTCTCGGAGCGCGCCGGATCTGGCAGCGCATTGCGCCCCATCTCGTGCATCCGCTGCCGTTCCTCGTTCCGCTCCTTCATGACGGTCTTTTCGAGCGGGCCAAGCTGGAAGCGGGCCTGACGCTGTACGACGCGCTGTCCTACGACCGGGCGCGATTGGACGATCCCTATCAGCGCTTGCCAGGTCATTCCTGGCTGGGTCGTAACGAGGCCATCGCCCAGGAGTCCGTTCTGGGCACGGAAGGCCTTCAAGGGGCGTTCCTGTATTACGACGCTCAGATGTATTCGCCCGAACGTCTGGCGCTCGAATGCCTCATCGACGCCGACCAGGAAGGCGCCGCGGTCGCCAACTACGTCGAGGCACAGGCGCTGCTGGTCCATTACGGCGCCGTCGCGGGATGCAGCGCGCAGGACGGGATCAGCGGCGACACCTTCGATATCCGCGCCCGACAGACGATCGTGGCGGCCGGCCCGTGGACGGACCTGTTTCTCGAGAAGGCCCTGCACAAGCCGCCGGCGTGCAAGCTGAAGCGCTCGAAAGGCATCCACATCGTCGTTCCGTCCCGGACGGCACGCCATGCATTGACGGTGGCGGCCGCCGACACGCATTTCTTCGTATTGCCCTGGCGCGGCCACACGATTCTGGGCACGACCGACACGGCCTTCACCGGGGACCCCGACGCCGCAGGCGTCCGCGAGCCGGATATCGCGCAGTTCTTCGACTTCATGAACCGCCATTTGCCGACCATGGCCTTGCGGCGTTCGGAGGTCGAACACTTCTACGCCGGGTTGCGGCCGCTAGTGGATGACGGCTCGAAGGACACCTATGGCGCCAGCCGGCGCGCCGAGATCGTCGATCATGTCCAGACAGACAACCTTGCGGGGCTGGTGTCGGTCATCGGCGGGAAATGGACGACATCGCGGGAACTCGCCGAACAGGTGACAGACCGCATTCTGCCGAAGCTGGGGAAATCTCATCGTCCCTGCACCACAGCGGCCGCCAGGATGCCGGGCGGGGAGATCGACGACTTCCTCGCGTTCGAGCGCAGTGTGGCGCAGGAATATCCGGAGCTGCAGAACATCGGTCACCTGGTCCGTCAGTACGGGCGGGCCCTTCCAGCGGTTCTGCGTCAGGGCGCGGAGCGGCCCGGTCTGCTGCAACCGATCGCGACGACGGGCGACATCGGGGCACAGGTCATTCACGCGGTGCAGGAAGAGATGGCGCAGACCCTGGAGGACGTCATCCTGCGGCGCACCGGAATAGGACAGCTCGGCGCCCCAAGCCCGGCCGAACTCGAGACCGTGTCGCGGCTGATGGCCCAGCAGCTCGACTGGAACGAGGCGCGCCGCCAAGCCGAAATCGAGGCTTCGCGCGGGGTCTATCGGACAGCGGACGGCCCAGGTTGACCACCTGCGGCGCTGACCATATGGTCCGCCCCTCTTGGCCGAGCCCGTAGCTCAGGGGTAGAGCATCTGACTTTTAATCAGAGGGTCGCGGGTTCGATCCCCGCCGGGCTCGCCATGAAATCAAGTAGTTATGCGTTAATCGTCCGCCTGATCCGCCAAGCTTTCGACGGGGCACCGGGCGCGAACAAAATCGCCGTCTCTGCATGTCGTGCGTTCTCCGGACTGAACCTCTCGTCCCTCCGCCGCATTGCGCTTCCCAAAGGGACCGATGGGCGCGTTGTTGAAAATCTCCATGGTGTCGTTGCGCGACGCCGTGCCTGAATCCGAAACTGTGATCGCCTTGGCGCATCCGTCCGGCCGTCTCGAAATGCCCGCTGGGCTCGGTTTTCCGCGCCCGGCGCGGGGGGTGGTAAGCTTGTCCCCGTATCGCCCTTGATAGAGGGTGCGGCGAACCCGTATTAGGCGACGGTGGGGAGGGGAAGGCCATGGCGTTGCGCCATCCCGATGGCGGTACCCGAAGGACGCATGGACGAGGCGATGAGGGCGGCTTTGTCCGGTATCTCGTCGAGTCCGCGAAGCTGCAGCCCGTCGCGCTGGAACGGGCGCGCATCCTTGCGGCGGAGAGCAAGGAACGCCTGGCGACCGTGCTTACCCGGCTGGGTCTGCTCAGCGAGCGGGATCTGGCCGATGCTCTCTCCTTATATCTAGACCTGCCGCTGACCGAACCGCCGGACTATCCGCACGAGCCTATCCTGGAAGACAAGCTCGGGGCGCGTTTCCTGCGCGAAGCGATGCTCCTGCCGCTTCAGGATGACGGCGACGGCGTCGTCGTCGCGGCGGTCAATCCCTTCAATCTGCAGGCCATCAATGCCGCGCAATTTGCGCTGGGCCGGCCGGTGAATTTGCAGATCGCCCGCCAGGCCGATTTCGAGGCGGCGTTCGTGCGCCTTTATGACAGCGGCGAGCGCGCCGAGGCCGCCAGCGATCACGCCAAGGACTATGCAGACGATCGCATCGAGGATGATGTCGAGCGGCTGAAGGACATCGCCAGCGACGCGCCCGTCATTCGTCTGGTGAATTCGCTGATCGCCCAGGCGGTGGAGCTGAAAGCTTCGGACATCCATCTGGAGCCGATGGAATCGGAGTTCCGCGTGCGCTACCGCCTCGACGGCGCGCTGCGCTCCGTGGAGTCTCCGCCGCTGCGCCTGGCGCCGGCCGTGGTGTCGCGGGTCAAGATCATGGCCAAGCTCAACATCGCCGAACGGCGCCTGCCTCAGGACGGCCGCATCGCCACCGCCGTGCGCGGCCGCGACGTCGACTTGCGCGTCGCCACCACGCCCACCATTCACGGCGAGAGCGTGGTGATCCGCATCCTCGACCGCAGCCAGGTCGAGCTCGACCTGTCGTCGCTCGGCTTCGACGGCGAAGTGGCCGAACAGCTGCGCGCGCTGGCGAGGCGGCCGCACGGCATCGTGCTGGTGACCGGGCCGACCGGCAGCGGCAAGACCACCACGCTCTATGCCGTGCTGACCGAGATCAACACCGTGGACAAGAAGATCCTCACCGTCGAGGACCCGGTGGAATATCATCTGGCGGGGATCAACCAGGTACAGGTGAAGGGCCAGATCGGCCTCAGCTTCGCCAACACCTTGCGCTCGTTCCTGCGCCACGATCCCGACATCCTGATGATCGGCGAAATCCGCGACCAGGAGACCGGGCAGATCGCCGTGCAGGCGGCCCTCACCGGCCACCTTATTCTCTCGACGCTGCACACCAACGACGCTCCCAGTGCGGTGACGCGGCTTCTCGACATGGGGCTGCAGGATTACCTGCTGTCCTCGACCCTGAACGGCGTGGCGGCGCAGCGGCTCGTGCGCGTGCTGTGCCCGCATTGCCGCGAAGCCTATGAGCCGCTGCCAGAGCTGGCCGAGCGGTTGGGTCTTGAAAGTCTCAGCAACGGCGCCCCGCTTCGCCTCTGGCGGGCGCGCGGCTGTCAGGCCTGCCGCGACACTGGGTTCAGCGGCCGCACGGCGCTCGTGGAGGTGCTCACGGTCGACGATTCCATCCGCAAGGCGATCATGGACAAGGCCGATGCCGCCGCGATCCGCAAGCTTGCGCTCCATGGCGGCATGCAGAGCATGGCGACGTTCGGCTTCAGGAAGGCGCTCGCCGGCGTCACGTCGATCGACGAGGTGTTGCGCGTGACGGCGGCGGACTGAAATGGCGCTCTATCACTACCGGGCAATGAACGGCGCCGGCGCCATCATCAAAGGCCGTCACGAGGCGCCATCGCGCGATGTGCTGCTCAACCAGTTGCACGGTCAGGGTCTTTATCTTCTGGCGGCCGCCGAACGCGGCGCCCGCGGCCGGCTGGGCGATCTGCTGCAGCGGTATCTGTCGCGCGACGCCTTTCCCGCCGCAGCACTGGCCACCGCGATGCAGGAACTGGCGATGCTGCTGAAGGCGGGCCTCGACCTCGACCGCGCGCTGGCGATTTTGGTGGGGCTCAGCGACATCGGCCGGCTCAAGGAACCGCTGACGGCGGTGCGCGAGCGCGTGCGCAAGGGCACCACTTTTGCAGGCGCACTCGGCGCGGATGCCCGGTTTCCCCGCTTCTATATCAGCATGATCCGGGCCGGCGAGGCGGGCGGCACGCTGGGCGAGTCGCTGCAACAGTTGTCGGATTACATCGCCCGCTCGCTCGCCATCCGCGAGACGATCCTGTCGGCGCTGATCTATCCCTGTCTGCTGCTGCTGACCGCAGGCGGCTCGGTGCTGTTGATCATGGTCTTCGTGCTGCCCGAGTTCGAGTCGCTGTTCGCGGAGGCCGGCAAGTCTCTGCCGCTGCCCACCCGTATCGTACTCGACGTCGGCGCGGTGGTGCGGATGTACGGCTGGATCATGGTTCTGGGCGCCGTCGCGTTCACGGTGTGGTTTCGGCACGGTCTGCGCGGGCCCGAATTCCGCTACAAGGTCGATGCGTCGTTGATACGCCTTCCGGTGCTGGGTCCGCTGATGGTTTCGATCGAAATCGAGCGCCTGATGCGCACCTTCGGCATGCTGTTGCAGAGCGGCGTGCCGGTGCCCTCAGCCCTGGCGATGTCGAAGGAAGTCGTGGGCAACACGGTCTTGGCGCGCGCCCTCGGCGAAGCCGCCACCGGCCTGCGCGAAGGCGAAAGGCTGGCGCAGCGCCTGGATCGCACCGGCTTGTTTCCGGGCATGGCGGTCGATCTCGTCCGGATCGGCGAGGAATCCGGCAAGCTCGACGACATGCTCCTGCGCCAGGCAGATCTCGACGCGGTCCGCATCAAGCACAAGGTGGACCGGCTGTTGGCCCTGCTTGTGCCCGTGCTCACCATCGTGCTCGGATTGATCGTGGCCGGGCTGATCGCATCGCTTCTCGTCGCCATCCTGAGCGTCAACGAACTGGCCCAGCAGTAGAGGTGGATCATGCCCATCATCCGTACCCGCAAACGCCGCCGCCAAGACGGCTACACGCTGATGGAGCTTCTGGTCGTCCTGGCAATTCTCGGCCTGTTGGCGGCCATCGCCACGCCGATGGTGCTGCACTATCTGGAGAGCGCAAAGGTCTCGACGGCCAAGACCGAGGTTTCCAACCTCTCCGCCGGTCTCGACCTCTTCAAATACGACGTCGGCCGCTATCCTACGACCGCCGAAGGGCTCAACGCCCTGCTCGTGGCGCCGCCAGGCGTCGACAACTGGAACGGCCCTTATGTGAAGAAGACGACCGATTTGGTGGATCCTTGGGGAAGGCCCTACAACTACCGTTCGCCGGGGCAGCATGGCGAGTATGATCTCTACAGCAATGGCGCAAAGGGTGAGAAGGCAAGCGCGTCCGGCAAGCCGCAAATCGCGAGCTGGTAACGGGCGATGCAGCGAGCGGGGGTTCACGCTGCTCGAGCTGCTGGTGGCGCTCGCCATCCTCAGCGTCGGATTGGCGGTGCTGCTGGCCGGCTTCTCGCTGTCCTTGGCGCGCGGCCGCAGCGACCGGGCCGAGGCGTCGGCGCGCGCCTTCGCCGCCACGCTGCTGGCACAGACGATGGCCGATCCGGGAACCGCTTTCGGCGAGACCGACGGCACTTCGGGCGGCTATGCCTGGCAGGTGCGGGTCGTGCCCTATGGCAGCGACGACGACCGGACGGCCTGGGCCGGCCGCGCCGGCGAAGTCATCGTATCGGTGTCGTGGCGCGAGCCGCGCAAGCGGCGCCAATTGACGCTCAACGCGCTGCGGCTGATCGCGGAAGCGCAGCCATGAAATCCGCCGGCTTCACCTTGCTCGAATTGCTGATTGCGACCGCGCTTCTCGCCATGCTCACCGTCGTCCTGTTCGGCGGCGTGCGCTTCGGAACGCGCGTTTGGGAAACTGCGGAATCGTCCGCCGCCGGCACCGACCGCGTGCTTGCCGCGCAGGCCACGCTGTCGAATGAGATCGCCGCCGCCTATCCCCTGTTTATCCGTGTTTCCGCGACCGACGCCCATGCCGCTTTCGAGGGCGGCCCGGACAGGCTGACCTTCCTGGCTCCGGCCAAGTCGCCGCGCGGCGCGCTCGAATGGGTCACCATCGGAACGGTGACGCAAAACGGCGTCCGCAGCCTGGCGATGTGGACGGCGCTGGAGCTTTCACCCGACAGCCGGCCGCGCCTTGCCGCGACGCTGCTGAAAGGCGTGCGCTCCCTCGACATCGATTATTTCGGCGCCTATTCGCCGCGCGATCCGCCCGCCTGGCGCCGCGACTGGAGCGGCGCGGTGACCATTCCATCGCTGGTGCGCGTGCGCGCCACCTTGGTCGACGGACATACGGTGTGGCCGGAGCTCACCGTTGCGACACATGTGTCGGTCGATCAGGGCTGCGTCTACGACCAGCTCACCCATTATTGCCAGGGCAGGATATGACCGCGACGCATTCTTCCGGTCACAGTGATCTGCGGGCCGTGGCGGTCACGCTTCTGGCGGAATGGCGCGCCGAGTTGGCCGTCGTCCTGCGCGAGAAGTTTGCCGGCCGCTTGCGCGACGACCGGCAGCATCTGTGCATCGACATGGGCGCCGACGAGATCGTGCTCGCGCGCGTGAACGCGGGCGGCGAGCAGGTGATCGCGCGGGCGCCGCGCGCCGCCTGCCACGACACCATCGCAGCGACGCCGCAGGCGCGGACCGCGCTGAACGGGACGCGCAACGTCGTCTTGCGCTTTCCCCGATCAAGCGTGCTGCATCTGGATCTCGAACTGCCGGCCGCCTCCGGCGCGACCTTGCGCCAGGCCGCAGCCTTCGAGCTGGAGCGGCTATGCCCGATCCGTCCGGACCAGCTCTATTTCGATTGCGCATCGGTTCGGTCCGGGCGCGTTGCGCGGGTGGGGCTGCGTGCCGTCATGCGCGCCGAAGTGGACAAGGCCGTGGCGCTCTGCCGAGCTTCCGGCCTTGGTGTCGGCAGCATTCGCTTCGAAGGCGATCCGCGTGCGGCGGACCCGCGCGTCTTTCCCATCGACCGCAACGCGTTCCTGCGCCTGTGGTGGCTGAGATATGGCGCCTTCGCGCTCGGTGTTGCCGCGATCGTGCTGCTGGCGGCATTACTCACCGGCATCTATCTGCGCGGCGCTGCCGAGGACGACCAGTTGATGACTCAGCTCGTGTCGATGGATGAGCAGGTCGCCGCGGTCCACCGCATGCAGCGGGACGTGCGTGACCTGCGCACCCAGATCGAGTTTCCGGCGGCGCAGAAGCGCGCGCCTTTGCTGCTCGACGTCCTGGCGCAGGTCACCGACGCCTTGCCGGACGGCACCTGGCTGACCGAGCTCCAGATCAAGGGCGGCAAAGCGCACATCAGCGGCTTGTCGAAATCGCCTTCCGATCTCATCGGCGCCATCGGTCGACGCCCGCTGTTCTCCAACGCCCAGTTCGGTGCGCCGCTGGAGGGCGCCCAAAACGGCACCGAGCGTTTTGACCTCAGCTTCGACGTGAAACCGGTGGGGCGGCCATGAGCGTTCCCGACTCCCTGCGCGGGCGGCACGGCGCCTTCCTGATGCTGGCGGGCGCCGCGGCATTGCTGATGCTGCTCGTCGTCCTGCCGTTCGCGGCGGCGCTGGTGGCGCAGCACGACGACATCGCCGACCTCAAAAGCCAGATCGAGGCCGAGCAGGCTGTCGTGGCGCGACGGCCGCAGCTGGAGGATGAGTTGCGCGTGCTGCGCGCCAATGCGGCCACGGTTCCCGGGCTCGTCTCCGCCGGGAGCGCCGCGCTGGCGCAATCGAGCCTGCAGAGCGAGATGGCGACGATTGTTGCGGCCAACCGCGGCACGCTCGTCAGCGCCCAGCTTCTTCCGGTCGAGAGCGTGCGGGGCTTCGACGTGGTGGCCATCCGATACGATCTGACATTGCCGCTGTCGCGTCTGCGCGCGCTGACCTACGCCGTCGAAACGCACACACCCTACTATTTCATCGACGATGCCGACTTGTTGATCCAGCCCAACTGGACGCCGGATAATCCCCAGGCCCCCGATCCCACGCTTGAAGTGCGTTGGACCGTTCGCGCCTATCACTGGAGCGGCCGGCGATGACTATGAGCGTCTCCGCTTTGCGCTGGTGGCTGGCCGGGACATGCGCCGCGCTTGCCGGCATGCTCGCTTACCTGGCACTCGCTCCACTGCCCAGCTGGACCCCGGCCGCGGCTGCGGTGGTGGGGCATCCGCTGCCGGACGTCGCCGCAAAGGCCTTCATCGCGCCGCCCAGCGACGCCTTCGCCGTGATCGACTCACGGCCGATCTTCAATCCGCAGAGGACGCCCGTCGCAGCGTTTACCGACACGCTCTCGGGCGGGCAGGGCGGCAGTGCTTCGGTCGGGGATCTTTCCTTGGTGGGGATCATTCTGGACCGCGGGACAAGGCTGGCGCTTCTCAAGACTTCGTCCCAGCCGCTGGCCGTGGCGCTCACCACAGGCGGCAGCATCGACGGCTGGCAGGTCGTCGAAATCGGCGAGGATCACGTCGTGATGCGATCCAACGGTAGCGACCAAGTCCTGTCGCTGAGCCGCAATCACCCGCCTTAATCGTGAACGCAACAAGATGAATCACCGTTGTCGGGCGGGGTTGCAAATCCCACCAAAGGCGTATTGATTGAACCTGCCCGTAGGGAATGTGGGGGGCTGCATGCAACGGTTCGACGGAGTTCGAGCCATCGCCCGGTTCGTCTGGCTGCTGTGCTTTGTCGTGGCGCCGGCGCCGGCGAACCCACCGGCCGCGTCGGCACCGCCGCCCGGAACCAGCAACGCCAGCGACCAAGGCGTTACGCTCAACTTCGTCAACGCCGACGTGCGCGATGTCGCCAAGGCGATCCTTGGCGACTACCTCAAGCTCAATTACGAAATCGCCGCCAATGTCCAGGGCACGGTCACCATCCAGACCAATCAACCTCTGGCGCGCGATGCCGTGCTGCCGGCGCTCGACGAGGCGCTCAGCCTCAACGGCATGGCCCTGGTGTACTCGCACGGCCTCTACCGCATCGTGCCGCTCGCTGCGGCGCATAGCGATCTCGGCCCGGTAAAGGCGACAGGCGGCGCATCGCCGGGCTACGGCGTCGAGCTGTTCCACGTCAAATACGTCAATGCCGCCGCGTTGCAGAAGCTGCTGCAGCCCTTGACCGAGCACGAAGGCACGGTCCGGGTCGATCCGTCGCGCAACCTCCTCATCGTCGAAGGCACGGCCGAGCAACGCCGGACGATCGGCGAGGACATCGCGCTGCTGGACGTCAACTGGCTGTCCGGCATGACCTTCGAGTTGTTCACGGCGCAGAACATGGATGCCGAAGAACTCGTCAAGGAGCTCAACAGCGTCCTGGGCGGGCTCACCAGTCCGGCGGCCGATGTGGTGAAGCTGGTGCCGATCGACCGGTTGAATACGGTGCTGGCGATCGCACCTCAACGCCGCTACCTCCAGCAGCTGCGCGCCTGGGTCACGAGGCTCGACAAGCCCGGCGTCGGCAACGACCGCAGGATCTTCGTCTATCATGTCCAGAATGGCCGCGCCTCCGACCTCGAAAAGACCTTGAAACGCACGCTCTTCGGCAGTGCGTCGCAAGGCGGCTCCGAGGTGCAGACCCAGACCGCGCCGCGGCGCCCAGCTGCGCCTCCGGTCGACAACCTGGACGCCACGACCGGTGCGGATACCGCCGGTTCCGATCAATCGTCCGGCGCATCGCGCAGCTACGAGACGGTCGAGGGCGTCAACCGCCAAGGCATGAGCTCCGTGCACATCACCGGGGACGAAAGCAACAACGCCTTGGTGTTTCTTGCCACACCTCGGGAATATTCCGTGATCGAAAGCGCCTTGCGTCAGCTCGATGTGCCGCCGATGCAGGTGCTGCTCGAGGCTTCGATCGCGGAAGTCTCACTGACCAAGAACACCCAATTCGGCTTCCAGTACTTCTATCAACCCAGCGCGAAGAACACATTCATCCTCTCCAATTCGACTTCGCCGACGATCACGCCGAGCTTCCCGGGCTTTTCCTACATGTTCTCCAACGGGAACAGCATCCAGGCGATCCTCGATGCGCTGGGGACCGTGACGCATGTCGACGTGATCTCGTCGCCGGAAGTGCTGGTGCTCAACAACCAGATGGCGCGGCTCGAGGTCGGCAACGAGGTGCCGGTGCTGACGGCCCAGTCGGTCAGCACCGTCGGGACCAACGCGCCGGTCGTCAATGCGGTGCAGTACCTCGACACCGGCGTCATCCTCAAGGTGACCCCGCGCGTCAACCGCGGCGGGCGGGTGATGATGGACGTCGAGCAGGAAGTCAGCGGCGTCTCCGACGCTGCCTCGTCGAACATCGATTCGCCCACCATCCAGCAGCGCAAGATCACGAGCTCCGTCTCGGTCGAGGACGGCCAGACCATCGCGCTGGGCGGATTGTTCACCAACGAGATCACCAAGACCAAGAAGGGGTTTCCTTATCTTCAGGACATCCCGGTGCTGGGAAACCTCTTCGGCAACAACGGCACCGCGCAGAACAAGACCGAATTGATGGTGCTCATCACACCCCATGTTGTGGACGATGCGCGCAAGGCCCAGGCGGTCACCGATGAACTGCGCAAGAAACTCCCCGACGTTCAGCCGCTGTTCGAGCAAAAGTGACGGACACGGCCGGGCGGGCTGGGCTCTGGTCTCCGTGCTGTGGACGCTCGCCATGCTGGCGATGATGGCGGCGGCGGTGGAGGCGATCACCCTGACCGCCGCCCGCTTTGAACACACCGTCTTGGTGCGGACGCAGCTCGAGGCCGACATCGACGCCGGCGTGGCGCGTGCCGTTCTCGGCATCAGCGATCCGCGGCCGCAGCAGCGCTGGCGGGTCGACGGCGCCGTCGAGAACTTTCTCTATCACGGCGATGCGATCGCGGTGTCGGTGCAGGACGAGAACGGCCGTGTCGATCTCAATCATGCCGACCTAACGGTGCTCCGGCGGCTGCTGACCTCGGAGGGCGTCGCGCAAGCTGGGAAGCTGGCGGACAACATCGCGGCATGGCGCACGCCGCCAGGCGATGATGCGGCCGATCCCGTGGGAGCGACAGCGGCGGAGTACGAAGCTGCGGGCCTGGCTTATCGTCCCCGGCGCGGTCCGTTTCAGAGCGTTTCCGAGCTCAATCTGATGCTGGGGATGACGCCGGAGCTTTATGCGCGGCTGGCGCCCGACTTGACGGTCTATTCGCATGCGGCCGACGTCGACCTGTCGGTTGCACCGCCTGCCGTGCTGGCGGCGCTGTCTTCCGGGGCGACGCCACATCGGCCAGCCGCGGCCACGCCCCTTATCGCAGGCAGTTCGACGCCACCCGGTCCGCCGGGAACCGTGGGGGACGTGACAAATCTGGCGGGCCATTCGTTCGACATCACGGTCGTGGCGATGCATGGCCGCCAGCGTCTGTCGCGCGACGTGGTCGTCGAATTCACCGACGACAAACGACACCCCTATCTGGTCGAGGCCTGGCGTCAGCCCGACGGGATGAGCGGCCCATAAAGCCACACAAGCCAGCCGCCGGCGGCCAGAAATGTGCCGAGCGGGATCTTGTCGCTGAGCGCGATGGGGTGTCCGCGCAGCGAACGGTAAAGAACGAAGGCGAGACCCAGCACGGCTGCGAAGAGAATCGCCGAAGGCACGCCCAGCGGCCCGAGCCAGGCGCCGAGACCTGCCAGAAGCTTGGCGTCGCCAAGCCCCAATCCCTCGCGCCCTCGCAGGCGCCGGTATGCGAAGGCGAGCACGACGGAGCCAACAAAGCACATCAGAGCGGCGAGCGCGTGAACGAGTAACGACGATGGCTCGATTCGGTAAGCGACGTACAAACCGGCGGGAATCATCGGCAGCGTGAGCTCGTCGGGCAGCAGAAATGTCCGAAAATCGATGACCGCCAAAGTCAGCAGCAGCCAACCTAGAATGCATGTTGCTAGCAAGATCCATCCCGAAGTTTCGCTCGCCGCCCACAACGCCATCGCAATCGCAGCGATTTCGAGAGCGAGCGGCAGCCGGCTGATGGGGCGATGCCACATCCAGCTGACGATCGGAAACAGGTCCACAAGACTGAGCCGCTTGCCGCACGCATCACGTTGCGAGCGGCGCCAAAAGGCCTCGCGCGCTGGCGGGAGGCGAACAACCAGAACGCTAATGAAGCTGCCCACAAAAGGTGCCGTTGCAGTCAACATGATGGTGGTGGAGTCGATCACCAGCGGGTCCCTCGAGAGTGATTTGCTGCGCTGCAGCGGGCAATTGAAAGTGAGAATTGTTCGCGAAATTGGGCAAAAAGACACGAACAGAACGGCCCATGCTGTCACCATAAAATTCATGACTACATCGTCAGCTTCCTCTTGAACCGCGCAACCCGCGGTTATATTCATAACATTCGTTATGAGCGAGGAGGGGGATCTCATGCGCTTTTCGATCGCATTGGGCTGCGTCGCGGCCATGGCTTTTGTTGCGTCCGCCGCGGAAGCGCAGGCTGCCGGTCTCATTTCCGGGTCCGTTAACGACAAGGCCCTGGTGACCCTGGCAGGGAACACCCGGCCCGAAGCGATCGCGGCCAACGACCGCGGCGCGGTGTCCGACAGCCTCGTGCTGGACGGCATGCAATTGGTTCTGAAGCGCTCCCAGGCCCAGGAGACCGCGCTCAACCGGCTGGTTGACGAGCAGCAGGATCGGAATTCGCCGAACTACCATAAGTGGCTCACAGCCGCGCAGTTCGGCCAACGCTTCGGTGCCGCGCCAGGCGACATCAACAAGATCAAGTCGTGGCTCACCTCCCATGGTTTCCGGGTCAACAGCGTCGCCGTCGGCGGCATGTCGATCGACTTCACCGGCAACGCCGGCGCGGTGCGCGCCGCCTTCCATACCGAAATTCACAAACTCAGCGTCAACGGCGTCAATCACGTCGCCAACATGAGCGATCCACGGATTCCCGCGGCGCTGGCTCCGGCGGTGGCAGGCATCGTCTCGCTCAACGATTTCCGTCCGCATACGAATTACACCAAGCGCACGGTCAATCCCAAGATGACCGGGACGTGCGGCGGCTACGGCTCCTGCCTGGCGCTGACGCCGGCGGATCTTGCGACGATCTACAACCTCACCCCGCTGTTCAATGCCGGCGTCACCGGCAAGGGGCAGACGATCGTCGTGATCGAGGATACCGACGTCTACAACACGGCCGACTGGGCGACGTTCCGCTCCACCTTCGGCCTGTCGAGCTACACTTCGGGCAGCTTCACCCAGGTCCATCCGGGCCCGGGTTGCTCCGATCCGGGCGTCAACGGCGCCGAGGGTGAAGCGATTCTCGACGCGGAATGGGCGAGCGCGGGTGCGCCGAACGCGGCGATCGTCCTGGCGAGCTGCAGGGACAGCTTCACCACCTTCGGCGGCCTGATCGCGCTGCAGAACATGCTGAATTCGGCGAGCCCGCCGGCCATCGTCAGCATCAGCTACGGCGAGTGCGAGGCCTATAACGGCGCCACGGCCAACAGGGCGTACTACAACGCCTATCAGCAAGGCGTCGCCGAAGGCACGACGGTCTTCGTGTCGTCGGGCGACGAAGGTGCGGCGAGCTGCGACGCCAACGCGTCGGCCGCGCGCCACGGCATCGGCGTCAGCGCCTTTGCCTCCACGCCGTTCAACGTGGCGGTCGGCGGCACGGATTTCGCCGACACATACGCCAACTGCAAGGGCAAGAGCTTCCCGGGTTGCGACAGCGCCTATTGGAACGCGACCAACACGGCCGTCTTTGGCTCCGCGAAGTCCTACATCCCGGAGATTCCCTGGAATGATTCCTGCGCCGGCGTGCTGAGCGCAACCTTCGCCACAGGCTCTCCGATCACCTACGGGGCCACTGGCTACTGCAACACGGGCGGATACCTCACGACGGCGTCGGGCAGCGGCGGGCCGAGCGGCTGCGCCACTGGCACGCCGATCCAGCTGGGCGTCGTCGGCAACTCATGCCAGGGATGGGCGAAGCCGTCCTGGCAGGCCGGCGCCTTCGGCAATCCCGCCGACGGCGTGCGCGACCTCCCGGATGTTTCGTTGTTCGCGTCGAACGGCTGGTGGGGCCACTTCTACCTGTTCTGCGACAGCAACGGCGGCGGCTGCACGGCCGGCCAACCGCAAGCCTGGTATGGCGCGGGCGGCACGTCGTTCTCCTCGCCGATCCTTGCCGGCATTATGGCGCTGGTCGAGCAGAAGACCGCGTCCAGGCAGGGAAACGCGAACGTCGTTTTCTACAGGCTTGCTGCCTCCGAATACGGCAGCAGCGGCAACGCCCACTGCAACTCGTCGCTTGGCGCCAGCGTCAGCTCGTCGTGCATCTTCTACGACGTGTCGGCGGGCGACATGGACGTCAATACCATCGGTCAGAACAACAGCTATCTGCCGTCCGGCAAGAACGGCGTCCTGTCGACGTCGCGCACGTCTTACCGGCCGGCCTATGGCACGACCGGTGGCTGGGATTTCGCCACCGGATTGGGGACGGTCAACGCCAACAACCTGGTCAATGCCTGGAAGTGAACGCTGCGGTCTGAAGGTTCGGGGATATCGGGCCGTTGAGGCCCGGATATAGGGGGATACGCCATGTACGCATTGGCAAGTGACGCCACGAATGGATCATCGACGCACGGCCTGCTGATCGCAAGACAGCAATCGATGCCGGCCACCTGGTTGCGACGCGGTTTGGTTGCGTCGTCCTCGCTGCTCGCGATCACCGTCGCGCTCGATGCAGGCCATGCGGCACCTCCGCCCTGCGGATTGCCATCCGGAGGCGTCGTCAATTGCACGGGCACGTCCTATCCCGGCGGCATTCTGTACCAGGGTTTCGACGATCTGACGCTCAACGTCGGCTCCCCCGCCGGCCAGACCGACCCCGTCACCGTGGGTGATGCCATCTGGATCGCCTCTGGCGGGATTGTTCCGGGCCCGGTGACCGCCGTGCTCAACGTGGGCAGCAACGTAACGGTCGATTCGGCGGGCTATTGGGGCGAGGTCGTCGGGATCGGCACGCAGAGCTATTCCTCGGCCTCCATCTACAATGCCGGCGCGGTGACCGCCGCGTATGGCACGGGGATCGAGTCGTTTGCGGAGGCGGCGTATAATGCGGGAGGTGCCAGTTCGCTGAGCATCGGTTCCAATGCCTATGTCAACAACAGCGGCAGCGTGAACGCCTACCACTATGGTGCGGCGGCCATCGCGCTCTCAACGGCCGTCGACGCCACGACCACGACGGCCACGAGCTACGCCACCGTCGTCAATTCGGGCGATATCGCCACGACCGGGTCGAGCTACGGCTATTTGGGGTTCGGCGCGGCCGGGGTCGGCGCCTATTCCTCGGCTCAGTCGACAAGCAGCTTCTACGGATACGCGTATGCGACGGCGAACGCCACCGTCAGCAACACCGGCGATGTGTCGACCGCCGGCACGGGTGCGCCCGGCCTTGCCGCGGGATCTTACGCCGACGCCGAGGCCCCGTTTGGAGTCGCGGTCGCCTATGCGACCTCGACCGTCACCAACAGCGGCGCGATCACCACCAGCGGAGACTATTCTCCGGGTATCCTCGCATCGAGCGGAGCGCTCGCCGGCGGCGGGTATTTCGCCGACTATGCAGTGGCGGTCGCCACATCGACCGTCAACAACAGCGGCGACGTCACGACATCGGGATACGGCGCGGCAGGCATCAAGGCTTCGTCGAACGCCTATGCCTATGGCGTCTACTCGGCTGTTGCGATCGCCACGACGACCGTGACGAATTCCGGCGCCATCCAGACCAGCGGCGACTATTCCGACGGCATCCGCGCCACGGCCAGTGCCGGCGGCGGGTCCTACGCGTACTGGGTGGGTGACGCGACCGTCTCCGTCGACAACTCTGGCGCGATCACGACGTCGGGTTATTCCTCAGACGGCATCTTCGCCTTTGCGGTCGACCCGAGTTCGGGATCGACGGACCCCGCCGTGGCTACGGCTTCGACGATGGTCGAGAATTCCGGCGCCATCACGACCTCCGGCAACTATTCCACCGGCATTTATGCGGGCGCAGTGGCGCAGGCCTTCGGTGATATCGTGAACGCCACCGCAACGGTAACGGTGGACAATTCCGGCGCCATCGTCACGACGGGCGATTACGCACCCGGCATCGATGCTTGGTCAGTCGCGCGCGGCACATCCTTCTCCTACTATGGCGCGGTCTACGCCACGGCTACGACCACGGTCTACAATTCCGGCGCCATCGCCACGTCCGGATACATGGCGGACGGCATCAAAGCTTCTGCAAACGCTCAGGCGCAGTCGCTTTATGGTTATGCGAACACCAACGCCACGACCACCGTGGCCAATTCCGGCGCGATTTCCGTCAGCGGGTATGATTCCTGGGGCATCGACGCCATCAGCAGTGCCTATTCCGAGGGCCTCTATTGGGGCGCGCTTTACGCGAACGCGTCGGCCTCAACGGTCGTCGAGAACAGCGGCGATATCACGACGGCGGGGTCGTACTATTATTATGGATCGTCGGTCGGCATTGGCGCACGGGCGCACAGCTTTGCAGACGGGCTGTATGGCGGCTATGCCACGGCACAGGTGACGGTCGTGAACTCGGGAACGATTGACACGAACGGCAGCTATGCGCCCGGCATCGACGCAAGTGCGCGGGCAACTGGTATCGGCTATCTCTATGGCACCGGTTATGCGTCGACCACGGTCGCCAACAGCGGCGACATCACCACGAACGGCTACTATTCGTCGGGCATAAGGGCAGTCTCGTTTGGCATCGCTGAATCGCGCAATCTGTCCAGCGCGAAAGCAACGACCATGGTCGCCAATTCCGGCGCCATCACCACCAACGGCTACTATTCGTCCGGCATCGACGCGGGCTCGCTCGCGCTCGCCTACGGCCTTGAAGCGAGCAGCTACGCTTCGACCACGGTCGCGAACGAAGGCGCCATCGTGACAGAGTCCGCCTGGTCGCCCGGCATCTCGGCTCACGCCGACGCGCTTTCGTACGGCATCTTCAGCGGGGCCGGCGCCAAGGTTCTGGTCGCCAACAGCGGCGCCATCACGACCTATAACGATTACGCGCCGGGCGTGTTGGCGAGAGCTGAGGCTTTCGCCGAGCCACTTTACGGCGAAACCTGGGCGACATCGGTCGCCGACGTCGTCAACAGCGGCGACATCACCACCACCGGCTACGAGTCCACCGGCATCGATGCCCAGGCCCGCTCCCAGTCGGGCTACGGGTTTATCATCTTTGAGAACGGCCTGGCGAACGCCTATGCCTCGACCGAAGTGGTCAACAGCGGGGCCATCGCCACGAGCGGCGACTACTCTGAAGGCATTCGTGCGGAGTCGCGCGCTCGCGGCTACGCGTATTACGGCGGGCACTCCAACGCCTACACGACCGTTTACAACGCGGGTGCCATCACCACCGCAGGTTTTGCTGCCAATGCGATCGATGCGAGGTCTCAGGCAGTCAGCGTGTCTTACATGGACGTTCCGCCGGCCTATACCACGGCCGTGGCCAGCACGACGGTGACCAACACCGCCGCGCTGACAACCGCGGGCGAGTACGCCGCCGGTATCGTAGCGTCGTCCACAGCCTGGGCCGAAGGCGGCTACATCGCGGCGGCGACCGCCACGACGGTGGTCACCAACGCGGGTGCCGTCACGACGGCGGGCACGTATACCGACGCAATCCGAGCGCGCTCCAGCGCCGAGGTGTCCGGCTATTACGCTGCCACGGCCACAGCTTCGACTATCGTTGACAACAGCGGCGCCATCAGCACTTCGGGCGACTATGCCGACGGCATCGGGGCGTCTGCCTACGCGGGCGGCAGCTCCTACGTGTATTGGAGCGGCACCGCCGTAGCGACGGTTCACAACACCGGCGCAATAACGACCACCGGTTACGACTCCTACGGCATCAGGGTCGAGGCCTCCGACCCCGGCCACACCACCTCGAAGGATCCGAGCGATCCGGCCAGCGCGATAGCCATGGCGTCGGTCTACAATTCCGGCTCCGTAACGACGTCCGGAGACTATGCGACGGGCATCTCCCTCCAGGCCTATAGCGAAGCCTTCGGCTCAGAGGTGTCTGTGCTAGGGACGGCCAGCGCCACCAACGCCGGCGCTATCACGACCTCGGGATATGCCGCAGAAGGCATCGACGCCAGCGCATCAGCCTATGGTACATCGTACTTCGCGCCAGGCGCGGTTTCGAGCACGGCGACAACGCACGTGTACAACGGCGGAGCGATCGCGACATCGGGCGACTATTCGCCCGGCATCGCCGCAAGATCGAGCGCCTCCGGCTACAGCTATGTCGGAGGTCCGGTGACGGCGGCTGCCGTCACGTCGGTGATCAATACGGGCACCATCGCAACATCGGGCAACTACTCCGACGGCATCGACGCCACGTCGTTGGCGTCGGCTTGGTCGACCGATCCCACGAGCAGCGCCAGCGCGGTCACGTCGGTCACCAACAGCGGTACGATCACCGTCACGGGCGACTACAGCGTCGGCATCCTGGCCGACGCCATGGCCTTCTCCAGCTATGGCTCGTACGCCTCGGTGGCCACGGTCAACAACTCCGGCCACATCACGGCCAGCGGCTTCGACGGCGTCGGCGTCGAAGCGTACGGCGATGTCGTGTCGGTCAGCAACAGCGGCACGATCTCGGGCGGCACGGGAGACTATGGCGCGGGCGTGATGGCTGCGGGGTACAGCGCCGCGACGGTGTCCAACTCGGGTACCATCGGCTCGATGAACGACCACGCGGTGGCGATGTACGCGGCCGGCGACGCGGTGCTCGCCAACGCGGTGAGCGGTCATATCGTCGGCTACGTCACCATGCACGCCGCCGATGTCGCCTTCTACAACGCAGGCACCTGGTCGGCGCGGGGCGGCGACAGCGACTTCACACCGTCTGCCGGCGGCAGCAGCATCGTGGTCAACGGCGGCACCACCTTGGCCATCGGCAACCAGACCTTCAAGGGTATGGACGAGTTCGAAAACGCCGGCCTGCTGTCGCTATCGTCCGTCAACGCGTCGGGAGCCGGACGTCCGGCGTACGAGACGCTCGAGATCACCGGCGACTTCGTCGGCAGTGCAAGCTCCACCCTGGAAGTCGGTTCGAACATGACGACCACGGCGGACGTATTGAAGGTGGACGGCGCCATCGGCGGTTCGACCAAGGTCAAGGTCGACGAGCTGGGCGATCCGGGCCTTACCTCCGGCCTGGGCATCCTGGTGGTCGATGCGTCGACGGGCACGACATCCGCCGGCAATTTCAGCCTCGTGTCCAACAGCTCTGCCGGTACTTTGGTCGACAATGCCTATGAGTACAGCCTCGGCCTGGTGCCGGGATCCGCAGGTCATGGCGGCTGGTATCTGACGTCACGGCTCTATCCGGGTACCCATCAATTCGCGGCAATCGGCTCGTCGGGGCTGGCGCTGGCCGAGTTCGCCAATGGCGCGCTGCTCGATCTGCTCGGTACGCAGCAGGACGGTCCGCAGCAGCAAGCGTCGGACGCGACTCCGGTCGAGGTGGCGAGCACCGACAATAGTTTCGTTCCGACTGCTCCTCTGGGAACCGGCGTCGCCGGCTGGGGCCGGCTCGACTATGCCAGCATGTCGATGTCGCCGACGAGCTCGAAATACGGCGATTACAACATGAACTCCACGGTGGGTAATATCGGGCTCGATGTCACCGTTCATGGCCAGGATCAGACCGGCGTCTTCGGTCTTATGATCAGCCCGTTCAGCGCCAACGCCAGCTTCGACAACTTCGGCTCGGCGCACATGCAGACGGCAGGCACGGCGATCGGCGGCTACGCGATGTGGATGAGCGGCCCATGGCACGCCGGTCTGATGTTCACCAAGGATTTGATGACCACGCAGTTCACCGACAGCTATATCGGAACCAACGCCAAGGTGAAGCTCAACGGCTTCGGCCTCCAGGCCGCGGCCAGCTACGACGGCATGTTGGACGACGACGTGTTCTTCTATCCGGGTGCGTCGATCGCCGTCCAGCGCGTCGGCGGCGGCTCGTTCCTCGACGGCGCGGGCGACACCGTCACGTTCGATTCGACCGAGAGCGTGCTGGCAAGGCTGAATTTGAAGATCGGCACCACGTTCACCAGCGGTTCCTATGTGATCAAGCCCTACGGTGAAGTCGGCGTGAACTACGAGTTCGACGGCGATACCAACGTGACACTGGGCAACTACAGCTACCGGTCGTCGCTCGGTGGCGCGACGTTCAAGGTCGGCGGCGGCCTCACCGACGAAGTGACCAAGTCCATGTCACTGTTCGTGAACGTCGATTATATCGGCGGCGCCAAGCAGTCGGGCGTGGCGAGTTTCGTCGGACTGCGCGTGGTTCAGTAGAGCCGCGGCATGGGACATCCCGGGCGGCTGCGCGGTGCAGCCGCCCTTTTTTTCAGGGGGTGCGGCAGCGTTTACCCTCTGCCGGGCAATGAATTTCCGCCGCCTCGCCCATGATCCGGTATAGTGCGTCACAGCGGTGGTTGACTGCGCGAGTGGGAGATTCTCTTTGGCGAAGGACAATGAGGTGGCGGGGACAACGCCCGACCTGCAAGGTGCGGCGCCCGGTCCGGCTCCCAACCAGGAGACCCAGATCAGCTGCTCACGAGGCTTCGCCGAGTGGCTGCTGGCCAGCCGCTGCAGCGTCGCCTTCACCTCCTACCAGACCGGCGAACTGTTCCTGCTGGGCGTGCTGCCCGACGGGCGGGTATCGTTCCACCAGCGCCATTTCGTGCGGGCGATGGGGCTGCACGCCGATTCCCAACGCCTCTACCTCGCGGCCCTGCACCAGGTCTGGCGGCTGGAGAACGTCCTGCGGCCGGGCACTTACGCCAACAACGGCTTCGACCGGCTCTACGTGCCGCGAAACGCCCAGGTCACCGGCGACATCGACATCCACGAGCTTGGGGTCGAGCCGTCCGGCCGGGTCATCTTCGTCAACACGCTGTATTCTTGCCTGGCGGCGTTCAGCCGGACCGACAGCTTCATCCCGCTGTGGAAGCCGAAGTTCATCTCGAAGCTGGCCGCCGAGGATCGCTGCCATCTCAACGGTCTCGCCATGGACCAGGGCAAGGCGCGCTACGTGACGGCGGTCTGCCGCAGCGACGTCGTCAACGGCTGGCGCGACCGTCGCGCCTCGGGGGGCATGATCATCGACGTCAGCGACGACCGCATCGTGACCGAGGGCCTGTCGATGCCTCATTCGCCGCGCCTGCATCGCGGCCATCTTTGGGCGCTGGACTCCGGGCGCGGCTATCTCGTGCGCGTGGATCCGGCCAGCGGGCGCTATGAGAACGTGGCGTTCTGCCCGGGATTCCTGCGCGGTCTGGCCATCATCGGAAAGTTCGCGGTGGTCGGCCTGTCGCTGCCGCGCGACGGCAGCTTTTCCGGTCTGGAGCTCGACGGCGAACTGAAGAAGCGCGATGCCGATCCGCGCGCCGGGCTCTATATCATCGACATCACGACCGGCGATGTCGTGCAGTGGTTGCGACTGGAGGGGCACCTGCGCGAGACTTTCGCGGTTTGCGTCCTGCCCGAGGTGCGCTGCCCGATGGCGATCGGCCTGATGACGTCCGACATCCTGACCCATATCACGGTCGAGGACGAGCCTGTCGCGAACGCGCCGGGCAAAGCCTGATCCGCGAAGCAAAAGGGGGTTCGGTTGAGCAATTCGGGGAGACAGCCATGACACCGCAGGCAGCGACGGGAGCCGCGGGCGCCCGAGCGCCGGCAAGGCGCACCAATGGCCGTGCGCCGGCCGTCGATGCCGCGACGCTGAAGGCGGCCGACGCGCTCGTCGCCGAGGGTCGGGCCGGACTGGAGCGCGGCGACCGCACGACCGCCGAGTTGCGGGCGCGTCAGGCTCTCGAACGTTTCGCCAGGCACGTTCCGGCACTGCAGCTGCTTTATGATCTCAAGCGCAACCAGGCGCAGAAAGGGCCCGACTACGAAGACCTGTTGCGCAAGATCGTCCGTCTGCGTCCCAATTCACCGTTGCTGCTGATCGAACTGGCCTTCCTGCTGTTTGCGCGCGGCGAGCGTGTCGAATGCGAGCGCCATGCGCGGCGAGCGCTGCGCCAGGCGCCGCGCCATCCGCGCGCCCACGGGCTGCTCGGTCTAATCTTCACGGAGACCAATCGCGGCGCCGCCGGGGAGTATCATTTCCGGCGCGTGCTGGAGCTCGAAGGGGAAACTCCTCGGGTTCTGTTGAATTTAGCTAACTGTTTGAAATCAATAGGGAAAATTGAAGAAGCCGAAGCCGCTTACAAGCGCACGCTCAAGCTCGACTCCAAGCTGGTCGACGCCCTCCTCGGACTTTGCCGGCTGGAAGAGGCACGGCGCGACATCGCGCGCGCCTGGGATTATCTCAAGCAGGCCGAAGCGGTCGCGGGGCCGGGCGTCGACTTCGGGCTGACGCGGGCCATTCTCTACGGCCGCGAGAAGAAGAACGATCCTGCGATCGAGGAGTTGTCGAAGAGCCGCCGCGAAGGCACGCGGCTCACTGCGATCGCGCAGCTCGAACGCGGCCGGCTCTATGACAAGATGAACCGCTTCGATGAAGCCTGGGCGGATTTTGTCGAGGGCAAGCGACTGTGTCGCGAGGTCCAGGGACGGCGCTACAACGAGGCGTTGGCGACCGACTTCGCCAAGCGGCTGACGCGGTTCTTCCAGCGGGCGCGTATGGAGCTGCTGCCGCGCGCCAGCATCGCCGACGGCAAGCCGCAACCGATCTTCATCGTCGGTTTTCCGCGCTCGGGCACAACCATGGTCGAGCAGACCATCACAGCCCATCCGCGGGTTGCCGCCGGTGACGAGCTGCCGTTCATCTCCCAGATCACCAATGCTGCGCCGCGTCTGCTCGCCAGCGAGCTGCGCTTCCCGGAATGCCTCGCTGACCTGTGGATGGGCGACAATCGCCAGGCGCTCGACCAGTTCCGCGACGTCTATCTGCAGCGCGCCGGCCAGCTCGGCATCTGGGAGGAGGGCGCGGATTTCTTCACCGACAAGATGCCGTTGAACGAGACACATCTCGGCCTCATCCACCTGATGTTTCCCAAGTCGCCGATCATCCACGTCCGGCGCCATCCGCTCGACATCCTGGTGTCGAATTTCTCCAACTTCCTGACCCATGGTTTCGAGCAGGCCTTCGACCTCAAGACCTCGGCGGCGCACATCGCGCTGATCGACCGTCTGGTCGAGCATTACCGCCGCGAAATCGACCTCAACTATCTCGAGGTCCGTTACGAGGACGTGGTGACCGACCAGGAACGCCTGGTGCGGCAGATGCTGGAATTCCTCGGCCTGCCGTTCGACGCGCGCTGCCTCAAATTTCACGAAAACCAGCGCTACGCGCGCACCGCCAGCTATGCGCAAGTGACGGAGAAGCTCTATGACAGCTCGCTCCATCGCTACCGCAATTACCGAAGGCATCTCGATGAAGCGGTCGAGATCCTCAAGCCTGCGATCGAACGGCTGGGATACGCGATCGACTAACAATCCGGCGGCCGTGGCGCCGCCTCAACTTCCAAACAACGGTTGCTCTCATGACGGACACACAAACGGGTTTGAGCGGGACCATCACGCTGCGGCGGCTGCCGGCTGCCCTGGCCGTGGCCGTCGCTCTGATTGCGGCGGGATCCATCGGCTTCTACCTCCGGGGGCTCGACTATTTCGCCGGCCCCAAAGCGGGCGAGCGGCTGGCGAGTTCTCCCCATCCGGTCGCAACGGTGCCATCTGGCTTCACCAGACTGCCCTCGCGCACCTTCGGCAATTGGACAATGACGTGCATCGAGGCTCCCAAGCAGGGCAAGCGGTGCGAGCTCGTCATGCCGGTGGTTGACAAGAACAAGCAGGCCGTCTTGCGCCTCGCGGTCACGCGCGGGCCGCAAGGCAAGGCAGTTCTCGTGGTGATGACGCCGCCCAATGTCGTGCTGCCAGAAGGGCTGACCTTGGTGCCGGGCAGAAGGTCTGCGATCAAGCTCGGCTTCCTGCGTTGTGCACCGCGCGCCTGTCAGGCGATTACGGCGCTCGACTCCGGCGCTGAGAGCGCGCTCAGCGCGGCCGACACGCTCGAAATCGGCTATGTCGGAGCCGGGGGGCGCAAGGTGGCCTACAAGATGCCCACGTCCGGCTTTGCCGACGGCTATGCGGCTTGGCAGGCAGCTTATCCGCCGCCCGCGTCGCCATCGGCGCCGTAACCGGCGCGGCGGTTGCGCCGGGTTTCAGCAATTGCCGCGCGGCTGCCTCGAGCCGGTCCGCCAAAAGGCGGAACGGTTCCCCGGCGTTCATCCGAGATATCGCAGATAGCCGTTGACCGCGCCGGCGGCGGCGGGGTCGAAAGGCAGTTGGACACTGGGCAGGCCTGCAAGCGCCTGCACATCAAACACCTGATAGCCCTTGGTCCAGTACATAGAGGCAGCGACGTCGCCGCGCTTCAGATCGATCACCGCAACGCCGCAGCGTGACGCCTCGGGTGGAACGCCCGGCGCATATGGCTCGTAGCTCTCGATCACGCGGGACAGGCCTACGAAAGCATAGGTGCTGGAAAACGCCAGACCGCGCGTGAAGCCCGGCAAGCGGCAGACGACTTCAATGGAGGCACCCGGCGCGGCTTTGGGAATGAGCGCCAGTTCGCCGTAGCCTGAATTGCACAGCCATAGCGCCCCATCGTGCGGGCGGATCGAATGGGGGCAGGTGA
>JAGWNK010000108.1 GCA_028871345.1 Alphaproteobacteria bacterium | reverse complement strand
TACGGTGAGGGTGCGTAAGTGCGCCGAGCCGAGACGCGGCTCCAGACCGCCGGCAAAATCTTCGTCGGTGAGAATGGCGTCGAGATACATGGGGGTCTCGGGCACGCGTACGCGCTGATGGCGCGTCGAGACGCAGGAATGCAGATAGGTCAGCGTGCCGGCATCGTCGAGCCAGGCAGCCTCGGGCATGAAGCCTTCGATCAAGGCCAATACGCGGTCGGTGCGGTCGATGAAGCCGGTGAGCGCGGCACGCCAATCGACGCCCGTCTGGCTGCGGCCTTCATAGAGCCAGGTCTCGGCGCGGGCCATGTCTTCGGCCGGCGGCAACCAGATCAAGGTCAGAAAATACCTGCTCTCAAAATGCGCGCCTTCTTCTTCGAACTGCGCGCGGCGTTCCGCATCGACCAGGCGCGAGGCCGGGTCGGGGAATGCGCAGGCGGGATAGTGGCTGGCGGGATCGCGCTGGGCTTCGACAAAGATGGCCCAGCCCGAGCTTAAGCGACGCAGTGTATTGTTGAGCCGCGCCGTGATGGCGACGAGCTCGGCCGGTGTCGCCGAGTCGAGGTCGGGGCCGCGAAACTTCGCCGTGCGCTGAAACGATCCGTCTTTGTTGAGGACGACGCCTTTGGCCACCAGCGCCGCCCAGGGCAGGTAATCGGCGAGGCGCTGGGCGCGGGTGCGGTATTCGGAGAGGTTCATCATGGGATGGCCCTCACGCGATGAGATGCGCGGGATAGCGCAGATGCCGCCGCACGGTGTCGACGAAATCTGGATCGCGCTTGGCGGCCCACATTGCCGCCAGATGGCCGATCAGCCACAGCGCGGCGCCGACCAACCACAGTCTCAGTCCCAAGCCGATCGCCGCCGCCAAGGTCCCGTTCAGGATGGCGACCGCGCGCGGCGCCCCGCCGAGCAGGATGGTCTCGGTCAGGGCGCGATGGACGGGCGCATAGAAGCCGGGCACGGGTTCGTCGTTCAGCATCAGATGAGCGCCCCGCCGCCGAACTGAAAGAAGGTGAGGAAGAACGAGCTGGCGGCGAAGGCGATGCTGAGGCCGAAGACGATCTGGATCAGCCTCCGAAACCCGCCCGAGGTCTCGCCGAAGGCGAGCGTGAGGCCGGTGACGATGATGATGATCACCGAAATCACCTTGGCGACTGGCCCTTCGACCGAATCGAGGATCTGCTGCAGCGGCTGTTCCCAGGGCATGTTGGTGCCGGCGGCGTAGGCCGGCGCCGTGATGAGCGTCACGCTGGCAATGAGGACGGCGCGGTAGAGCCGTGCGCGGAGAGATTTGAGGTGCGATGTCATGGTTGGTCTCCAGTCAGGGTGAGGCGGTAATCGCCGGTGGGATCGAGCCCGTGGACTTCGGCGAGTTCGGCGAGACGGCGGGCACGCCCACGTCCCGCCAGAACGGCGATGATGTCGATGGTTTCGGCAATGAGGGCGCGCGGCACGGTGACCACGGCTTCCTGGATCAGCTGTTCGAGCCGGCGCAGGGCCCCGAGCGCCGAGCCTGCATGCAGGGTGCCGACGCCGCCGGGATGGCCGGTGCCCCACGCCTTCAACAGGTCGAGCGCCTCGGGCCCACGAACCTCGCCGATGGGAATGCGATCGGGGCGCAGGCGCAGCGACGAACGCACAAGATCGGACAGCGATGCGGCGCCGTCCTTGGTGCGCAGCGCCACCAGATTGCGCGACAGGCATT
>JAGWNK010000107.1 GCA_028871345.1 Alphaproteobacteria bacterium | reverse complement strand
CATCCTTTTCGTCGCCGAACGGCTGCGGCGAAGGCACCGCGCCACCCGCACATTGGAGACAGCGACCGTTTTAGACGCGCTCCTCATCGGTTTCGCTCAGGCAGCTGCTCTCATACCCGGCATTTCCCGCTCGGGGATCACGATCGTCGCCGGCGTGTTGCGCGGTCTGGATCACGCCGACGCCGCGCGGTTCTCGTTTCTGCTGGCGACCCCGATCATCGCCGGTGCCGCCTTGCTGGAGCTTCCAAATTTACTCCACCACGGCACCGGCAATATGCCGCTATGGCTCATCGCCACCGCCGCACTCGCGGCCGGCGTGACCGCCTATCTCAGCACGGCCTTTCTGATGCGCTACTTCCGGCGTCACGAAGCCGACGCCCTCGATCCCTATGCGGCGTACTGCATTTTTGCGGGCGTTGCCTGCCTGATTGTGCTTCGTTAGAGGGCTTCAACAGCAGCCTTGAGCTTGGCGCGACCGCGCTCTGCGGCAATCTTGAGGCGGGGATTGTCGATGGCCTGCATCGACGCGACGGGATCGATTGCGGCGACCTCGACCGTGCCGTTGCCCTTGTCCTGAACAACGACATTGCACGGTAGCATCGTGCCCACCTTATCCTCGATTTGAAGCGCTTCGTGGGCCAGCGGCGGATTGCAGGCGCCCAAGATGCGGTAGTCGTGGAATGGGACGTTGATCTTCTTCTTGAGCGTGTCCTTCACGTCGATTTCGGTGATGATGCCGAAGCCTTCCTTCTTGAGCGCTTCGATCGTCCGTCGGATCGCCTCGTCAAAGCCGGCGGTGATGGTCTTCGCGAAGTAGTAGCTCATCGATCCTCCATTCCGCCCGTGGGATGCGCTCACACGCCAAGATCCTTTTTCTTTTGCAGGTACTCGTCGCGCGGGATCTCGCCTTTGGCATAACGTTCCTGAAGCGCGGCGAGCGCTGGCGAACTCCCTTTGCGGGTTTTGAAGGCGCTGCGAACGATTGCAACGGTGACGCCGATGATCAGCACCAAGGCCAGGAGCCAGAAGAAACCGCCAAAGGGCATCATTCCCCATCCGCCCATCAAACCACCAGCCCAAGGCGTGCATTGCCACATCAGGATATGCCCTTACATCATGCCCATCGGGCACCAGATGAGCTGATCTGCGACCGTCTTTTGGCTGTCGTTGAACGACGCATAAAGCGGCTTCAGACTCTTGTCGATCGCGCGCAAAGCGTCGACCTGCAGCGCCATGAACTGTTCATGCCTGGTGAGCCGGTCCGGCAGGCTCAGCGTGTTCCAGGCATTCCCGCCCATCATGGTGTTGCAGCGCGCCACCATGGTCTGCGCGTTGCTCTGCACGGCGGTGGCATAGGCATTCCACAAAGACTCTTGTGCCGTGGTGATCTGCAATTCGGCTTTGAGGTAAGCGAGCCGGCCACCCATCTGGTAGCTCATCATGCTACACATCCAGCCACCGCCTTGGCCACCCATCATGCCGCCGCGCCCCATCATCCAGGGTCCCATCGGCGTTCCGCCCATCATGCCGTTTGATCCCATCATCCACGGACCCATCGTCCAGCCGTTGTTCCACGGATTTTGCGCAGTCCCCGATGGCTGCGCATTGGCGCCATCTGCCATAGCGATCGCCGCGAGCATGGCGGCTGCAACCGTAAGCGTCCTTGTCCCCATCTTGCCCATCTCGGTGCGGTTCGGACGGGGTTTCACATCGT
>JAGWNK010000030.1 GCA_028871345.1 Alphaproteobacteria bacterium | reverse complement strand
CGCTCGCACGCCCGCATGATCCAGGCGCTGGCGGGCGCCGCACCCGGAGTGCTGAGCGGCGGCATGCTGGCGCGCCTCGAAGGACGCCACCGCGGCCTCGGCGGCAACGCGCTGCGCGCCGCGGTGCTCGGCGCCAATGACGGGCTGGTGTCGAACATGAGCCTGGTGATGGGCGTGGCCGGAGCCAGCCTGTCGTCGCACGCCATCCTGATGACCGGGCTCGCGGGGCTGGCGGCGGGCGCCTGCTCTATGGCGATGGGCGAATGGTTGAGCGTGGCGACGGCGCGCGAGTCCTATCAGCGCCAGATCGCGGCGGAAGCGGAAGAGCTGCGCGAAGTCCCCGAAGAGGAGATGGAAGAGCTGGCGCTCATCTATCAGGCCAAGGGCATCCCCGAGCCGACGGCGCGGACCATGGCGCAACAGCTCATCGCCAACAAGGACAGCGCGCTCGACACGCTGGCGCGCGAAGAGCTGGGCATCGATCCGGCGGAGCTGGGCGGCTCGCCCTGGGCGGCGGCGGGCACCTCGTTCGCGCTGTTCGCGGCGGGCGCGATCGTGCCGGTGCTGCCCTATCTCGCGGGCGCCGGCGGCATGGCGGCGGTGGCGTGGAGCCTCGCGGCCGGCGGCATCGCGCTCATCGCGGTGGGCGGCGCCACGGCGCTGTTCACCGGCGGCAGCGCCTGGCGGCTGGCGCTGCGGCAGCTGGCATTCGGCTATGGCGCGGCCGGCATCACCTTCGCGATCGGCAAGCTGATCGGCGTCGCGGTGGCGGGGTAGGGGAGAGCAAAGCGTCGATCGCGCTGCCGTTCGCGCGAACCTGCGCCAGCTCTCGCCGCCACCTATGGCGGGGCACGCCGCTTGTCGATCGCTTGCGTGGCCAGTTTCCGCGCGACGTCCAGAGCATCGGATGCAGGCACCTTCACATCCGGGATCACGCCTACGCCCTCCCAGTTCGTACCGGTGAACGTACTGATGGGCCGCGCGCTGGGAACCCAGATCACGAAATTGTCGTCGATGCGATGAGGCCTACCAATATTGGCGCCACCCCCGGTCACTTCGCCGACGACGGTCGCACGCTTTGCCGCCTGAAGTATGTAGGCGAAATTTTCACCGGCCGAGAAGGTTCCATGCGAGGTCAGCACGTACACCGGGATGGGACCGAGCCGCTCATCGGGAACGTAGGGTGGCGTCGAGTCTTGAACCCTCTTGCCGGTCGTGCGATCCCAAACGTACTCCAGTTGGGGCGGACGCGAGAACAGGGGATCGACGAGGACAGGTCCTATTTCACCGCCGCCGCCGTGGTTGTCTCTCAGATCGAATATGATCGCGTCGACGTGCGCCAGGAAGTGCATCGCCGCGATCGCCACTTGCGTGCAGGCATGCGAATTGACGAAGGCGTCGAACTTCACGTAGCCGACGTTATCGGGATACCGCTCGACCTTGTCGAAGGCGCAATCCCGGCCCTCGGGCTGCGGACCGCCGTTCCCGGCCTCTCCCGGGCCCGGCGGCGATCCGGGAGGCCTGTACATGACCCTGAGATGCCAGTCGTGACTGATGGCGACCAAGTCGTCAGTCAGTCTCGCCTTGAAGACCCATGCATCGGTTATGGCGTCGTACTTTCCGTCCTGTTGCGCCGATCGCAGTGCCATGGCCATTTTGTGCCCGATGTCCGCAGAGACGTAGAACTCGTCCAGCAGTTTTGCCGCACCATCGAGCACACGGCGACGCTCTGCCTCGTCTATGGTTCTCGGGCCGAATGGGTCGAAATTCAATTCGGAAATGCGGGTCGGGTCGGCGGATCTCACCACGAGAATGCCCGTGAATTGCGAGGCGCCGGCCTTTTCCGCCGCGCGGAAGGTGATCCAGAACTTTCCGCTGCCCGTGATGCTCACGACGTCGTAGCCGCCCGTCTTCGCACGAAGTGCCATCGCGTCATCGAGAGCCCACCATTTCATATGAGCACCGTCGAAGGCTTCAATGCGTGCGCGATCGCCGCTGTTGAACGCATCAAGCCAGGAGCTCAGTGCCCTCCCTGCGGGCGTATCGGGAATGACCGGAGGCGAATCCGCAAAGGCAGGCCACAGCATCGACACGACAAGTGCGAACGCTATGCCGATTCTCTTCCGAAGCATCATTTACCCCTCAGGTGCGCCCATTCCGGCATCGAGGCTTCCATGCGACGATATCGTCGCACATTGCGAAGGGCAACTTCCCGGGGCGATGAGGCTCGCGGCGGAATGGCATCTTGAATCAGCCGTGACCCGGCGGCATCCATCGCGCGCGACGCGGGGCGGCGGCGGGGTGATCAGCGCCGCCAGTTCTCGACTTTCAGCCCGTCGATGCGCGAAAACTCGCGATCGTTGCCGGTGACGAGCGTGGCGTCGAGCGCCAGCGCCTGGGCGGCGATCAGCATGCCGTTGGAACCGATGGGCGTGCCGACCCTTTCGATGCCACAGCGCAGAGTCGCGCAGCAGTGATCGGCGGGCGGTTCGAGCGCAAGGACGCGGATTTCGCGCAGGAACAACTCCTTTTTTTCCTCAATTCCCGTGATCCCCGCCGGGCCGTCGCCAATCGCAATTCTGCGGCGACCGTGATGCTGATCGCCCGCTCCTCCGGAGGTAACGCGAGGATGCGCACCGGTTCGATCACCAGCCTGTCGCCTTCCTTGCGAGGACCGCGTTGCCTTGGGGATCGGACGGCCTAAATCGACGAGCAAGGCCGCGGATGCGCCAAGACACGACCTGGGGATGAGGCGACGCACGATAAGACCGGCCGGTCAGATGGCACCCCGCTGCGGTCAAACCGGTGGCGCTTACAGGTAGTCGTTTGGCTCGACTAGTCTGAAACCCGGCGATTGCGCAATGCATTGGCGCAAGAGTAATGCGTGGCCGGCGCCATAGACCACGACGATGCGGCCGCCCGGCTTCGCATGCTGAACGAGATTGGCGCAGATGCGGAAATTGCGGCCGTACCAGGCCTTCAGAAGCTCTGCGCCGGGCTGATCGTCACCGCCGCCCACGCGCAGCATGAGCGGATAAAAGGCGTTGAACTTCGCCAGCGTTGGCGGATCGTTAAGCAGGCGCAAAGTCGCGCGAATGCCCTCTCTTCGCAGCAAGTCGTTGCCATGCCGGATCTCCGCAGCGACTTGATCGTTGCCGTAGTCCAGGATGTACGACTGGCCATGCGCCTTGGCATAGGCCTGGACCGGCTCGTAGGGAAAATCGGCCATCTGATCGATGCCCTGGACCGATTTCAGGCCTGCCATCCTGGCGAGGCGGAAGCCGAGCTGCACGACCTCGTCCCGCGAAGGCTTGAGTGTTCCGGCAAGATAGGATGCATACTTTTTTTCGACCGTGCCGGGCGCCCGTTCGACATCGACCATGGTGGGGTGAAAGCGATCGAGATGCCTGGCGATGGTTTCGAGCTCGGCCTGATATTTCGGTGCAAGCACATCGGGGGCGTTGAAATCGTGCAAATCGTGGTTGGGATTGGCCAGGTGAAATACGCCAACTATCATCACGTCAGTCGAGTTTGTCAGGTCAAGCTCGTCCGCCGCCTGAGCCGGTGCGGAGAGTGTCGCCGCGATCACCGCACCGATGATCCATTTGTGCATCTTTTGAACCCCCGGGATCGCATCTGAACGTAACGCGCAACCTGCGTTGGCAACAATAATGCGGTGCGCTTCTCCGTCTAATTATCCTCCATTTTCCGTGCTGAACCATCGCTGGAGTTTATGAGATTTACAGAAGCGGCATGTGCCGTTCGGCGAATGTCCAAAGACGGCGTAGCCCCGCCGACCAATGGCAAGCCCAGGGTCGAAAACGGAAATGCGTCATTCGGCGGCCGTGCGCCAGAAGCGGACTGAAAGTCGCAGCCATGTCCTCTGGGCTTGATCGAAACCGCGCCTCATGCAAATCATTGTAGACAGGTTTGTATCATAGACCAGTTTACAGGAGTTGCAATGAGCCATATCGACGGGTCTCACAGTGCCGATCCTGATGTTGCCGCGCGTCGCGCCCTGCAGCAGGCGCACACCCGCGATGGGCTCTTCGAGATTCTCTGTGGCGGCGTGTTGTTGCTCGCCTCGGCCTCGCAATGGAGCTTGCTGCTGCTACCCCCCTCACTTCCGCGCGACGTGCTGCATGTCGGATTGATGGTGTTTTGGATTGGCCTTTGCTTTGCCGCCAACTGGATTCTGACGTTCGCGCGCCATCGCTGGCTTCTGGATCGAACCGGATACGTCAAGGAAAGGCAGCCCAGGCCGAGTTTGCGCGCCTTCGTGGCTGTGACCGCTGTGGCCTTGTCCGCTGGGATTGCTGCGGTACTTGCCAACCGCTGGTCCCAGGCAACTCCTCTCTTGCAGAATCGCGCGAACCTTCTGCTTGCGGGGCTCGGAATCGGGCTTTTCGTCATGGTAATTGGAAGGCGGCTACGCTTTTTCTTCACCGGCTCGTTGACGATCCTGCTGGCCATGGCACTGGCATTCACCGATCTGCCTCAGGATTTCGCATTGGCATGCGTCCTGACGGTAACCGGCGGTATCGTGTTGGCGACCGGCAGTTTTGTGTTGATCCGGTTCCTGCAATCGCCGGTCGACGCGGGATGATGCTGTGAGCAGCAAGATCCAACAAATCGCCGATATCGATCGAATGCTTCATGAACCGGCACGGTTGATGATAGTTGCGGTGCTGTCGCGCGTGAGCGAAGCCGACTTCCAGTTTCTCCTGCGGGCGACGGGACTGACCAAGGGTAATTTGTCCGCGCATCTCTCCAAGCTGGAGGAAGCGGACTACGTGTCCATCGAAAAGACGTATCGCGTCAAAGTACCGATGACGATTTGCACCCTGACCGACCATGGTCACGAAATGCTCGCGCAGTACCGCAAGACAATCAAAGCGGCTCTCTAGGACGAAGGGGCGCCCAAACGAAAAGGCCCGGAGCGATCCGGGCCTTTTCATGGCGAGCCGCGCACTTTTCCGCTAACCGAGCATTTGCGGGCCTGACCCTCACCCGGCGCATGCCGGCAAGAGCGGACAATCGAGCCAAAGCGTCAGGAGCGGGCCTGGCCGTTGTTAGGGCAATCCATCCATAAATCGGTTCATTGCCTGGACGACATCCGCCTCGTTCGTGCGCCACAGGAAGTGGTTGGCGTAAGGCAGGCGCACGATGCACGCCGACGGCACCGCGGCCTGCAAGGCATCGGCTTGCTGCGTCGCGAAACGGAGATCTTCCTCGGCATCCTTCTTGTACTCGGGCTTGGGATTGCGCGAGACGTCGTGGGGCACTGCATAGATGGCAAGCACCGGCGCGTCGATATGGGTGAACTTGCGCATCCCGAGATAGATCGCGTTGGCCACTGCGGTCTCGGGCGTCGTCTTGGGCGCGGCCGCGCCCGGGGGCGGCAACGACTTCAATTCGGCGAGCCGATCTTCCAGACCTTTTTGAACCATCTGCATATCGTTCGAATGCAGCAGGTCCTCGATCCGTTTCTGATCAACGTCCAGAGCCGACATGAAGTCCCATTGATCCAGCCGGTGCCTGAGGTCGTTCAGATCGACCACAACATCTCCATGCCGGGGGTCGTAGATCGCAAATCCCATCCCCGCATCGAGGTAGATGAGCCCCGCCACCTTCCCGGGGTGGCGGCTGCCGATGGAACTGAGCTCTTCGCCGGCAACCGAATGTCCCGCAACAAACGGGCGGTCCAGACGGAGCGTGTCGATCACCGCCAGGACATCATCGCCCAGCCGGTCCGCGGCGTAGTTTGCCTCGGTCGGTTCCGGCCTGCTGGATGCGCCGTAGCCGCGGCGTGTGATGGCGAGGACGTGGTGATGAGCGGTGAATTTCGGCGCCAGCGTGTCGAACTCATGCGCGGTGTAACCGAGCCCGGCGAGGAATATCAGCGGACGGCCTTTGCCTCCCCAGTCCAGCACTTCCAGCTTCACGCCCTTTTCGACGGTGACGAGCTGAACGGAATGCGGCGATTTATCGGGTTTCTGCGGTTCCTCGGCGCGGCAGGCCGATGAAAGGACACAAGCCACGGCAACCAGCGCCACGATGAGTTTCATTGTGTTCCCCGAACGCCAATTCCAGCACACTATCCTCTTGGCGGCATGCGCGGACAATGGGGCCGAGCAAAGGGCATGTCAGCCGGCGGCAGGGGTTCGGCCCAAACGAAAAGGCCCGGAGCGATCCGGGCCTTTTCATGGCGAGCCGCGCACTTTTCCGCTAACCGAGCATTTGCGGGCCTGACCCTCACCCGGCGCGCCGGCGCGGGGCCCGCCTCCTCCTGAAGAAGGGGGCGGAAACAATGGGTACCCCGAAGCAGGGAGGACTGGCGCTGCGAGGAATTACTCCTCGGTCTTGTCGGCTTCTTCGCCTTCCTCGGCCTTGGGCCCCGCGCCTTCCTCGAACAGCGCCTCGGCGGCGACGACGGCCTCTTCGGCCTCGGTCTTCTCCGCCAGCACATCCTCGCCGCGCGCCTGGCGCTCGGCCTCGTCCTCGGTGCGGGCGACGTTGAGCGTCACCGTCACGCGCACTTCGGGATGCAGCACCACCGCCACCGGCACCAGGCCGATCGACTTGATCGGCTTGTCGAGCGGCACCTGGTTGCGCGACACGGTGAAGCCGCCCGCCGTGATGACGTCGGCGATGTCGCGCGGGCTCACCGAGCCGTAGAGCTGGCCGCGGTCGCCGGCCTGGCGCAGCAGCACGAAAGTCTGGCCATTGAGCTTGGCGGCCACGGCTTCGGCGTCCTTGCGGCGCTCGAGGTTGGTGGCTTCGAGCTGGGCCTTCTGGGTCGAGAAGTATTCGCGGTTCGCCTTGGTGGCGCGCAGGGCCTTCTTCTGGGGCAAGAGGAAGTTGCGGGCGAAGCCGTCCTTCACCTTCACCTCGTCGCCCATCTGGCCGAGCTTCTCGACGCGTTCGAGCAGGATCACTTGCATCGGCGTTCTCCTATTCGATCACGTAGGGCAACAGCGCCATGAAGCGGGCGCGCTTGATGGCGTTGGCCAGAAGCCGCTGCTTCTTGGTCGATACCGCGGTGATGCGCGAAGGCACGATCTTGCCGCGCTCCGAGATGAAGCGCTGCAGGAGCTTGGTGTCCTTGTAGTCGATCTTGGGGGCGTTGGCGCCCGAGAAGGGGCAGGTCTTCTTGCGGCGGAAGAAGGGGCGGCGCTGTCCGCCGGCTCCGCCGTGTCCGCCTTCGCGGTCGCCGCGCTCGCGGCGCTCGCCGCCGTGTCCACCGTGTCCGCCGTAGCTCATTTCACGGCTCCTTCCGTTTCGGCCGTCTCCGGCTTGTCGCTGCGTTCGTCGCGACGGTTCTTGCTGGACGACTGCTCGAACGCCTCGACCTTCACGGTCAGGAAACGCAGCACGTCTTCGTTGATCTTGAGCTGGCGCTCCAGTTCCACCACGGCCTTGGACGGCGCGTTGATGTTGAGGAGCACGTAATGGCCCTTGCGGTTCTTCTTGATGCGGAAGGCGAGGCCGCGCAGGCCCCAGTATTCCTGCTTCTCGACCTTGCCGCCTTCGCCTTCGACGATGGTCTTGAGGTGGGTGGCGAGCGCGTCGACCGCCTGCGCGCTGATGTCCTGGCGCGCGATCAGGAGATGCTCGTAGAGAGCCATGTCCTTTTCCCTTGTCGGGCTGCGGTGCGAGCGGGCCGGGTTAAGCCCTTGATCTCGCAACGGATCGTCCGGAAACACACCATGCGCAATCCCGCCCGAAGGCGGGTCCGGCGACCGCAGCCGCTGTGAAGGCGCGGTGTGTAGCCGAAAGGGGCAGGGGAGGCAAGAAGGGGCGAGCGGCCAATAAGCCTGTTCGATCCGCTCTCACCCTCCCTCAAGGGGAGGGTGAAAGACTTCACTTAAGGGTGGGTAGAAGACGTCGCTTAGGGGAGGGTGAAAGGCGCGCTACTTCATCACGCCGGGGGGATAGACCGTGAGCCAGAGCTGGTTGGTGGTCAAATTGTAGTCGATGGCGATCGCGTTTTCGCCGTCGTGGAAGACGCCGCCCTGGAAATCGGAGGCGAAGGACTCCTTGGCGAACTGCGATTGGTTGCTGTAGCTCGCCTCGGGCAGGCAGGCCGCGACCTGATCGTGCAGCCAGTCGAGGGCGCCGGGCGGGGTGTTCTCCCACAGGCATTCGTAGGACCATTTGTCGTTGATCGGCTGCCAGTTGTTGTCGAGATCGGACTTGTTGCGCAGATCGCACTGCGTCGAGCCTTCGAACTTCAGCGATCCGTCGTATTCCATGCCGGTCTGCTCGCCGCGCAGCGTCTCGAAGCGCGGCGCCGCCCCCAACATGGTCTTCAGATCATCGCAGAACGATCCCGCCTGCGCGGGCGCCAGCCCGGCCAACAGCGCCAGCGCGCTGCCAATGATTGCTGCCTGTTTCACGCGGTTTCCCCAGCCGCCTTGCGGAAGAACTATAGCGTCTCATTTGCAGAACGTAACGCTGCAGGACCGCTGGTCGGGGGCGTTCGGCCGGCAATGGCCGATTTCTGCGGATTTCCCGCCGAAGTTTGAATTGCGTCCAGCCTGCAATTGCAACGCAAGGTCGCGCTTTGGTCATATTATTGATGTGTGCTCCATTCCGCGGGTTTGCGGCGAAGCCGAGGGGCGGGGGGCGATCTTCTTGCCTGTGCCTTGAACGGCGTCGCCAGATGCTTAGCTCTGTGTCGGGCTGGTCCGGGGAGGGCGCGGTGGTCGGTGAGAGTGGTGTTGTGTCCGGTCCGGACATTGCCGAACGTCTCGGCATCATTGTGGCCCCCAAGAAGAAAAGGAAATGGTGGAAGCGCAAGCGGGTATGGATTCCCGCGATCATCGTCGCGCTCGTGGGCGCCTATTTCGCGTTCCACGGCCCCAAGCCCGTCACCTATGTCACCCAGCCGATGACCAGGGGCACGCTCGACCTCACGGTCAGCGCCACGGGCACGCTGGCGCCGCGCGTCAAGGTGACGGTGGGCGCCGAAGTCTCCGGCCGCATCGACGCGCTCTATGTCGATTTCAACGACCACGTGACCAAGGGCCAGAAGCTGGCCCAGATCAACACCGAGGCGACCCAGGCGCAGTTGAGCCAGGCGCGCGCCAACCTGGCGCAGGCGCAGGCGACCCTGAAGCTGAGCCAGGAAACACTGGCGCGCGATGAGGCCTTGATGAAGGCTCAGGCGCTGTCGCCGCTCGCCTTCGACAACGCGAAGGCCGATCAGTCGCGCGCCCAGGCCGGCGTCGACCAGGCCCAGGCCCAGGTCCAGGCCTACGAAACGGCCCTGACCAAGGCCACGATCTATGCGCCGATCGACGGCGTCGTGCTCGACCGCAAGGTGTCGGTGGGACAGACCGTCGCCGCCGCCTTCAACACGCCGGAGCTCTTCACGCTGGCGAGCGACCTCACCCAGATGGAGCTCGACGTGAACATCGACGAAGCCGATGTCGGCGAGGTCCATGAAGGGCAGGAAGCGACCTTCGCGGTGGACGCCTATCCCGACAAGAAGTTCGCCGCCAAGCTGATCTCGGTGCACGCCAATTCCCAGACGGTGCAGAACGTCGTGACCTATCAGGGCGTGCTGATCGTCAACAACAAGGACCTGCTGCTGAAGCCGGGCATGACGGCGACGGCGGAGATCCTTACCGGGCGCGTCAAGAACGCCATCCTGGTGCCCAACCCGGCGCTGCGCTTCGTGCCCGCGGAAGCCATCACCAAGGCGGCGCCACCGCTCAAGATGGAGCCGGGGCTGGCGCGCGTGTGGACGAAATCCGGCAAGAGCCTGAAGCCCCACGACCTCAAGCTGGGCGGCTCGAACGGTCTTCTGACCGTGGTGCTCAAAGGCGATCTCAAGCCGGGCGACCAGGTCGTCACCGACACCAAGACCGGCCCGTGATCGGCCATGGACCACCCCCTCATCCGGCTTCATGAGGTCTGGAAGCTGTACGGCGAGGGCGAAGCGCAGGTGGCGGCGCTTGCCGGGATCGATCTCGCCATCGAGAGCCATGAGTTCGTCGCCGTGATGGGGCCGTCGGGCTCGGGCAAGTCGACGGCGATGAACATCCTGGGCTGCCTCGACACGCCGACGGCGGGCCACTACGCCTTTCAGGGCGTCGATGTCGGCAGCCTGACGCAGGACCAGCGCGCCCTGCTGCGGCGCTACTACATCGGCTTCGTCTTCCAGGGCTACAACCTGTTGCGCCGCACGACGGCGCTGGAGAACCTCGAGTTGCCACTGATCTACCGCGCCATGGGCCGGCGCGAGCGCCACAAACTGGCGCGCGAGGCGCTCGAGCAGGTGGGGCTCGGCAACCGCGCCAAGCATACGGCGGCGGCGCTGTCGGGCGGACAGCAGCAGCGCGTCGCCATCGCCCGCGCCTTGGTCAGCCAGCCCGCCGTGGTGTTCGCCGACGAGCCCACCGGCAACCTTGATTCCACCATGAGCCACGAGATCATGGAGCTGCTCAAGCGGCTCAACGAGGAGCGCGGGCTGACCATCGTGCTGGTGACGCACGAAGAGGACATCGCCGCCTATGCCAAGCGGCGCGTGCGCTTCAAGGACGGCCGCATCGTTTCGGACACGGGAGGCTACCGGTGATCTGGAACGCCTTCACGCTGGCGCTGCGCGAGATCCGCAACAACCTGTTGCGCTCGATGCTGACCACGCTCGGCATCATCATCGGCGTCGGCGCCGTGATCATGATGGTGACGCTGGGCAACGGCGTCACCGCCAGCCTGTCGTCGTCGATCTCATCGCTGGGGCGCAACCTCCTGGTGATCCAGCCGGGGCAGCGCGGCATCCGCGCCAGGACCGCGTTCCAGATCGCCGACGCCGAGGCGGTGGGGCGCGACGTCAACGGCCTGGCGCACAGCGTGCCGGAGCTTTACGCCAGCGCCGTGGCGATCGTCGGCAACCGCAACCATCCCACGCAGATCGACGGCACCACCGACGCCTTCTTCGAGGCGCGCGACTGGGCCGTGGTCACCGGGCGCACCTTCACGGCGGGCGAGGAGCTGAACGGCAAGGCCGTCTGCGTCCTGGGCCAGACCGTGCGCGAGGACCTGTTCGGGGTGCAGGACCCCGTCGGCCAGCGCGTCCGCCTGGGCAAGGTGACCTGCCAGGTCGTCGGCGTGCTCGAGACCAAGGGCTCCACCTTCATGCAGGGCGCCGACGACATCGTCATCATGCCGGTGCGCGCCGTGCAGCGCCTGTTCACCGGCAACACCGACATCGCCCTCATCCTGGTGGCGGTGCGGAACGCCGACGCCATCGACAAGGCCAAGACCGACATCACCCAGGTCCTGCGCAAGCGCCGCCACCTCGGCAAGAACGAAGAGGACGATTTCAACATCACCGACATGCGCCAGGTCAGCCAGTTCGTGCAGACCATGACCGGCACCCTGACGCTGTTCCTCTCGGCCATCGCGGCGGTGAGCCTCCTGGTCGGGGGCATCGGCATCATGAACGTCATGCTGGTGTCGGTCACCGAGCGCACGCGCGAGATCGGCATCAGGCTCGCCATCGGGGCGCGCGCCCACGACGTGCTGCTGCAATTCCTCATCGAGGCGGCGGTGATCAGCGCGCTGGGCGGGCTGATCGGCATCGCCGTCGGGCTGTCGGGTGCGGCGGCCATCACGGCCTGGTTCAAGCTGCCTTTCGTGTTCGACCCGGCGATCGTGATGATCGCGGTCGCCTTCTCGGCGGGAGTGGGCGTGGCCTTCGGCTATTTCCCGGCGCGCCGCGCCGCCCGCCTCGACCCCATCGAGGCGCTGCGGCACGAGTGAGGGGCTTTGGCTCTCTTCGTGGCGCACGGAGCACTGGGGCAGGCCCGGCGGCTTACGAACCGGGCGCGTCCGTAGATATCCCGGCGCTGCTTCGGAAACGCGTGATCCTCGGATATAGGCGTGCCCGGCGGAAATCCCGGGCCAGTGCGAAAATCCACATCGCACGTCGCCGAGTGGCGGGCAGAATTCGGTGCGGGTGGTGTTAACTGCGGCAACGCGAATCCGTTCAGGCCGGCACATATCGTCGCGAAGATCGAGCAATCGCCAGCCTGCCGTCGCCGACGATCTTGTGCTTGGGTCCATCAATTGGACTCGATATCTTATTGGGATACGCTTCGCTGATGGGGGGATGACCATGCGCCGATTGGCTTTGGCGATAGTCGCATGCTTGTGGGCCGTTTCGTCGTCTGTCCGCGCCGAAGCTCCGGCCGTTCCGCCGCAAGGCTCTGCCGAGCCCGCACGCGCCTGTACCGCCCCGGGCATCGCAGAGCCAGTGCCGCGCGGGCCCCACGGAATTTCCGAGGGCGATTATCCGGCGATTTCAAAGATTCTCGGCGAGCAGGGAAACGTCGTCGTTTCCTTCCTGATCCGCGAGGATGGAACCGTAGCGGACCCGAAAATCGTTCAATCGAGCGGATCGTCGCGGCTGGACGACGCAACGCTCGTCCTGGTGATGCGCTGGCGATACAGGCCCGCCACCCAACGCGGAACGCCCATATCGTGCCGCCACAGGGCACAGGTCATGTGGGAACTTTCCGCGGACATGAATGACATTGTCGGCGACCCTCAGTACCTTCCGCCGGAATTGCTGGAGAAGAGCGCGCTTGGGCAGACAATGTTCTCGGTGTCGATGGATGAAAACGGAAAAGTCTTGTCCATCAGCCTGGTGATGTCGTCTGGCGACCAGGCGCTCGATGCAGCGGGAGCCCGCTTCTTGAAGGACAGGAAGTTCACACCCGCGCAAATCGACGGCAAGCCGATGGAAGCGACGATTCTGGTCAACGTGCATTGGCCGGCTCCGAAGGCGAAATAGGGCCGGATCGGGAAAAGCACAGCGAGAGCGGATTTGCAGCGCGAAGGACGATTTCTCACGCTGCGAAGAAACGACCGACGGCAGGTAACTCCGCAACCGGACGCAAGCCGCTCGTCCGGTTACCCCTCCCCGAAATCCGCTGCGCGGATTTTCGACCCTCCCTCAAAGGGGTGAAACAACCGTGCATGGGATTGCCGCACAAGACGTTGGCGCCGTCGCGGCGCGGTCAGAAATTGCGCCCAACTTCCGCCTGTCTCATGATTGCGTCGGCCGTGTGGCGCGACAGGATTTTGCTGGCCACCGAAAAGTGCCGTTGGGTGATGGGGCTGAACCAGATTTCGTGGTCGCCTTTGCCTTGGCGAACCGGATAACAACCATTCTACTTGAGAATACGCTTTACTTGCGGCGTGAAGGAGCGGTCATTCGGCGGCTTGCGTGGTCTCGCCACGATTGACCACCACAGTGTAGGCCGCCTTGCCCGACTTCGGCATGGCACCGTTCAATTCCGGCAGCTCAGGAACCACAGAGCGCAGCTTCTTCAGCAGCGCCTCGAAGGTCTTGGATTCCGTCACATGCCCGGGGACATCTTCGCTCGTCGCCACCCAGACGCAGGCCTGTTCGTCCCACTCGGCGCGGATGATGTGCTCGCGCGGCATGATGGCGTTATGCGGCCGACGGCATCGGGGACGATCGACTACAAAAGACGTGGGCGCTGTCGATGACGGCAGCGCCCCTCAAGGCCTGGGCCGAAGCCTCTAGGCCGACCGGCCCGGCGGGCGGGCCCGTCTTTGCGCCTCATCTGCTCTCTGGGAGCGAGGCCTGCAAACTATCCACCCTTTTCACGAAAACGTCAAGAAAAGGCCGACGGGATAAGGGGCAATGCGTATTGCGAAGCCACCTTGCGCGATGTCAATGACAACCCTCCGTATGCCGACATAGCGGGACATCATGGCTACTTCCGCAGATCTCTTTCACGCCCGCGTGCCCCGCTACACGAGCTACCCCACAGCCCCGCATTTCCACGCCGGAATCACCGGCGAGACGGTGCGCGGTTGGCTGCGCAACCTGCCCGACGGCATGCCGCTGTCGCTCTATCTGCACATTCCCTTCTGCGACACGCTGTGCTGGTTCTGCGGCTGCCATACCAAGGTGGTGAACCACTACTCGCCGGTCGGTTCCTATCTTGAGTATTTGTTCACCGAGATCGCCAATGCGGCGGCGGTCGTCGGCCGCGCCCATCGCGTGACGCACATCCACTGGGGCGGCGGCTCGCCCACCATGCTGTCGCCGGAGGACGTGAAGAAGCTGGCGGGCCACATCGGCGCCCATTTCGAGATCGCCCCGCACGCCGAGTTCGCCGTCGAGATCGATCCCCGCGGCCTGAAGGACGAGATGGTGGAGGCGCTGGCCGCCGCCGGCCTGACGCGCGCCTCGATCGGCGTGCAGGACTGCGACGACAAGGTGCAGCGCGCCATCAACCGCATCCAGCCCTTCGAGGTGACGCGCTCGGCGGTGGAACGGCTGCGCGCCGCCGGCATCCACGCCCTCAACATCGACCTGATCTACGGCCTGCCGTACCAGACGCTGGCCCATGTCGAACGCACCATCGAGATGTCGCTGGGCCTGGCGCCGCAGCGCTTCGCCGTGTTCGGCTACGCCCATGTGCCGCACTTCAAGAAGCACATGCAGCTCATCCCGGAAGAAGCGCTGCCCAATGCCGAGGAGCGCCTGGCGCAGTTCGAGCTGGCGCACCGCATCCTGTCGGGGTCGGGTTATGTGCCGATCGGGCTCGACCACTTCGCGCGGCCCGACGATCCGCTGGCCCTGGCGGCCGCGGCGGGCACGCTGTCGCGCAACTTCCAGGGCTACACCACCGACGACGCGCCGGCCCTGATCGGCCTGGGCGCCTCCTCGATCAGCGCCCTGCCGCAAGGCTACGCGCAGAACAAGACCGAGGTGCCCGACTACCGCAAGGCGGTGGAGGCGGGCGAGCTGCCGGTGGCGCGCGGCATCGCGCTCAGCGACGACGACCGGCTGCGGCGCGCCATCATCGAGCGGCTGATGTGCGACCTTGGTGTCGATCTCGACCGCGTGGCGCAGCCTTACGGCAAGTCGGCGGCGGATTTCGCGGCCGAGCTGGCGGCGCTCAAGCCGCTGATCGCCCAAGGCTTCGCCACGTTCGCCGGCGGCCGCCTGGTCGTGCCGGCAGAGGCGCGCGCGGCCGTGCGCCTCGTCGCCGCCGCCTTCGACACCTATCTCGCCAAGAGCACGGCGGTGCACGCGGTGGCAGTGTGAGAAGTGCGCCTGAACCTCGCAACGGGCTCCGAACGACTTGATCCGCGGCAGGGGCACGCCAGGCAAGCCGCGGAATTCAATGCATCACGGGCTTTGCGTTCTCGCCGCGAGGCGGTCTGGGGGCGACCCAGACGATGGCTGCCGAGAGCAGGAGCACCACGCCCACGGCAAAGAAGGTTTGATTGGTGCCGAGCATCACGGACTGGCCCTGCACCATGAGATCGAGCAGGTTGCGCGCCTGATCGGCCGTGAAGCCTCCGGCATGCGCCTTGGCCAGCAAGGCCGCCGGATCGTTGAGACCAGCCGCCAGGATCGCCTTGTTCGAATCGATGGCGTTGGACCACACCGCGACCACCAAGGCGGTGGAAATCGCGCTCGACAGCGTCCGGATGAAATTGAACTGGCCGGCGCCGGAGGCGGTGTCTTGGGGCGGCAGCGAACTGACCGACATGTCCATCAGCGGGATGACGATCAGCGGGAAACTGAGGCCCTGCGCCACTTGCGGCCACAACAACTGCTCGAAGGTCATCTGGTCGTTGAAGAACACGCGCATCAATGTCGACAACGCCGCGAACAGCAGGCCCGCCATCACCAGCAGGCGGTGATCGATCCGGGTCATCAGCTTGGCCGTGATCGGCGCCAGGAACAGAGAAACGACGCCCGCGAAGGCCGTGTTGTAGCCAGCCAGCGTCGCGGTGTACCCCATGCTGGTCTGCAGCCACAGCGGCACCAGCACGACGGCGCCGAACAATCCGCCGAACGCCAGCCCGATCACGACCATCGAAACGGAAAAGGCCCGGTTCGAGAAGATCCGCAGGTTCACGATGGGCTCTTCTTCGGTCAACTCCCAGACGATGAAGGCCACGAAGCCGATGACGGTGACGATCAGGAGTCCGACGATGAAATTCGAATTGAACCAGTCCAGATTCTGACCGTTGCCGAGCATCACCTGCAACGCGCCGACCCAGACCACCAGCAAGCCGAGACCCACGAAATCGATGGGCGCCTTCTTGATGGGCGTCTCATGGGGCGACAGCACGGCCCAGGCGGCGAACGCGAGAGGCAGCGCCAGCGGCGCCTTGATATAGAAGGCCCAGGGCCAGCTCCACAGGTCGCCGATCAGCCCGCCCAAGGCAGGACCCGCGACGGGCGCCAGGATGGTCGTCATCGACCAGGCGGCGAGTGCGGGAATCTCGTGTTTCGGCGGCACGATCTGCAGGAGCAGCGTCTGCGACAGCGGGATCAGCGGCCCGCCGCAGATGCCGAGCATGATGCGGAAGACGATCAGCATCGGCAGCGACGTGGCAAGCCCGCACAAGACGGACACGATGCCGAAGCCCGCAATGCACAGCACGAAGACGCGCACAGGCCCGAAGCGCTCCGCCAGCCAGCCCGTCAGCGGCACCATGACGGCCTCGGCCACCGCATAGGAGGTGATGACCCAGGTACCATCCGAGGACGCCACCGCCAGCGCGCCGGCGATGTGAGGCACCAGCACATTGACGATGGTGATGTCCAGGATGGCGAGGAAGTTCGCCATCGCCAGAACCACGACGATGGTCACCAGCAGGACGCCCTTGGGCTCCGCCTTGGCGGGGAAGCAGCTTGCGGCGACGCTGGACACGAATCTACTCCGTCACCTTGATCGATGCGGTCATGGACAGCCCGACGCGCAGCGGGTGCTGCCTGAGATCCTCGCGGTCGAGCGAGATGCGCACCGGCACGCGCTGCACCACCTTGATCCAGTTGCCCGTGGCGTTCTGAGCCGGGATGACGGCGAAAGCCGAGCCCGTGCCGCCGCCGAGACCCACCACGCGGCCGTGATAGGTCACCGACGAGCCGTAGAGATCGGACGTCAGCGTCGCTTTCTGGCCCGGATGCACACGGGCGAGTTGGCTTTCCTTGAAGTTGGCGTCCACATAAACATCGTCGACGGGCACGACGGCCATCACCGGATAGCCGGCGGCGGCCATCTGTCCGACCTGGACGGCGCGCTGGACGACGATACCCGACACCGGCGCGCGGATGACGGTGCGCTCGAGGTTGAGCTTCGCGGTCTCGAGCTGCGCTCTGGCGGCGAGCACTTCGGGGTGATGCATCACATCGGTGCCGCGAGTGAGGGCATCAGCGGCGGCCAGCGAGGATCGGGCGACGTCATAGGCGGCACGCGCCGCGGTCAGTTCTTCGGGCGACACGGCGCCGTCGCCCGCCAGCGGCGCGCGACGCTTGTAATCGAGCTCGGCTTTCCGGAACGCGGCGCGCTGTGCGGCGGCGGTCGCGAAATAGGTCTCGACCTTGCGCACGGTCAGGCTGTAGGCGGCATCGGCGCGTTTGAACGCCAATTTCGCATCTTCCGGGTCGATGACGACCAGGACGTCGCCCTTGTTCACGTACTGGCTGTTGTCGACGAGCACGGCTTGGACGCGGCCGCTGGTCAGCGGCGTCACCTGCGCCGTCGCTGCGCCGACGTAGGCATTGTCGGTCGAGACGTAATTGCGCCCGATTAGGCCCCACCACAGCAGTGCCGCGAGCGTCGCGACGAACACGATGGCGCCCAGGGCCGCGAACAATCGCTGCCGGCGCAGTTTGTTGCGTTCGTTGTCGCTCGGCGCGTCCTTTGCCAACAACCAATCGGATGCGGTCATGACCATGCTCCCACTACTTTGAGGCCGAATACCCGCCGCCCAAGGCGCGGGCGAGGGCGATGTCGTCGGCGAAAGCTTCAGATTCGAGATCAGCCGTGACGCGGCGCGCTTCGATGAGCTCGCTCTCGGCGTTCAAAAGGTCGGTGTACGGCGTGATGCCCGCCTTGTAGCGGCGCGACAGCACGTCATAGGAGTTCTCGGCCTCCTGCAGCCCGGCATGGGCGTGCACCAGTTCCGCTTCCACTCCGCGACGGCTGCCATAGGCATCCGCCACGTCCTTCAGGGCGTTGGCGACAGTCTTGTCGTAATTGGCGACAGCCGCGTCGTACTGGGCGCGCGCGCCGCGATAGGCTCCGGTGATGCGCCCGTAGTGGAAGATCGGCAACGTGATGGCAGGACCGAGCTTGCCGACGGCCGAAGTGCCGCTGAACAGATCCTTGGCATCGAGGCCTTCGACTCCGAACGCCGCCACGAGATCGACATTGGGATAGAAATTCGCGTTGGCGACATCGACGCGGGACGAGGCGGCCTCGACGTTCAAGCGGGCCGCGATGATGTCGGGACGCCGCCCGATGAGATCGACGGACAGCGACGAAGGCAGTCCGGGCGCCTTAAGGGCGGCGCGCAGCGTCGGCTGGATGGAAAGCCCGCGATCCGGACCTTTGCCGAGCAAGGCGGCGAGCTGGTGGCGCGCCAGCAGCACGAGCCGGTCGTAGACCGCCGCTTGCGTCTTGGCGGATTCGAGCTGCGCCTTGGCCTGCGACAGCTGGCCCCTGTTCTCGAGACCCCGGCTGTAGCGGGATTGCACCAGCGACAAGTCCGTTTCGCGGATGCGCACCGCATCGTGCGCCAGCGACTGGTCGGTGAAGAGCCCGTTGAGCGTTGCATAGGTGGTGGCGACGCCGGCCGAGATGGCGAGGCGCGCTTCCGCCTGTTCGGCCTTGGCGGCTTCGGCCTCCGACGTGGCGGCGGCGAGCGCCGCGCGATTCTTACCGAAGAAATCGAGCTCATAGTCGAGTTGCGCCGCCAGGGACGCGGAGGTGTGCCAACCCTTCGGCAAGAGGGCGTTGTAGGGATAGGGGAAGCCTTGGTTGCGGGAGGGATGGGTTTCCTGCAGCGCCGCTTCGCCGTTGACGGTCGGCCACAAATCAGCGCCCGCGACATCTTCCATGGCCGCCATGCCACGCACGCGCGCCGCGGCCATCTTCAGGTCCGGCGAATCCGCGATCGCCTCTGCGATCAGGGCATCGAGCTGGGGATCGCCATAGGCCTTCCACCATTCCTCCTCGGGCCACGCCGCCTGCGGCGCCGCGAAGCTCTGCGACATCTCGAACGAGGAGAGCGCCTTGGCTTCGGGCATGGGGCCGAGATCAGGAGCGCAGGCGGCGAGGGGAAGGGCGATGCTCACCAGCGCCAGCCGCATCGGTCTGCCAACAGTGATTGCCATATCTGCTGTCCTGACAGTGACTTAGGAGCAGTACTGTACCGTACAGTACTATTGACTACGGGGAGATAGGTGCTTATGGTGCCTCTGTCAAGCCTGAGCGGAGGGCCGCCAGACATCGGGGACACGAGATGGAGTTGCAGGAAGCAGGACGGTTGGGGCCCGACGAGCGACGGGCGGGCATCCTGGCCATCGCCCGCGAGGAGTTCCTGCGTGAAGGCTATTCCGGGGCTTCGGTGTCGCGCATCGCGGCGCTTGTCGGCGGCTCGAAGGCCACGCTCTACAGCTATTTCCCCTCCAAGAAGGCGCTGTTCATCGCCACAGCCGAGGCGGAGGCCGCCCGTTGCCTGGACCAGCTATTCGAGGTCGTGCTCGAGCACGATGTGGAAGCGACGCTGGCGAAACTGGGACGCCGATTCCAGGAAATGCTGGTCTCCGACGAGAACATTGCATTCAACCGACTAGTGGTGGCCGAGGCCGCCCGATTTCCGGAGCTCGGCATGGCGACGTACCGGGCCGGGGTGCGCCCGGGCCTGAAAAGGATCGCGGCCTATCTGGAGCGCGCCATGAAGGAGGGCGTGCTGCGCGAGGCCGACGGCATGGCCGCCGCCGAACTTTTGCTCGATCTGGGCATGGGCCAGCTGCACAAGCTGAAGCTGTGGAACGTCATTCCGGCTCCGACCGAACAGGCTATTGAAACCGCCGTGGAGTCGATGCTGAACGTCTTCTTCGCCGTTTACGGCAACGACGCGCTGGCCGCTCGCGCCCGCAGCATCGTCGTGCCCGCGGCGGAAGGCGCCGTCCCGGCGGCTTGACTTCATCCCACGCGGTTGATTTGTCTCGCGCCCATTATGACTCGCGCTTTCATCTTTCCCGGACAGGGCAGCCAGGCCGTCGGCATGGGGAAAATCCTCGCCGAGGCGTTCGCAGCGGCGCGCGCCGTCTTCGAAGAAGTCGATGACGCGCTGTCGCAGAATTTGTCGCGCGTGATGTGGGAGGGGCCGGAAGCGGACCTCGTCCTCACCGAAAACGCCCAGCCCGCCATCATGGCCGCCAGCCTGGCCATCATTCGCGTGCTGCAGCGCGAAGGCGGACTGGATCTTTCCCAACAGGCGCGCCTCGTCGCCGGCCATTCGCTCGGCGAGTACAGCGCCCTGTGCGCCGCGGGCGCCTTCACGCTCGCCGATACGGCGCATCTCCTGAAGACCCGCGGCCTTGCCATGCAGGGCGCCGTGCCGGTCGGGGAAGGCGCCATGAGCGCGCTGATCGGCGCCGACATCGCCTTGGCGGAAGAGATTGCAAAAGAAGCCGTGGCGCTGGCCATCGAATCGAATCCGACGTGCGTCGTCGCCAACGACAATGCGCCCGGGCAGGTGGTGATCTCGGGATTGAAGGCGACGGTCGATCGCGCCGGCGAGATCGCCAAGACCAAAGGCGTCAAGCGCGTGCTGCCGCTGGCCGTCAGCGCACCGTTCCATTGCCCGATGATGCAGCCCGCCGCCGACAAGATGGCAGAGGCCCTGGCAAAGGTCGTGATTCGCCCGCCCGCCGCGCCGGTTGTGGCGAATGTCACTGCGGTTGAGACCAATGAGCCGGAAACCATCCGCCGCTTGCTTGTCGAGCAGGTCACAGGCCGGGTACGCTGGCGCGAGAGCGTTCTGGGATTCCGGGCGCTCGGCGTCGATGCGACGGTCGAGATCGGCGGCAACAAGGTGCTGACGGGGATGGTCAAGCGCATCGACAAGGAGCTGGCGACGGTGTCGCTCGATTCTCCGGCCGATATCGAGGCGTTTGCGAAAGGTCTGTGATGTTCGATCTCACCGGCAAGGTCGCATTGGTCACCGGCGCATCCGGCGGCATCGGCGGGGCCGTGGCCAAGACGCTGCACGCGCAAGGCGCCACCGTCGTGCTGTCGGGCACGCGCAGCGAGGCGCTGGAAGCCGTCAAGGCCGAACTCGGCGGGCGGGCGCACGCCGTCGCCTGCAATCTTTCGGATCCGGCATCGGTGGAAGCGCTGTCCAAGTCGGCCGAGGCGGCCGCGGGCGGTCCCATCGACATCCTCGTCAACAACGCCGGCATCACGCGCGACAATCTCTTCATGCGCATGAAGGACGAGGAGTGGGACCAGGTCATCGCCGTCAACCTCACCGCCGCCTTCCGCCTGTCGCGCGCGGTGCTGCGCGGCATGATGAAGAAGCGCTGGGGCCGCATCATCGCCATCACCTCGGTGGTCGGCGCCACCGGCAATCCCGGGCAGGGAAACTACGCCGCCGCCAAAGCGGGGCTGACCGGCATGACCAAGGCGCTGGCCGCCGAAGTCGCCAGCCGCAATGTCACCGTCAATTGCGTGGCGCCCGGCTTCATCGCCACGGCGATGACCGACGCGCTGAGCGATGTTCAGAAAGAAGCGATCAACGGGCGCATCCCGGCCGGACGCATGGGCACCCCCGCCGACGTGGCGGCGGCCGTCCTCTATCTGGCCAGTGATGACGCCAGCTACGTCACCGGCCAGACTTTGCACGTCAACGGCGGAATGGCGATGATATCATAATGGTTCCAGACGGTTACGCCCTTGTGGCGGGAGGAATGGCTTTGTGTTACGTAACCGCCAACCCCCACTCGCGTTACCATCGGTGAGGGCCCATGCCGCGGGCCAAATCCAGCGCAAGCGCGGCGATAAAGAGCAAGGAGAGGTTCAAGAACCCATGAGCGATACTGCCGAACGCGTGAAGAAGATCGTCGTCGAGCATCTCAACGTCGATGCCGACAAGGTCACCGACACAGCGTCGTTCATCGAAGACCTCGGCGCCGACAGCTTGGACACCGTCGAGCTGGTGATGGCATTCGAGGAGGAATTCGGCATCGAAATTCCCGACGATGCGGCGGAATCGATCGTGACGGTCGGTGACGCGGTCAAATACATCGACAAAGCGAACGCCTGATTTGCCGTGACCCCCGCGCGTAGAGTTGTCATCACGGGGATGGGGCTGGTAACGCCGCTGGCTTGCGGCGTCGAGGAAACGTGGTCGCGGCTCACGGCGGGCAAGTCCGGCGCGCGCCGCATCACGAAATTCCCCACCGAGGACCTGGCCACCAAGATCGCCTGCAACGTTCCGCGCGGCGACGGCACGGATGGCACGTTCAATCCGGACAGGTGGCTCGATCCCAAGGAGCAGCGCCGGGTCGACGACTTCATCCTCTACGGACTGGCGGCGGCCCAGCAGGCCGTCACCGATTCCGGCTGGGAGCCCCAGAACGAAGACGATCGCTGCCGCACCGGGGTGATGATCGGCTCGGGCATCGGCGGGCTGGAAGGCATCGCCCAGACCGCGGTGATGATGCAGGAAAAGGGGCCGCGGAAAGTATCGCCCTTCTTCATCCCGGGCCGGCTCGTCAACCTGGTGTCGGGCTACGCCTCGATCCGCTTCGGCTTCAAGGGTCCGAATCATGCCGTGTCCACGGCGTGCGCCACCGGCGCGCACGCCATCGGCGACGCCGCGCGGCTCATCATGTTCGGCGACGCCGACGTGATGCTGGCGGGCGGAGCGGAGGCGGCCATCTGCCCGATCGGCATTGCCGGCTTCAACGCCTGCCGGGCGCTGTCGACCGCATTCAACGACACGCCCGAAAAGGCGTCGCGGCCCTACGACAAGGATCGCGACGGCTTCGTGATGGGCGAAGGCTCCGGCGCCGTCATGCTGGAAGAATACGAGCACGCCAAGGCGCGCGGCGCGAAGATCTATGCCGAAGTGAAGGGCTACGGCCTGTCGGGTGACGCCTTCCACATCACCGCCCCGTCGGAAGACGGCGACGGCGGCTTCCGCGCCATGAAGGCGGCGCTGGGCCATGCGGGAATGTCGGCCTCCGACATCGACTACGTCAACGCCCACGGCACCTCGACCATGGCCGACGGCATCGAACTCGGCGCGGTGGAGCGGCTGCTCGGCAATGCGGCGTCGAAGACCGCGATGTCCTCGACCAAGTCGGCGATCGGCCACCTCTTGGGCGCCGCGGGCGCCGTGGAAGCGATCTTCTGCGCGCTGGCGATCCGCGACGGGATCGTGCCGCCGACCATCAATCTCGACAATCCGGACGTCGAGACCAAGATCGACCTCGTGCCGCACAAGGCACAGAAGCGCGAGGTCCGCGCCGCCATGTCGAATTCCTTCGGCTTCGGCGGCACCAATGCCTGTCTGGTGCTGACGGCACCGCAGTGAAGCGTATCGCGTTGCCCGCGGGGGGCTGGGCATGAAACGAGTTCTGTTGGTATTGGCGGCGCTGGTCGTGATCGCGGCGGGTGCCATCGAATGGGTCTTGGCGGACTACACGGCGCCGGGCCCTGCAGCGCGCCACGGGTCCGAGACCGTGGTTCTCATCAAGCCGGGCATCGGCCTCAGCGGCATCGCGCGAGCCCTCGGCGAGGCGGGCGTGGTCGAGCGTTCCGACGTCTTCCAGGTCGCGGTGCGCCTCAACGGCAAGACCGCCGAACTCAAGGCCGGCGAATACGCCATCCCCAGCCGCGCCAGCATGCGCGACATCACGGACATCCTGATCCTGGGCCGTTCCATCCAGCACAAGCTGACGGTGGCGGAGGGTCTCACCAGCCGCATGGCCTTCGACATCGTGCGCAGCGATCCGGTGCTGGTGGGTGATCCCGGAACGGTGCCGGCGGAAGGCGCGCTGCTGCCCGAGACCTATGTCTTCACGCGGGGCGAAAGCCGCGCCCACATGATCGAGATCATGGAGCACGACCGCAACGTCCTGCTCGACAAGCTGTGGCGCAACCGGGCGACGGGCCTGCCGCTCAAGAACGAGGAGGAGGCCGTCATCCTCGCCTCGATCGTCGAGAAGGAGTCCGCGCTGCCCGAAGAGCGCCGGCACATCGCCTCGGTGTTCCTCAACCGCCTGCGCCTCGGCATGAAGCTGCAATCCGATCCCACGATCATCTACGGCATCACCCAGGGCTATCCGCTCGGCCGCGGCATCCGCCAGAGCGAGATCGATCGCCCCACGCCCTACAACACCTACGCCATCGCCGGCCTGCCGCCGGGCCCCATCTGCAACCCCGGCAAGGATTCGCTCGAAGCCGTGCTCGATCCGGAGAACACCAAGGACCTCTATTTCGTGGCCGATGGAACCGGCGGCCATGTGTTTGCGGCGACTGCCGACGAACAGGCCAAGAACGTCGCAAAATGGCGGAAAATAGAACGCCAGCAGTCCGGCGCCCCGCCGACGACGGATGACAGGCATAAGCGGCGGCGGTAAGTTTGCCGCCCCGATTTCGGAGTCGCCCATGCCCCTCGTGAGTATGACCGGCTTTGCCGAATCGCACGGCAGCCGCGACGAAGCGCATTGGCGCTGGGAAGTGCGCAGCGTCAACGGCCGCGGCCTGGAGCTGCGATTGCGCCTGCCGCCGGGATTCGACGGCATCGAGCCCGCGGCGCGGGTCCTGGCCGGCACGCGCTTCAAGCGCGGCAACCTGCAGGCAACCCTGACGCTCGAGACCACGACCGGGCAGCGCGGACTGCGCATCGACGCCACCGCGCTCGCCTCGGCGGTGAAGATCGCCAAGGAAATCGCGCAGGAGACGGGGCTCAGGCCCGCCAGCATCGACGGCATCCTGGCCCTCAAGGGCATCATCGTGCAGGACGAGATCGCGGAATCCGACACGCACGAGCGCGCGGCCCGCGACGCCGCCATCCTCGAAAGCCTCGCCGGCGCCTTCGACGCGCTGGCGCGCGCCCGCACGGGCGAAGGCGCCAAGCTGGCGGTCGTGCTGGAAACCCAGATGGGCGACATCGCGCGCCTGATCGAATCCGCCGGACGGGCCGCGGCGGCGCAGCCGGCCGCGCTGCGCGCGCGCCTGACGCAGCAGATCAGCGACCTGATCGCGCCCGGCGTCGTTTCGCCCGAGCGCCTGGCGCAGGAAGTGGCGCTGCTCGCGGTGCGCGCCGACGTGCGCGAGGAACTCGACCGCCTCGCGGCCCACGTCTCGGAAGCAAAGGCGCTGCTCGCCTCGGGCGAGGCGGTCGGACGCCGCCTGGATTTCCTGGCGCAGGAGTTCAACCGCGAGGTCAACACGCTGTGCTCGAAATCGGCGGACATCGCGCTGACCCGCCTCGGGCTCGAGCTGAAGGCCGTGGTTGACCAGTTCCGGGAGCAGGCGCAGAACGTGGAATGAGCGATCTCGGCGCTCACGCTTGGATGCGGCCCCGCCGCAACGCGAAGAAACCTCGTCGGTCCGGGCGCCGGCTTGTGAATACTCGCGCCGCGAGGAGTCCGAAGGCCGGCGTCTCGCAGGACGAACGTGCAGGGGGCGCCGACAGGGCATGAGAGTCGAAATCCAACGCCGAGGCCTGATGCTGGTGCTGTCGTCGCCGTCGGGTGCCGGCAAGACGACGCTGTCGCGCCGCCTTCTCGAAAAAGACGCCAATGTGGTGATGAGCGTCTCCGCCACGACGCGGCCCAAGCGGCCCAACGAAGTGGAGGGGCGCGATTATTTCTTCCATTCCGACGTCCAATTCGCCGCCATGGTGAAAGCCGGCGAACTGCTCGAGCACGCCGTCGTGTTCGGACACCAGTACGGCACGCCCAAGAAGCCGGTGCAGACGGCGCTGGCGGCCGGGCGCGACGTGCTGTTCGACATCGACTGGCAAGGCACGCAGCAGCTGCGCCAGCAGGTGCGCGACGACGTCGTGACCATCTTCGTGCTGCCACCTTCGCGCGGCGAGCTGGAGCGGCGCCTGCGGGCGCGCGCCCAGGATTCAGCCGAGGTCGTGGCGCGCCGCATGGCCAAGGCCGACGACGAGATCAGCCACTGGGCGGAATACGACTACGTCATCGTCAACCAGGATTTCGACCGCGCCGAACGCCAGGTCGAGACCATCTTGCGCGCCGAGCGGCTCAAGCGCGCCCGCCAGCCGGGCATCCCGGGCTTCGTCGAGACGCTGATGCATCACGACTGAACGCGCCGCCGCCACGAAAACGTCCCAGTCCGCGGCGGGAACTGCCGATCCCTTCAGCCATTGCCTAACTGGAACAGCCGGGCCGCACACAGGTCGCTGCAAGGCCGCTCGGATATCAGGAGAAACGTCATGAAGAAGCTGTTGATCACGGGCGCCGTGATCGCGCTGGGCGCTTCCGCGCCGATGTTTGCGCAGTACACGACGCCAAGCACCATGCCGGAGGAACAACAACAGCAAACCGCGCCGACCCAGTCCACAACGCCGAGCCAGGCGACGCCGGATCAGTCGGCACCGGACCAGCCGGCCAAGCCCGACATGACGGGCCAGGAACTCTACAATTCCGAAGGCGAACACATCGGCACGATCACCGCGATGTCCACCTCGAGCGACGGCCAGCATCTCGCCGTGGTCGACGTCGAGCGGCACATGGGCATGGGAGCCGATCGCGTGCTGTTCCCCGTCAACACGCTGCAGCCGCGGGACAAGGGCGGCTACATGACCTCGCTGAGCAGGGAACAGATCGAGCAGCTGCCGAAGGCGAACGCCACCAACTCGGGCGCCGGTCCGCAGCACTAGAATGGAGGAGTGCCGTCCCGGCCAGGCGATATTCGCGCCGGCCGGGGCGGCGTCAGCGCGTCGAGGCCTGCCGCGGCTCCAACGGTCCGCTGGCGGGGAACAGCGCCAGACCGGCGCCCAGCGCACCGATGACGATTGAGACGAAGATGATCGCGCCGGCGAGCGCGAAACTCTGCACGGCTTTCGCTTCCGTGGCGGTCGCCAGGCGTTGACGCCGGGTTTCGGCCTGCGCGCGCATGGCGGCGATGGCACTGCGCGTGTTGTCGATCGAGCCGTGATCCGGATCCTTGCGCATGGCCATGGCAATCCTGATCGGCGGGTCCGGCGGCAGCTCCATGGCGTGGGAGACGATGGCCATGCGCAGACCGACCGTGCGGCGGATGCGGGCCATGGCCGGCTTCAAGTCGGCGATCGCCGCGGTCAGCGAGTCGAGCGTTGCCACGGCGCGGCGCAGCTGCGCCGTCTCGACGCGATAGCGATCCATCATCTTCGGATTGCCGAACAGGGCGTAGCCGCGCACGGCCACCTCGATCGCCAGCATGTGGTTGGCGGTCTCGTCCAATTGCTCGATGATCTTGTCGGCCTCACGATCCGCGATCACCTGGCGGTGCAGCGCGAAAATGTTCAAGCCGAGAAGAAGCGCTGCGGAGCAGAGCAAGGCCAGCGCCGCCGCGATGAGCTGCATGCCCATGGGTCGCGCCGCGCGGTGGCGCAGGACCTTCACTGTGGCGTCGAACCAGGAAAGGGACATGCGGGTACCAGCGCAGCGACGGACCGCTTTTATCGCTGCGGGACGGTTAAAATTTCGATACGTCACGGTGACGTCCCCGTCACCGGTTCGAATTGCTGTGCGACAACGGGCGCGATAGCGTCGTTCCGCCGACAGGGATCAAAGCGATGGCGCGTGCGACAAAAAAGAAGAATTCACCAAGCAAGCGGGTGAGCAGCGCGGGGCCGCTGCTTCTGGTCGCCACGCGCAAGGGCGCCTGGATTTTCCGTAGCGACAAGGGGCGCCGGACCTGGAAGAGCGAAGGGCCTCATTTCCTCGGCCAGATCGTCCATCACCTCGTGCGCGACCGGCGCAGCGGAACCTTGCTGGCGGCCGCTTCGACCGGACACCTGGGACCGACGATGTTCCGCTCCACCGATCTCGGCCGCAGCTGGAAGGAGGTGAAGCGCCCGCCCGCCTTCGCCAAGACGGCCGACGGCAAGGGACGGACCGTCAAGCACACCTTCTGGCTGACGCCCGCCCACGCCAACCAACCGAAAGTCTGGTATGCGGGCACGTCGCCGCAAGGCTTGTTCCGCAGCGACGACGACGGCCTCACCTGGGAACCGTTCTCGGTCATCAATGACGATCCGCAATACCGCGCCTGGATGGGAACGGAGCAGGACGGCACGCCCGACGGGCCCAAGCTTCATTCGGTGATCGTCGATCCGCGCGATCCGCGCCATCTCTATTTCGGCATGTCGGGCGGCGGCGTCCATGAGACGACCGACGGCGGCACGACCTGGACGCCGCTGATCGAAGGCATGGAAGTCGTCGAGGGCTTCAGCGCCGCCAACGTCGCCTTCCACGATCCGCATTGCGTGCGCCTGAGCCCGAGCAATCCCGACCGCCTGTATCAGCAGAACCACTGCGGCATCTACCGGCTCGACCGGCCTTCGAAGACCTGGGTGCGCATCGGGCGCGCCATGCCCAAGCGGGTCGGCGACGTCGGCTTTCCCATGGTCGTCCATCCGCGCGACGACAACAGGGTGTGGGTGTTCCCGATGGACGGCCAGACGGTGTGGCCGCGCACCAGCGTCGAGGGAAAACCCTGCGTCTACACCACGCACAACGCCGGCAAGACGTGGCAGCGCCGGGATGCAGGCTTTCCCGAGGAACAGGCGTGGTGGACCGTGAAGCGCCAGGCCATGACGGCGGACGCCGGCGATCCGGTGGGCCTCTACCTCGGCACCACCAGCGGAGAAGTGTGGATGAGCCGCGACGAAGGCGAGCGCTGGAGCTGCATGGCGCGCCATCTTCCGGAGATCTACGCCGTGGAAACGGCGAGCCTCGACTGAGGCGCGCGAACGCATGAAGGTCCTGATCGCCAGCCCGCTGCGCCCTTACACCCATGAGAGCATGGTGGAGGCCGCCGGCAAGACCGTCGGCGAGCTGCTGGCGGACCTCGACCGGCGCTATCCCGGACTGCGCTTCCGCATGGTGGACGAGCAGGATCGCATCCGGCGCCACATGCGCCTGTTCGTCAACGGCGAGCAGGTGTTCGACCTCGCCTGCGCGCTCGCGCCGTCCGACGAAGTCCAGATCGTGCAGGCCCTGAGCGGGGGATGATCCTCGGCTCGCCGCTCGCTACGGCTTCAGCACGACCCGTCCGATGATCTTGCCCTGCCGCAGGTCGTCGAGCGTGCGAGAAGCCATGGCGAGCGGGCGCGTCGCCAGCGGGATTGGTTCGATCTGTCTTGCCCGCACCAGCGCCATCATGTCCTCGGCCTCGGCCAGGGTGCCGACGAACGAGCCCATGATGGTCAGCGCCCGCAGCGGCAGCATCGGCAGCGGCATGGCGAGCGCGCCTCCCAGCAGGCCCACCACGATGATCTTGCCGCCCTTGCGCACGGCAGCGCTGGCGAAGGCGAAACTCTCTTCCGTGCCGACGAAATCCACCACGGCGAAGACGCCGCCGCGCGTGTCGGCGACGATCTTGCGCGCGGCCTCGGTGGCGTGGGTGTCGTAGACGGCCGCAGCGCCGGCGCGCGTGGCAGCGTCGAGCCGGTCCTCGTCGATGTCGGTGGCGATCGGCGGCTTGCGGAACATGGCCTTGGCGAATTCGATACCCATCAGGCCGACGCCGCCGCAGCCGATGATGAGGATCTCGTCGCCGGCGACCGGCGTGCCCACCTTGCGCATGGCGGAATAGGCGGTGAGGCCCGAGCACATATAGGTGGCGGCGAGCGCCGGCGAAGCGGCGCCGTAATCGAGCAGGTATTTCGGATGCGGCACCAGCACGTGGCTCGAATAACCGCCGTGCACGCCCGGCGAGCAACCGAGCTGGCGCGGGTTGCTGCAGAGATTTTCTTCGCCGCGCCAGCAGACGGCGCACTCGCCGCAGCCGATCCAGGGATAGACGGCGCGCCGGTCGCCGACCTTCACGCCGCGCGCCGTCGGGCCGTGGGCCATCACTTCGCCCTCGATCTCGTGGCCCATGACATGAGGCAGCGGCAATGACGCCAGGTTCAGCCTCTCCCCCGCGCCCAGATCGAAATAGCCGTCCTGGATGTGCACGTCGCTGTGGCACACGCCGCAGTGCTCGACCTTGACCAGGACCTCGCTGCCGCGGGGTTCGGGTGTCGGGACGTCAATCTCCTGCAGCGGCGATCCGAAAGCGACGATGGCTTGGCTGAGCATGAACCGGTCCTGTGCGGGGCGCTGTCACTCTCGCACGTGCAGCAATGCGCTTTCAACGCGCAGCCGGTGCCAGGCCCGCGCCAGGCCGGCGAATTCCGCAACGGAAAGCTGTTCGGGCCGCCGTGTGGGGTCGATTTGAGACTCGCGAAGGATAACGTCGGCGTGTGGCGTCAACACCTTCAGGCTCTGGCGCAGCATCTTGCGGCGCTGTCCGAAGGCGGCGGCGGTGACTGATTCCAGGTCTGCCAGCTCGGCCGGGGCGACGGGTTGGGGCAAGGGCTCCAGGCGCAGCACGGACGAGGTCACCTTGGGCGGCGGCACGAAGGCGCTGCGCGAGACGTCGAACAGGATCCTGGCCCGGCAGCGCCACTGCGCCAGCACCGACAGGCGGCCGTAAGCCTGCGTGCCGGGCGAGGCGACGACGCGCTCGGCGACCTCGCGCTGGAACATCAGGGTCAGGCTCTGCCAGAACGGCGGCCAGGCCGGCGCCGTCAGCCACTTCACGAGAAGCGCGGTGCCCAGATTGTAGGGAAGGTTCGCGGCGACGCGCACGGGCCCGGTCACCGCCTCCTCGCGCAGCAGAGAGGCTTCATCGACCTGCATCGCATCGCCCGCCAGGATCGCGAGCCGTCCGGGCGCGGCGGCCTCGACGGCGGCCAGCGCCGCGATGCACCGCTCGTCGCGCTCCACGGCGATCACGCGCCTGGCGCCTTCCGACAGCAGCGCGCGCGTCAGCCCGCCCGGGCCGGGACCGACTTCGTAGACGACGGCGTCCTGCGCCTCGGCGGCGCGGGCGATCCTGCGCGTCAAGTTCAGGTCGAGGAGGAAGTTCTGGCCCAGCGATTTCTTCGCGGAGAGCCCGTGCGCCGCGATCACCGCCCGCAGCGGGGGAAGGTCATCGAGCCCTGGCATCGATCATCTGCGCGGCGAGGCGGACGGCGGCGATCATGCTGCGCGCATCGGCTTTGCCGCTGCCGGCGAGGTCGAGGGCCGTGCCGTGATCAGGGGAGGTGCGCACGATCGGCAGTCCGAGCGTCACATTCACGCCGTCCCAGAACGACAGCGTCTTGATCGGGATCAGGGCCTGGTCGTGATACATGCACAAGGCCGCATCATACCGCACGCGCGCTTCGGCATGGAACATCGTGTCGGAAGGCAAAGGACCGATCACCGTGTGACCCTTGTGCCGGAGGGCCTCGATGGCGGGACGGATGACGGCATTCTCTTCGGCGCCCAACTGGCCGTCCTCGCCCGCGTGCGGGTTGAGCCCGGCAATCGCCAGCCGCGGCCGGGCCACCGCGAAGTCGCGTTTCAGGGCCGCCAGCGTGATCTCGGCCGTCTCCACGATCAACGCGCGGTCGATGGACCTCGCCACCTCCGCCAGCGGGATGTGCACGGTCAGCGGCACGACGCGCAAGGCGCCGCTCGCCAGCATCATGACCGCACGCTTCGCCTGCGTCAGATGGGCGAGAAAACCGGTGTGACCGGCGAAGGCGAAGCCGGATTGCAGGAGCACGGCTTTGTGGATCGGCGCCGTGACGACTGCACCGGCCTTGCCCTCCAGCGCCAGGGCGACGGCGCGGGAGATCGCCTCGATGGTGGCGGCATTGTTGCCGGCGTCGAGCTGCCCGGGGGCGCGCTTGGCCCGCGCCTCAGTGGCGATGATCGCATCGCCCGGCACCGCACCACAGGACCGCAGGACGTCAGGATCGCCGACCAGACGAAGCGGGTGGGTCGCGATCGCCCCACCGAGCGCCGCGAACGCCGCCACCGCAACCTCCGGCCCGATGCCGGCCGGCTCGCCCATGGTGAGAAGGATCGGCGCCTCAGCGGGTCTCGATGTCGGCATTGCGCTTCAGATCCCGGTTGTACCGCCGGGCGAGCGCGCTGATCTGGTCTTCGAAGAGCTGCTGCTCCACCTGATCCCGTGTCGGAAGCTGGTAGGCCTGGAGCTTGGGGATCGCCTTGTCGCAGCGCATGAACAGTTCGATACCCATGGCGGAACGGAACGGCTCGGCGCTGCCGCCGGGCTCCGTCTTCGCCAGCGCGTCGCGGGCATCCTGGCTGAGATCGGCGAGCCGCATGTCTCCGAGCTTGTAGAACATCCAGCCCTTCATCTGCGGAATGACCTTGGCGGCGACGTCACAGGTGGGAACCCGCGCGCGGAACTGGCCGGCGGCGCTCATCGCATTCTGCGCCAGATCCTTGGGGGCGTTCGGCGGCAGGGGAAGCAGGATGCGCGCCAAAGGCAGCGTCGCCGGCAGCGTCGCTGCGCTGGGCTGCGTCTCCGCGATCTTGGTGCCGAGAGGCTCGAAGCGCTGGCGCAGCGCCAAAATGTAATAGCCGCCGATGGAGCGGATGGGCTGCGAGATGTCGCCGGTCTTCATCTGCTCCAGCGCCTGGTTGAGCTCCGGCGCCAGCTGGCCGTCATAGACCATGCCCATGTCGCCGCCCGCCGCGGCCGAAGGGCTCTGGCTGAACTGGCGCGCCATGGCGCCGAAATTGCCGCCACCCTGGATCTGCTCCTCGATGTTGAGCGCGTCCTTGCGGACCTTCTCGTCCTGTTCCGGGCTGTCAACGGGCAGGAAGATTTCAGCCACGGCGAAATGGGCGCGGTTGGCGCCTTCCGAAATGCGCGCCATCTCGGCGTCGACCATCTCGGGCGAAATGTTGACGCGCCCCGCATAGTGCGCCTGCACGGCCTTGCGCCACAGGATCGATGCGGAAATCTGCGACCGCAGCGTGGACAGCGCCACGTGGCCGCGGCCGAGGACCTCCTTCAACTGGTCCATCGTCATGTTGTTTTCTTTGATGATCCCGTTGATGTACTGGTCGACCTCGACCGACGACACGGTGATGTCGTTCTTCAGCGCTTCCTGGCGCTGGAGCATTTCCGTTTCGAGCTCCTCGAGAACCTGCGTGCGGACGCGCTTCTCCATCTCGGGCGTATGGGGAATGCTCGAAGTCACCATCACGAGCCCGACGCGCTGGCGCACGTCGTATTCGGAGATGGGGATGTCGTTGACGAAGGCGACGACGCCGTCCTTGTCGTGCGTGCGCGCATCCACGGAGGCGGCCTGCGACGTCGCGGTGGGCGGCGTTTCATCGCTCGACGTGTCGCGTTGCGCGACATCGGCGGGCGGGTTCGCCAAGGCGGCTTGCTGCGCGTTGGACGCCTGCGCAAAGGCGGCAGGACTCGCCATGCCAGCCAAGGCGGCGAGGATTCCGAATACGGTGCTACGCAGCGTTACCAAGACAGCTTCCCGAACCCCCGTTATTGCCCCCCGACAGGGCGGGCAGAATAAGCAATTTCCCAATCGGATCAAGGACGCACGTAGGCGAATACATCCTCGGGGAACAGGCTGAAAGGCTGGATCGGCGTGTCGGTCGTCTTCAGCTTGATCCGCAGGATGATCGAAGTCGACGGCGGCAGGTCCCGGTCCTGGGTGTATTTCCTGCGGTAAGCCACCGAAACGCCCAGGCACTCGTCCTCGTAGCCAAGCCCGAATTCGTTCTCCAACGTCTGGTTGGCGATCAGGTCGCGGCGGATGGCCGCAAAGGCCTGCCAGTTTTCATAGAAGTTAATATCCGCCTGCGCGTTGACTTCCTGGCGGGCAGGGAGGCCAAGCGTGGACGCCAGCTGGATATAGCTGATGCGTGTGCTGGACCTTCCATAGGTCCCTGTAAGGTAAATCTCGTTGCGGCGGACCGTGCCGTTGCTTTCGTCGATGTCGAGCCGGTTGGTGAGGTCCATGTATGGAGGAAATTTCATGCTGAAGCGGCCGACGATGTCGGACTTAGTCCCCGCGAACCCGGAATCCACCGCGAAGGATTCGGAGGCAAAGGCCGGATCGGGCTTGAGGCGGAAGGTCTGGCCCACCAGCGCCTCGACATAGCCGGAGTAGAACCGCGACTCCGCGCGGAGGCCCACATTGGCGCGCGGCCCGGTCTGGGCGATGTCGTAGCCGGGCACCTGGTCGAAGCTGAAGATGTTGTTGTCGTCAAGTTCGACGTTCCGGCTGTCCTCGTTGGGAATGTTGGTCGGATTGCCGCCATAGGGCGCGACCACGATCTGCGCGATCGGTTCCACGATGATCGACTTGCCGCTGGCGTTGTACGCAATGAAGGGCCATCGCCAGTCGACCGCGGCGTAAGGCAGGCCGCGCGCCGCGTAGTGCCCGCTGCTCGGCAGGGGATAGGGCGTGTCGGTGTGATAGGCGTCGCCGCGCGCATCCAGCTGGAACGTCCAGAGCTGACCGGACCCGGTGATGACGGGAATGCGCCAGCGCGTCTCCATCGTCAGTCTCTGGTCGTTGATTCCGACATCGCGCGAAATGGCGACGCCGTTGACGTCGAGGCGGAACTGGCCGCCCAGCCACTTGCGCAGCGGGATATAGGTGTATTCGACGAGCGGCAGCGCCACCGGGAACATCGTGTTGTTGTCGGTGGCGCGCAACCCCTGGAAGAAGTAGCTCGAGATCGCGAAGCGGCTGCGGCCCTGCTCGCCGGCGACGAACAAATCGCTGATCAACCTGTCGATCTGCGAAATGTCGTAGCGCTTGAGATAGGTGTCGTTGGAGGTGATCTGCGCGTCGTAGCCGAACTGCCAGGTCGGCGTCAGCGCGACGCGTCCCGAACCGAACAAATGGGCGTAGATCTGCGATTGCTCGCCGTTCGCCCCGCCGTTGGGATTCTGGGCGATGCTGCCTTGCAGCCACATGCCGCCGTGGTTCCAGCGCTGGCGGTATTCGCCCATCAGCACGTCGCCGCCGTGGGTGGTGAGCAGCGGCTCGATGGTCGCGTCCTGTGACGGCGATATGGACCAGTAGTAGGGCAGGCGCAGGAAATAACCGATCGACGTCGAGTTGCCCAGGTCGGGCGTCAGAAGCCCGCTGGCATAATGCACGGTAGGATCGGGTTCGGTCAGGAAAGGCGAGTAGAACACCGGCACGCCGAACAAGGCCAGCGTCGCGTCCTTGAACTTGATCCGGTGCGAGGTCTGGTCGTGTGTCACGCGGAACGCCCTGATCTGCCAGACCGGCGTGCGCTGGCCGGGCTTGTTGCAGATCTTGCACGGCGTGTAGGCGATCCGGTGAGCGACCGTCACCGCCCCCTGACGTTCCGCCGTGGCGGCGACCAGGCGGCCGTTCTTGCCGATCAGCGCGCCGAAGCCCGTCAGCGCGCCGTCGCGCATGTGATCGGTGAGCGTGACGTGATCGGCGAAGGCGACGTTGCCGTTCGCCTCCAGCAGGCTGACATGGCCGTCGGCCGTCACCTTGTCCGCATCCTGGTCGTAGCTGACGCTGTCGGCCATCAGGATGCGGCCGCCGTCGTCGATCTCCACATGCCCGCGGGCGGTAACGACATGCGTGTTGGAGTCGTAGACGGCCTCGTCCGCCTGCAGCAGAACCTGGTCATCGCTCTTGTCGGCGTGCGGCGCTGCGAGCGCGGACGACCATGCCGCGACCAAGGCGGCCGATGCGACGGAGCAGAGGAGGGCGCGCGCGTTCATCCGTCCTCCTGCTGGAAGACGAGCGTCATGCCGATCAGGATTGCGGCGGCCGCCGGCGCCGTGGCCGCCAGGGCGACGGGAAGGATGCCCGACATGCCCAGCGCGCGCGTCACGTCGGAGAAGAAGTAAACCGCAAAGCCCGACAGGGCGCTGATCAGAACGATGCGCCCCAGCCCGCCGGTCCGCGCCAACTTGAGCGAAAAGCTCGCCGCCATGAACACCATGGCCGCAAACAAGATGGGCAAGGAGAGAAGCGTGAACAGATAAAGCCGGTAGCGCGTGGCCGAGAAGCCGGCGCTCTCGGCCGAGCGGATGAAGCGCGGAAGATCCCAGAAGGACAAGGTATCCGGCGGCGCGAAGCTCTCCTGGATCTGGGCCGGCGTCAGCGTCGTCTTCGTCTCGTAGCGGTCATAGTGGCGGACCAGCCCGTCGCGGCCGCTGGCCCATGCGTCGCGCAGGATCCAGGCCCCCTCCGTGAGGCGGGCGCTCTTGGCGTCGATGCGACCCTCCACCCGATCGTGCGGTCCATAAAGGAACACGATGACGTTCTCGAGGCGCACGCCCTGATCGGCCACGCTCAGGGCGTGAATCACCGATTGCGCGTCCGTGCTTCCCTGCCTCAGCCAGAGGCCGTTCTGCGAGATCGAGAGCTGCGAGGCTTCCCCCTTGATGTATTTCGCCTCCAGAGCGGCGAACTGGCCCAGCATCCGCGACGATACCGGGGTGACGACCAGGACGGCAAATACGCCGATCGACACGGCCATCGCCAGGGGCGGAACGAGAAAATCCCAGGCGGATATGCCAGCCGCGCGCGTCGCCACCAGCTCCTGGTGGCGCGACAGGCCGATGAAACAATGGACCCCGCCGAACAGGACGGCGAACGGCAGAAATTGCTGGCCCAGGTCGGGCAGCTGCAACAGAGCCATGCCGACGGCGATCGCCGGCGATATGGCATGCCCCGTCGTACGGTTGAGGATGTTCACGACATCGATGGAAAACGCCAGCGTCAGGATGGCGGCGCACCAGATACCCACGCCGATCAGAAACTGGCGCGCCAAGTAACGATAGAGGGTCCAGGACCAGCTCACGCGGCAGCCTCCGCAAGCGGTTCGGATGATAGCGCCGGTTTGGGATGGGCGCCCGACAAGCCGAGGATGCCGATCACGATCCCGATGGCGGGAATGACGTAGAAGCCGATACAGAGCAGGAGATTCTCGGCGGCAATGCCTTGCAGGCCGTAACCGGCGATGCGCAGCACCGAGGCGATGGCGCAGGCTCCGGTTATCCGCAGCGCCTGGGCGCCGCGGGCGCGTCGGCCGCGCGTCACGGCGGCAAGAGCGATCAAGGCAAAGGCGATGCAATAGAGGGGTTCGGAGATGCGATTGTGCGCTTCGGCAATGAAGGCGCGGCGCAGCCGCGGCTTGAGCTCCGGCCCGGGATTGAGCAGTTCGCCGAGATAGCGTTCGCTGGCGGTGCGTTCCGAGACGGGAGCCGGTCCGGCGAACTGGTCGAGATCGAAGACGTAACGGTCGAACTTGAGAACCGACAGCCGTGCGCCGCCTTTGGAACTCTGTTCCACCGTGCCGTCGACCATGATGAGCCGCGCGCCCGCCGGCGTCTGGGCGATCTCGCCGCCCTCGGCGAGATAGGTGATGGGGTTCCTGGGATTGCGGTTGTCGTGCACCAGTACGCCGCGGATCTGTCCGTCGGAATCGATCTCACGGATGAAGACGGTCAGCCCCTTCGCCGGAATATTGAAGGTGCCTTCGTTGAGGAGGGCCGCACCGACATTGGCCCTGATGTCCACAACCTTGGCATTGAGCGCCTGCTGGCCCGCCGGCATGAGGTACATGCTCGAAAGATACGTCAGGACCATGACGATGGCCGCCGCCGCCAGCACAGGCACGGCCAGCTGGGCCCTGCTGAACCCGGCCGATGCCATGACGACAAGTTCGCTATCCGAATTGAGCTTGGACAACGCATAAAGTGTCGCGAAGAAGTAGGCGAGCGGCAGGATGATAACGAGCAGGGTTGGAAGGGTCAGGATGGTCAGGTAGGTGAAGGTGATCGCCGACTGCCCGCGGTTGATGACGAAATCCAGCAGGCGCAGCGACGTGGTCAGCCACACGACGCTCGTGATCAGGAAAGCGAACAGCGCGATGGGACCCAGCAGTTGCTTGAGGACATAGAGAGACAGTCGCGACATATGGATATCCGATCGGCGCGCTGGCCTTGCCCCCCAAGGGATTCGACCTAAACTACCACTCCCCTCTTTAGCATTCCCATCCGGCCGCCAGGCAACTGAACTTCTGACCGGGAAATTGGAGAAATCTCATGCAAATCAACTTTGCCGCAGTTTCAGCGGTCAAGACGGGCGTGTGGGTTGTAGCGGCGGCCGAAGGCGTGGGCCTGCTTCCGGCGGCAGCCAAGGCCGATCGCGCGGCAGGCGGGGCCCTGAGCCGGGCCATGCCCACAAGCCAGTTTACGGGGAAATCCGGGCAAATCCTGGAAGTGCTGGCGCCGGCGGGGGTGGCAGCGAGCCGAATCCTGGTCGTCGGCCTGGGCAAGTCCGAGGACTTCCGACGCTGCGGGGCCGAAACGGCCGCGGCGACGGCTGTGGGCAAGCTCAAGGGCACAGCCGAGACCGAAGTCACCTTCGAGATCGACACCCCGAGGGGGGGCAAGGCGAAAGGGGCGCAGCTCGCGGCCCATCTCGCCATGGGCATCGCCCTGAAAAGCTACCTGTTCAACCAATACCGCACCAAGGACCTGGCGGAGCATGAGAGCAAGCTCGCCAAGGCCACGGTCCTGACGCAGGACGTTGCCGCCGCCCGCAAGGCATGGGCGCGGCTGGAGCCGGTGGCCGCAAGCGTGGCGCTGGCGCGCGATCTCGTGAACGAACCGCCAAACGTGCTGTCGCCGATCGAATTCGCCCGTCGCGTGAAAGGGCTCACCAAGCTCGGGCTGAAGGTGGACGTCCTGGGCGAAGCCGAGATGAGGAAGCTCGGTATGGGCGCGCTCCTGGGCGTCGGCCAGGGAAGCGAACGCGAAAGCCAACTGGTCGTCATGCGCTGGGACGGCGCCCGCAAGAAGGACGCGCAGCCTGTCGCGTTCGTGGGCAAGGGCGTCTGCTTCGATTCCGGCGGCCTGTCGCTCAAGCCAGCCGCCTCAATGATGGGCATGAAAGGCGACATGGGCGGGGCCGCGGCGGTGGTGGGCACGATGCGCACGCTGGCGGCGCGCCGCGCCAAGGTCAACGCCGTGGGTGTCATCGGTCTCGTCGAGAACATGCCGGACGGCAAGGCGCAACGTCCCGACGACGTCGTCACGTCGATGTCCGGCCAGACCATCGAGGTCCTCAACACCGACGCGGAAGGTCGCCTCGTGCTGGCCGATGCGCTGTGGTACGCGCAGTCGAAGTTCAAGCCGCGCTTCGTCATCGATCTGGCGACGCTGACCGGCGCCATCATGATCGCGCTGGGGCAGGAGCATGCGGGCCTGTTCTCGAACGACGACAAGCTGTCGGAACGGCTGACGGAGGCCGGCAAGAAGGTGGGCGAGCCGGTGTGGCGCATGCCGCTGGGCTCGGCCTACGACAAGCTGCTGCGCTCGAAGATCGCCGACATGAAGAACATCGGCAACCAATATGCCGGGTCGATCACGGCCGCCCAGTTCCTGCAGCGCTTCGTGCAGGAGAAGACGCCCTGGGTCCATCTCGACATCGCCGGCGTCGCCTGGCAGGACAACGAGCAGAAACCCCTGATCCCCAGCTGGTCGACGGGCTGGGGCGTGCGCCTGCTCGACGAACTCGTGGCGGAGCATTATGAGGGCTGATGACCGAAACGCTCTTCTATCATCTCGAGCGCCGGACCCTGGACGACGTTCTGCCGGGACTGGTCGAGAGGACGTTGGAGCGCGGCTGGCGCGCCCTGATCCGCGCCGAATCGGCGGAGCGGGCGGACGCCATCGACACCCGTCTGTGGACGTTCCATGACGGTTTCCTGCCGCATGCGCAGCTTGGCGACGGCGAAGCGGCGCGCCAGCCGGTCCTGATCACCGTGGAGGAGGGCAACCCCAATAAGGCCGACGTGTTGTTCCTGGTCGGAGGCGCGCAACCGCCCGCCTGGGACGGCGCGGCCAAGGACTTCACCCGCATCGTTCTGATGTTCGACGGCCACGATCCCGGGGCGGTGGAGGCGGCCCGCGGCGCCTGGAAGGACGCCAAGGCGGCCGGCCACGAAGCGACCTATTGGAAGGAAAGTCCGGCGGGCAAATGGGAGAAGCAAGGTTGATCTGTCGGCACGCAGCGGCCTATCTGACGCAAGGGGGTCCGCAAGGATGTTCTTCGGCGGCCTAGGCGTCTTCGTCATCGATCTGGCCTTTGCGTATCACGTGATCCGCACGGGAAGGCCCTGGTACTGGATTCTGATCATCGGATTCCTGGGGCCGATCGGGTGGGCCGCCTATATCCTCCTCGCCATCCTGCCGGAGATGGCCGGCAGCGCGTCGGCGCGCCGCTTCGCGGACAACGTGTCCAACATGGCCGATCCCGGACGCAGCTACCGCGAGAAGCTGCGCGACGTCGAGCGGGTCGGTTCGGCCGATGCCAAGCGGGCGCTTGCCGAGGAATGCATCAAGCGCGGCAGGTTCCAGGACGCCGTCGATCTTTATCAGGGCGCGATGAGCGGGCCGCTGGGCGAGAGCGATCCGGTTCTGCTGCGCGGCATGGCGCGCGCCAAGCTGCTGGCCGGCGACGGTCCCGGCGCGGTCGCGGCGTTCGAGAAACTCAAGGATCTGGACCGCGCGGCCTTCGACGCCGATGCGGAACTCGACTACGCGCGCGCCCTGGCGCTTGTCGGGCGCACCCAGGACGCCTTGCATCAGTACGAGGCGGTGGTGCCGCGCTACCCCGGCGAAGAGGCCCGCTGCCGTTTTGCCGTCCTGCTGCAATCGCTGGGGCAGCACGACAGGGCCCAGGCGTTGTTCCGCGAGATCGTCGAATCCGTGCGCCACGCCCCCGGCTACTACCGCAGCCGGCAGCGCGAATGGTACCGCATCGCGCGGGAACAACTCGGCCGCTGAGACCTTACGCAGGGTCCAATCTTTACAAAAACTTCGGGGCGGTGAATTAGAATAAGTGTAATCTAATCCGGCAACCGGGGCCTCGATTACACACAACCCACTGAACTTACAGCAAAACATGCTGAAACAGGCCACTCCCAGCGCGGTGCTGCCGGACCGCGGCTCGCCGACTGCTTCAAACGCGAAGCTGCCGCTCTGCGTCGACCTCGACGGCACGCTGGTGAGGGGCGACCTGCTGCACGAGGCGGCCGCGGGCGCGCTGTTCGCGGATTGGCGAAACGCCTGGCGCATTCCGCTGTGGACGTTGCAAGGGCGCGCCGCGCTGAAGCGCCAACTGGCGCAGCGCTGGTCGTTCGATCCCGCCCGGCTTCCCTACAACGAGGAGCTCATCGCGCTCGTGAAGGCCGAACGCGACAAGGGCCGCAGGATCGTGCTGACGACCGCGGCGGACGAGATCATCGCACGCCGCGTCGCCGACCACCTCGGCTTGTTCGACGAGATCATCGCCTCGGACGGTGAGACCAATCTGCGCGGTGCGCGGAAAGCGACGGCCCTGTGCGACCGCTTCGGCCTTGGCGGATTCCTTTATGCGGGCAATGACGGCTCCGACCACGCCGTGTGGGAAAAGGCCGACGGCGCCGTCGTCGTCAACGCCACGCCGGGCGTGCAACGCAAGGCGCAGGCGCGCGATCCGGAATGCCTGGTCATCGGACAGCGCGCTCGCCAGCTGCCGGCGCTGCTGCGTGCCATGAGGCCCTATCAGTGGGTGAAGAACGTCTTCGTGCTGACGCCGATGTTCACGTCGGGCGCGCTGCGCGATGTCGATGCCTGGATGCACACGCTGCTGGCCGTGGCGGCGCTCTGCCTCGTGGCGTCGTCGATCTATCTGCTCAACGACATCAGCGACATCGCCGCGGACCGCGCCCATGCGCGCAAGAGAAACCGGCCGTTCGCCAGCGGCGCGCTCGACGTGCTCGCGGGCCTGGCCGCGGCACCGCTGCTGCTGGCCGCGGGCGCCGCGCTGGCGGTCCTCAGCGGTGCCTGGATATCGGTGGCGGTCTATGCGGTCCTGTCGCTCGGCTACACGGCCCGGCTCAAGGAGATGCCGCTGATCGACATCTTCATCCTCGCGGCTCTCTACGTGCTGCGCCTGGAGGCGGGCGGCGAGGCCAGCGGCCATATCGTCTCGCTGTGGCTCCTCGGTTTTTCGTCCTTCCTGTTCCTCGGCCTTGCCCTGGTCAAACGGGTCTCCGAACTGCAGCGCCAGCGCGAGGCGGGCAAGGGCAGGATGGTGGCGCGCCGCGGCTACTACGTTCAGGACATCGAAATCCTGCAGATGTTCGGGGTCGGGACGGCCTTCGCCTCGGCGGTGGTGCTGTCGCTCTATGTCCAGAGCCAGGCGGCGATGCAGATCTATACACGGCCGCAGCTGCTGTGGGCGCTGATTCCCCTGCTGCTGTTCTGGCAGTGCCGACTCTGGCTTTCGACGGCCCGCGGCTATATGCATGACGACCCGATTGTCTATGCCGCCCGCGATTGGGTGTCCTGGCTGGTCTTCGCCGGGATCGTGGGCTCGGCCTTAGCCGCAGGAAGCGGATGATGCAGCGCTTGGCGGACCATCGTTTGGCTGCAGCGGTTTTCGCGCTGGGAGCCGTCTGCCTGTACCTCACCGCGCCCCACCACGGCGAATTCTGGTGGAGCGACTCGCCCCGTCACGCGCTCAACGGCGTCTTCATCAAGGACCTGATCGCGCAGATGCCCCACGACCCGAAGGCGTGGGCGATGCAGTACTACGTCAAGTACCCGGCGCTGACGATCCTGTTCTACCCGCCGCTGTTCTACGTCGTCTCGGCGCCCTTCTACGCGGTCCTGGGCGTGTCGCAATCGACCGGCCTAGTGGTCGTCATGCTGCACTATTTCGCGCTGGCGCTGGGCACCTACATGCTGGCGCGGCGCTGGACCGGCGAGATCGCGGCGATCGCCGCTGGGCTGGCGGTGATGGCAGTTCCCGGCATGGCGCTGTGGGGACGGCAGATCATGCTGGAAGTGCCCTCGCTCGCTTTCGCCGTCTGGGCGATGGTGGCGCTGGAGCGCTTTGCCGCCGCCGAGAAGCCGCGCATGCTCTATCTTTGCGTGCTTCTCCTTTTGTGCAGCGCCTACACGAAGCTGAACGCGGCGTTCCTGTTCCCCGTGGTGGGCGTGGTGGTGCTGTCGGAGCGCGGCAAGGCCGCCCTCTCCGACAAGCATGTCTGGTTTGCCGCGGCACTCGCGGTCATCGGCTTGATCCCTCTGGCGCTTCTGACGCTCAAATTCGGCAGCGCCAACGTCCAGTCGGTGATGAGCGTTCCCGATGCCGCCGCCTCGCGTACGACGCTGGCGGGCTGGACCTGGTACCTGCGCCAGATGCCGGGGCTGGTGGGCTGGCCGCTGCTGGCGCTGGGATTCGCCGCGCCTCTGCTCGGCCTGCTCGGAACGCTGAAGACGGGCGTGTCGCGCGCCGGCATCGTGCTTCTCGTCTCGTGGTTCGTGGTCGGGTATCTGGCGCTGTCCTTCATCGACCTCAAGGAAGCCCGCCATGCGCTGTTGATCCTGCCGCCTCTGCTCATCGCGGCGGCGACCGTGCTGCCCGCCTTGCTGCCCGAGCGCCGGCTGGGAGAGCTGTTACTGGCGGCCGTCGTGGTGGGCACAGGGGTCTACACCTGGATGTATGCTCCGGTGCCGCGGATCGACGGCTACCGCCAAGCCGCCGAGTGGATCGCCGCGCACGCCCCCAAGGACGCGGTCGTCGTCTTCTCGGGCAAGCGCGACGGCGCGTACGTCTTCAACATGCGCAGCATCGAGGGTCGGCGCGACATCACGACCCTGCGCAGCGACAAGCTCCTCCTGACGGTGGCCGTGCGCCGCCAGCTCGGCGTCAAGCAGAAGCAGATGTCCGAATCCGAGATGGCGGATATGCTCGACCGCTACGGCGTCAGCTATGTGGTGGCGCAGGACGACTTCTGGATCGACCTGCCGGTCATGGAGCGTTTCCAGAACGTGCTGCGCAGCCGCCACTTTGCGGAGGTGGCGCGGATCCCCGTGACCTCCAACATTCCGGTCCCCGACCGCGTGCTCCACATCTACCGCAATCTCGGTCCGCTGAACCCTCATCCGGGATCGCTGGTGCTCGATCTGGCGATCATCGGCCAGAAGGTCTCGGGCAGCGTCGGGAAGTAGCGCCCGTCAGTCGCCGGCGCCGGGGATCTTGGGCAAGGCATCGACGATTTCGTGCTCGATCCTGCCGCACAGTTCCGTCGCATCCGTCGGACAATGATTGCGGACGTTGTCGAGGATCGCCTTGGCTTCTTCGGCCCGCATGAGCGAATCCACGTGATAGAGGACGAATTCTGCGAAATCCTTGTTTTCGGCAAACCGCTTCAGGTCCTCGACGGTATTCCATGAATTCGCCAAGAGGTCGGCCACGCGATCGGAAACGCCCGTGGAGATGGCCTCCTGATCGCAGGCTCCGTACCTCTGGTAGAAGGAACTGAGCTCGCGCCAGGTGCCGACGCGGTAGATGGCATCGTAGGCTTTCGGAACGTCCTCCTCGTAGCAGTTGGACGCGGCGGACGCGGCCCCGCCCAGGCCCAACAGAGCGATCGTTGCGGCAGCGAGCCAGCGCATGAGCCTTCTCCTCCAGAACGGCCGCCGCCAGCATACTATCGTGGTGGCCGGCCTTTGTGACGAACTTGTATCAGTCGGTGTCGGCGCGCTCGTAATCCTCGTTGGCACGCAGCCAGCGTTCCTCGGCCGCCGCCAGCTTGCGCGCCGCCTCGGCGCGCTTCTTGGAGACGCTCTGGCCCTTGGCGGGATCGTGCACGAACAGCAGCGGATCGGCGAGGGCGGCGTCGAGCTTCTGCAGCTCGCCGGTGAGCGCGGCAATCTGGTGTTCGGCGGCCTCGACCTTGTCTTTCAGGGGCTTGAGACGGCGGCGGCGCTCCGCAGCGTTGCGGCGGGCATCTTCCTTCGTGGCCTTCTGCTCCTGAAGGCGCGGCGCGTCCGGTGCGGTCTCGTTGAGCAGGAAGCGGCGGTAATCGTCGAGATCGCCGTCGAAGGGCGTGGCGGCGCCGCCGGCAATCAACACCAGGCGGTCGGCCGTCGCCTCTATAAGCCGGCGGTCATGGCTGACCAGGATCACCGCGCCGTCGAAGTCATTGAGCGCCGTCAGAAGCTCGTTGCGGGCGTCGATGTCGAGGTGGTTGGTCGGCTCGTCCAGGATCAAGAGGTTCGGCTTGTCCAGCGTCGCCAGCGCCAGCATCAGCCGGGCGCGCTCGCCGCCGGAGAGATCGCCCACGCGCGTCTGCGCCTTGTCCGCGGAGAAGCCGAAGCCGCCGAGCTGCGTGCGCACCTCCAGCATCGACAGCCTGGGTCGCAGCCGGCCGAGCGTCTCGATCGGCGTCAGGCGGCCGTCGAGCTCTTCGAGCTGATGCTGCGCGAAATATCCCGGCACCAGCTTCTTGGCCCGCACCAGTTCGCCCGACATCGGCGAAAGCTTGCCGACCAGCAATTTGCCCAGGGTCGACTTGCCGTTGCCGTTCTTGCCGAGGAGGGCGATGCGGTCGTCTTGGTCGATGCGCAGCGAAAGCCGCTCGAGCACCGGCCTCCCCGGCACATAACCCACCGACACATGGTCGAGCGCCACGAACGGGGGGCTGGCAGGCGTCGCCTTCGGCAGCCGGATCGGGGCGGTGTGCTCGTCCACGGGAATGTCGACGGTCTGCAGGCGCTCCAGCATCTTCAGCCGGCTCTGCGCCTGGCGCGCCTTGGAGGCTTTGTAGCGGAAGCGGTCGACAAAGGCCTGCATATGCTTGCGCTGGGCATCGACTTTCTTGGCCATGGCGGCGTCGAGCGCCCGCTTCATGGCGCGCGCCTCCACGAACTTGTCGTAACCGCCGCTGTAGAGCGCCAGCTTGCCGTGCTCCAGATGCAGGATGAATTCCGCCGCTGTGTTGAGCAGGTCGCGGTCGTGGCTGACGATCAGCACGGTGCCCTGGTAATGACGCAGGAACTCCTCGAGCCACAACACGCCTTCGAGATCGAGATAATTGGTCGGCTCGTCGAGCAGCAGCAGATCGGGGTTGGAGAACAGAACCGCGGCGAGCGCCACGCGCATCCGCCATCCGCCGGAAAACTCCGAGCAGGGCCGCGTCTGCTCTTCCGCCGGAAATCCCAGGCCCGCCAGAATCGAGGCGGCCCGCGCCGGCGCCGAATAGGCGTCGATGGTGTGCAGCCGGGAATGGATGTCCGCGATGGCGTGGGGGTCGTTCTCGTGTTCGGCGCGGGCGAGCAGGGAGGCCCGCTCGCGATCGGCCGACAGCACGGTATCGATCAGGCTGGCGGACCCCGAAGGCGCCTCCTGCGCCAGGGCGCCGACCCGCCAGCCCCTGGGGACCGAAGTCTCCCCGCCGTCGGGCGGCAACTGGCCGAGCACGACCTTGAGCAGGGTCGATTTTCCCGCCCCGTTGCGTCCGACGAGTCCGATCCGCCGCCCGGCCGGCAAAGCGGCCGTCGCGCCGTTGAGGATCGTGCGCCCTGCGATGCGGACCGTGACGTTGTCTATCACCAGCATGCGGGGCTTTTAGCATGGCCGACGACGCTGCAAAGCCTGCGGCTTTCGGCACGGCTTGCCCCGCCGCGAAGCCTACGGCTATAAGGCCCGCGCTTTCCAACCTCGGAGCAGGACAATGGCCGTCGAACGCACGCTTTCCATCATCAAGCCGGACGCGACGCGCCGGAATCTCACCGGCGAGATCGTGGCCCGCTTCGAAAAGGCCGGCCTGCGCGTCGTCGCCCAGCGCCGCATCCGGCTGTCGAAGGCCCAGGCCGAGGCGTTCTACGCCGTCCACGCCGCCAGGCCGTTCTACAAGAGCCTGGTCGAGTTCATGACGTCGGGACCCGTCGTCGTCCAGGTGCTCGAAGGCGAGAACGCCATCGCCCGCAACCGCGAGGTGATGGGCGCCACCGATCCTTCGAAGGCCGCGGCGGGCACGATCCGCAAGGATTTCGCCGAATCGATCGAGGCCAACTCGGTCCACGGCTCGGACGCTCCGGAAACCGCGCTGAACGAGGTCAAATTCTTCTTCAGCGAGCTCGACATCGTGGGATAATCGCCCCCGGTTCGGCGGGAGGCGATCATGAAGGGCAAGACGGTTGTCATCACCGGTGCCACGTCGGGCATCGGCGAGGTGGCTGCGATCGAACTGGCACGGCGGGGCGCCCGCATCGCCTTCGTGGCGCGCAGCCCGTTCCGCGCCGACGCCCTGATTCCCAGACTGACGACGGTCAACCCCGGCGCCGCGCATGCGGTCTATCACGCGGATCTCTCGCGCCTGTCCGAGATGAAGCGGATCGCCGGCCAGATCGCCGCCACGGAGCCGCGCATCGACGTCCTGATCAACAACGCCGGGGCCATGTTCGCGAGGCGCGAAGCCACCGCCGACGGACTCGAGATGACCTTCGCCACCAACCATCTCGCCTATTTCGTCGTCACCAACCTGCTGCTCGAGAGGCTGAAGGCGACGCCGGGGGCGCGCATCGTGTCGACGGCATCGGGCGCGCACAAGTCGGGCAAACTGAACTTCGACGACCTGCAATCGGAGAAGAGCTATGCCGGTTTCCGGGTCTACGGCACCTCGAAACTGTGCAACATCCTGTTCACGCGCGAGCTGGCGCGGCGGCTGGACGGCAGCGGAGTGACCGCCAACTGCCTGCATCCCGGCTTCGTCGCCACCCATTTCGGCGACAACAACGACGGCCTTTTGGGATTCGGAGTCGGGGTCGTCAAGAAGCTGGCGGCCATCACGCCGGAAGAGGGCGCCAAGACGATCGTCTATCTGGCCTCATCGCCCGAGGTCGCCGGCAAGAGCGGCGGCTACTTCTACAAATGCGCCCCGGTCACGCCGAACGTGGCCGCCCAGAACGACGCCGACGCCAAGCGGCTGTGGGACGTATCCGTCAAGATCACGGGTGTCGAAGGCGCCGTGAAAGCGCGAGCCGAGCCGTC
>JAGWNK010000064.1 GCA_028871345.1 Alphaproteobacteria bacterium | reverse complement strand
ACACCAATGCCGTGCTCAGCGCCGTCGGCCACAATCTCCGCCTCATCCTCAACTGGCTGAGGCTTCTTTTGCCCCTGATCCTCGCCGCGATCTTCTCCACCCTCGCACCAAAATCAGCCCTCAAACCGGCTTCTTAACGGACGACTCCGAGGGGCCGCTGTGCCCGCGCTGTGGCCCCGGCTTTGCTCCGGCGGGCAGATAGGCCAGCACTAAGAATAGGAACGATTCTAACAAAATATTTGTCGAACAAAACGACTCGACTTCCGTTGTGACTTGTTGCTGGCGGGCCACAGTTCACTCACCTATCAAGTTGACCCTAACGCACTACGTGTGGTAGCTAACCATCAGCTTCGCGAGCTTTGGAGGGATTGAATGTTGGGTAGAATTGGAGCGTTCGCTGCTGCGGCGTCGCTGGTCATCTCGTCAACGGCATTTGCAGCTTCGAATGCCAACCAGGGGGCGCTTTCGCAAGGGACGCCGGCTGGCGTCAAGAAGGCGGAATCCTTCACCGGCGGTAATCAGCTCCTGTGGCTGGTGGGCGGTGGCTTGGTGGTCGGCGGCGTTATTCTCGTCGCGACCGGCAATGGCCATGGCAAGACCGGCTCGACCTGCACGCTGCCGGGTTGCACGACGACCACGACGACGACGACGGCGACACGATAATCGTCGATACCGATTGCTCCTCGAGAGTAGAGATGAGGGCCGCGCGATAAGTGCGGCCCTTGGTCTTTTGGGGCACAGATCGATCAATGCAGGCTCGTGCCCGAATCAGCCGGGCGGCCGCAGCACATCGATCTCGACGGCGTCGAGCTTCGGATTGACGTGCTGGATGGACCGCCAGACCAAGCCAGTCTCCGGGTCGACCCAGAACACATTGCGGAACGACCAATCGAGGCTGTCATCGCTTCGGCATGATTCGTCGATGCGGCGCGTATGGATGTCCTTGCCGAGGATCGAAATGGTTTCGGGCCCGGCGTCGCGGTCCTCGCAGGTAATCAGGACGGAAAAGAGGCGTTGGGGCGCCCGAATTAGGCGGCGGGGTAGCGTCAAACATCATCTGAAACCCCAGGAACAGACCATCTGGAATAACGGAAGCGCCTTAGCCTGCGCTTGCTCTTAGGCGCGCGCTTCGTTAGTCCGCCGATACGTCAGTCTCTTGCCCTTCGCAGCCTTAAGCGCATTTGCGGTACGGCTTAAGTCGTCAATGCCGAGCGCTTCGCGGTTGTTGTACCTGAAATCAAATTCGGCAAGGTAGCGGTGCAGGTGCTTTTCCGAGCAGTGTTGATAAATGCCCTTCATGCCACGCTTAAAAATACCGAAGAAGCCTTCCGCTGAGTTGGTGTGAACGTCACCCCTGACGTATTCCTTCGCGGTGTGCTTCACGACTTCATGCTTCGTGACCAGCGCCCATGTGTCGTAATACAGGTTGCTTTCATCGGTGTGTAAGCGGGTGTCTTGCGCGACGTTCTCTTTCAAAACCTTCTGAATGGAGCGCTTGTCAGCGCGTTCGACGTGGAAGGAACGGACTTCACCGCCACGCTCAACTAACGAGACAACCGCACGGTCGTTGTTACGTGCTGACCTACGCCTAGACGGGGTTACTTCCTTCCTGCCGAAGTAGGTTTCGTCCGCCTCGACAACTTTACCTTGGCCGCCGATCTCGCCATTCGGGCCGTGATAGAGCTGATCCATTGCCGTACGGAGGCGGTGGCACATGAACCACGCGGTTTTGTAGGTCACGCCCAAGATGCGTTCGATCTGGCGAGCGCTGATACCCTTCTTGGATGAGTTCAAAAGAAACGCAGCCTGTAACCACTTGTGCAGTTCGATGTGGCTGGACTCGAAAACCGTGCCGACCGTGACCGTGAACTGCGAACCGCATGAGTTGCAGCGATATAGACCGTAGCGAACCTTCTTGGCCTTGTTGGCGGCGATCTTGTGAGCGTCCCCGACAACACCGCACTTCGGGCACTCAGGGCCACTGGGCCACAGAACACTCTCTAGCTTGGTATAGGCGGCTTCTTCATCGTGAAAGAATGTTGCGTCTAGGATGCTCATAGGTCGTCCCTCCCTGATATTTCAGATGGGAAGTGACTACCTGTTTGTCAAGTACACATATGCGTATATTTTCCTATTGTTGTTTATCGATAAATATGCATTGTATATCGATACGGGCGCATCGTTATTCAATGAAACCTGGAGAGGCCGATGATCACCGTCAGTCGCCAAGCCGTGGCCGGGGCCTGCCTTGCGGCCGCCCTCTTGCTGCGTGCAAGCACGAGCAGGGACACCGTACCGCCTGCACAGCGCGCGATTTTTGTGGACCGGGCCGTGGTGGTTGCGGCTGTCGAGGCCTGCGGCAGCGCCGTCCTGGATGGCGCGCTTGACCTCGCTGGCGAGATCGCCGGGCAACTGAAGCAATTCTAGGAGGACTGTCGTGACGCAGACGAGTTGGTTGCCCAAAGCCCTGCGCTGGATGTTCACCCTCTTCACCGTCATCGCAGTGTTCTTCACGGTGTGTTTTGCGGTGCTTTGGCTGATCGATCCGCAGTTGCCGCCCACTATCCACTTCGGACCGCATGAGGTGGATATCGCGGGCCAGCCGGGCAGCATCGTGTTGCAGAACTCCACATTCTCTCTCACGGCCCTTCACGGAAACGTGCACCTGACCGTCGACCAGGCGAGCGGTCTCGTCGAAGTGCTCAAGCATTACGGGTTGCCGGTCCTCATTCTCAAGGCGGCATTTTTCGCCATGATGTTCGAGCTTTTCCGCCGGCTGTTCCGTAATGTCGGGCGCGGTGAAAGCTTCACCCACCAAAGCCTTCACCTGGTGCAGATCATCGGGGTGTCCCTGCTCGTCTTCTCGCTGGTGTTCGCCGCCGCAGAGAGTTGGTTCGCGCATGCGACATATGCCTATGTGGCGCAGCACGCGATGATCCAGATTTCGGGAACACCCCTGCACCTGCCGTCGTCGCCGCATATGTCGTTCGGGGGGCGCGGCTTTCCGCTGGGCACGCCGCTGTTTTTCTCGGGACTCTTGGTGTTGGCGCTATCCGAAGTCTTTCGCCAAGGCCTGGCGCTGAAGAGCGAGAACGATCTCACGGTATAGGCCATGTCGATCAAGCTCAACCTGGACCGCGTCATGCTGGAGCGGCGTGCCAGCCTGACAGACTTGGCGGACCGTATCGGCATCACACTGGCCAATTTGTCCATCCTGAAGACCAACAAGGCCCGCGCCATCCGGTTCTCGACGCTCGACGCCCTATGCCGCGAGCTCAAGTGCCAGCCGGGAGATTTGCTCGAGTTTGTTTCCGGGGCAGAAGGCGAGCAGACCGCGTCGCACGACGACGTTTAGGCATAGCTATATTCCGGCGGGGGGAATCTTGGTATCGGGATGGTGTTCCGGGTCTACAGGACCGGCTTCTGAACCTTGCTGCGGCAGGGCGCCAGAGCCGGATACCACCGGCATGCGCTTGAGAAACAGCGATAGCAGCAGGCCTCCGGCCAATACTAGGCAGGCAAGCAACCAGTTGCCTTCGCCACGCAGGGCCAGATTTCCAGAGGCACCGATCTGGACCTGAGCCACGGTCATTGGCGCCATGCCGAGGGCTGAGCCGACGAGGTAGTCGCGCCACGAAACCTTCGTGATCGCCAAGGCTGTGTTGGCGACGCTGTGGGGCACGGGCGCCAGTCTGAGGATGGCGACGGCTCGCCAGCCGCCGTGTTCCACGCGGTTGACCAACGGAGTGATGTGCGGCCACCGGCTGATTACATTCTGTCCGCCGATCCAGCGGGCCACGGCAAGCCCGGCAGCAGCTCCCGCGATGGCGCCGACCATCGACCAGACCAGGCCCCAAGCGAAGCCAAACAACAGTCCTGCCGTGATGCCGAGAGCCGTGCGAGGAATGAACAACAAGCTGGCCGCGACCTGGAGCGCGATGAAGATCAGAGGCGTCATGGGATGCGACGCGATGCTGTCACGGATCACACCCGGGTTGATGGCTTCACGATGCAGCGCGACCAGCACAATGCCGACGGCGAGCACCAGGATGGCCGCAATGCGAAGCAATCTCTGTGTCACTGGTATCAGCGCGGTATGCACTCTTGATCCGGTCTTCCGAAAATGTATTCGGAGCGTGGAGGCGCCGACGGGCATGGCGCTCCGTGGCCAACACGACCCCCCTACCGTTGTCAAACCCGGAAGTGCTACACGGCCCGACCGACCGCGCCAAGTCCGTTGCAGCGTGGACGTTCTCGCAACCGGAGCCTGGGGCGGGTGTCGGCTTTGATGCGGCGCGCGATCGCAGCCGAGATCAGGCCGGACGGATGACCCAACACGTTAATGCTGCTGCCCGTTGACACCAGCGCCCGACGCACCCCACTTTGAACCACCGAATCAGAGAAAGTTCCCATGAAAGACCCGCGCGACGTCTACATGAACACGCTTGTGCCGATGGTGGTCGAACAGACCGCCCGCGGCGAGCGCGCCTACGACATCTATTCCCGGCTCCTGAAGGAGCGCATCGTGTTCATCACCGGACCGGTCGAGGACTATGGCGCCAGCCTGATCACCGCCCAATTGCTCTTCCTAGAGGCCGAAAATCCCAAGAAAGAGATCTCGATGTACATCAACTCGCCTGGCGGCATCGTCACAGCCGGCATGGCGATTTATGACACCATGCAGTACATCCGCCCGCAGGTTCAGACGCTGTGCATAGGTCAGGCAGCTTCCGCAGCGTCGCTCCTGCTCTGCGCTGGCGCCAAGGGGCAGCGTTTCTGCCTTCCCAATTCGAGAATTCTGGTCCACCAGCCGTCAGCGTCCTATTACGGGCAGGCTGCTGACATCGCCCGCCACGCCCAGGAGATCGTTAAGCTCAAGCGGCGCCTCAACGAAATTTACGCCAGCCACACCGGGCAGGCAATCGAAGCGATTGAAAAGGCCCTGGATCGGGATACTTACATGACGGCCGAGGAGGCGAAGGCCTTCGGTCTTGTGGATTCCGTGTTGTCGCGTCGACCGGAAACTATGGAGATTCCCTGATTCCCCGGTTCGCCATTAATAGTCAATGTGTTAGCCGGATTAAACAAATCTTGATCCGCGCCGCGCTAACGTGGTCGAATGAATTCGGCGACAAGCCGATTTTTGGGTTGGCGCGGGTTGTGCAGGGATACCAGAATGTGTCCTGCAGTCTTTAAGGGCGGATATGATGCCGCCCGGGAGAGCCGATGAGTAAAGCGAGCGGCGGCGAGTCCAAGAACACGCTCTATTGTTCGTTCTGCGGCAAGAGCCAGCATGAAGTCCGTAAGCTGATTGCGGGCCCGACGGTGTTCATCTGCGATGAATGCGTCGAGTTGTGCATGGAGATCATCCGTGAGGAGAACAAGACCTCCTTCATGAAGAGCCGCGAGGGCGTGCCTTCGCCTGCGGAAATCTTCAAGGTGCTCGATGACTATGTCGTCGGGCAGCAGCACGCCAAGAAGGTGCTCTCCGTCGCGGTACACAACCACTACAAGCGTATCAACGCCGGTGGAAAGAATTCCGACGTCGAGCTTGCCAAGTCGAACATCATGCTGCTTGGCCCGACGGGTTGCGGCAAGACCCTCTTGGCCCAGACGCTGGCGCGCATCCTTGACGTGCCGTTCACCATGGCCGATGCCACGACACTGACCGAAGCCGGCTACGTCGGCGAGGACGTGGAAAACATCATTCTCAAGCTGCTCCAGAATGCCGACTACAATGTCGAGCGGGCGCAGCGCGGGATCGTCTACATCGACGAAGTCGACAAGATCAGCCGGAAGTCCGACAATCCTTCGATCACCCGCGACGTGTCGGGCGAGGGCGTGCAACAGGCCTTGCTGAAGATCATGGAAGGCACGATCGCCTCCGTGCCTCCGCAGGGCGGCCGCAAGCATCCCCAGCAGGAGTTCCTGCAAGTCGACACCACGAACATTCTGTTCATCGTCGGTGGCGCTTTCGCCGGGCTGGAGAAGATCATTTCGCAGCGCACACACGGTTCCTCGATGGGATTTGGCGCCAATGTGCGTTCACCCGACGAGCGTTCGATGGGCGAGGTACTGCGCGAAGTCGAGCCCGAGGATCTGCTGAAATTCGGGTTGATCCCGGAATTCATCGGGCGTCTGCCGGTGCTGGCCACGTTGAGCGATCTCAGCGAGCCCGCGCTGATCGAGATTCTGACGCGTCCTAAGAATGCGCTCGCCAAGCAGTATCAGCGCATGCTGGAGATGGAAGGCGTCAAGTTGCGTTTCCAGGAAGAGGCACTTCACGCCATCGCCAAGAAGGCGATCCAGCGCAAGACGGGCGCCCGAGGCCTCAGGTCGATCATGGAAGGTATCCTGCTCGACACGATGTACGAACTTCCGACCCTCAACGGGGTTCAGGAGGTTGTCATTACGGCCGATGTGGTTGAGGGCCGGGCGCGGCCGCTCTACACCTATTCCGATAAGGGGCAGGTGCGGGAACAGAACGCGTCGTAGCGACAATTCTGTGGCAGTGATGGCGCGCCGGCGTGATTAATGGCCGGTTTACAGGCCTGTGCCTTGAATCCGTTAACTGGCGGGCCCACTTTAGTGTCCCAGGAGTCGGCCCATCCGGGCGACCGAACGCGTTCCGCAAGCCCATGAGGGGTGCGGTGCGCCTGAACGCCGGAAATCCGGCGAGGAGAATCGTATGTCTGATCCAAATGTCGCAGGCACGGGAACGAGCGATCCGGGGGCGCCGCTGGCACCGGTCCTGCCCTTGCGCGACATAGTTGTATTTCCGCACATGATCGTCCCGCTGTTCGTGGGGCGCGAGAAGTCGGTGCGCGCCCTCGAGGAGGTCATGAGCGAGGAGAAGCAGATCCTGCTCCTCACGCAGAAGAATGCCGCCGATGACGATCCTTCGCCGGACGCCCTGCACAAGATCGGCACGCTGGCGACCGTGCTCCAGCTCCTCAAGCCGCCCGACCAGACGGTCAGGGTGCTGGTGGAAGGCAAGGCGCGTGCACGTGTCACCGGGTTCTCGCCGCGCACGGACTTCTTCCAGGCGACCATCGAAAAGCTGCCAGAAAGCGTGGGCGAGACCCGCGAGACCGAGGCGCTGGTCCGCACGGTCAAGACGAATTTCGAACAGTACATCAAGCTGAACCGCAAGGTGCCCGCCGAGACGCTGGCATCGGTGGCCCAGATCGAGGAGCCTGCAAAGCTTGCCGACACGGTGGCCTCGCATCTGTCGGTAAAGATCGCCGACCGCCAGGCGCTGCTCGAGACACTGAACACAGCGGAGCGGCTTGAGAAGGTCCTGTCGCTGATCGAAGGCGAGATCGGCGTCCTTCAGGTGGAGCGGAAGATAAAGAGCCGCGTCAAGCGCCAGATGGAAAAGACGCAGCGCGAGTACTACCTGAACGAGCAGCTCAAGGCGATCCAGAAGGAGCTTGGCGAAGGCGAGGAAGGCCGCGACGAGTTGAACGAGCTCGAAGACCGCATCCGCAAGACCAAGCTGTCGAAAGAGGCGCGCGAGAAGGCGCAAGCCGAGGTGCGCAAGCTGCGGCAGATGTCGCCGATGAGCGCCGAAGCCACCGTCGTGCGCAACTACCTCGACTGGCTCCTGTCGCTGCCTTGGGGCAAGAAGTCCAAGATCAAGAAGGACATCAAGCTCGCCGAGGACATCCTCAACGAGGATCATTACGGACTCGAGAAGGTCAAGGAGCGCATCCTTGAATACCTCGCGGTGCAACAGCGCGCCGGCAAGATGAAAGGTCCGATCCTGTGCCTCGTCGGCCCGCCGGGTGTCGGCAAGACGTCCCTGGGCAAGTCGATCGCGCGCGCCACGGGTCGCGAGTTCGTGCGCATGTCGCTTGGCGGCGTGCGCGACGAAGCGGAAATCCGCGGCCACCGTCGCACCTATATCGGTTCGATGCCCGGCAAGGTCGTGCAGTCGATGAAGAAGGCAAAATCGGCAAATCCGCTGTTTCTGCTCGACGAGATCGACAAGCTGGGCGCGGACTGGCGCGGCGACCCGTCGTCGGCGCTGCTCGAGGTCCTCGACCCCGAACAAAACCACGCCTTCAACGACCACTATCTCGAGGTCGATTTCGATCTGTCCGACGTGATGTTCATTACGACGGCCAACACGCTGCGCATGCCCCAGCCCTTGATGGACCGCATGGAGATCATCCGCATCCCCGGCTACACCGAGGATGAGAAGGTCGAAATTTCGAAGCGCCACCTGATCCCCAAGCAGATCAAGGCGCACGGATTGAAGGATGAGGAGTGGTCGATCACCGATGACGGTCTGCGCGACCTGATCCGCTACTACACGCGGGAGGCCGGCGTCCGCAATCTCGAGCGCGAGATCGCCAATCTGGCACGCAAGGCGGTGAAGGAGATCGTCTCAAACAAGGCCAAGAGCATCACGGTGACGCCCGAGAACCTCAACAGCTACGCCGGTGTGCGGCAGTTCCGCTACGGCGAGGTGGAAGGCGAGGATCAGGTCGGCGTGGTCACTGGATTGGCCTGGACCGAGACCGGCGGCGATACGTTGCAGATCGAATCCGTCATGCTGCCCGGCAAGGGCCGGATGCAGACGACCGGAAAGCTCGGCGACGTGATGAAGGAATCCATCGACGCCGCCCGCTCCTATGTGCGGTCCAAGGCGACAACCTTCGGCATCAAGCCGCCGCTCTTCGATCAGAGGGACATCCACGTGCATGTTCCGGAAGGCGCCACCCCCAAGGACGGACCGTCGGCCGGCGTGGCGATGGCGGTCTCGATCATCTCGGTGCTTACCGGTATCCCGGTGCGCCGTGACGTTGCGATGACGGGGGAAGTGACGCTTCGCGGCCGTGTGCTGCCGATCGGCGGTCTGAAGGAGAAGCTGCTCGCCGCGCTTCGGGCCGGCATCAAGACGGTGATCATCCCGCAGGAAAACGAGAAGGACCTGGCGGAGATTCCGGACAACGTGAAGGCGGGCCTGACCATCATGCCGGTGGCACGGGTTGGCGAGGTTCTCAAGATCGCGTTGGCGCGCGTTCCGGAACCTATCGAGTGGACCGAGCCGGAGCTCGTCACCCGGCCGAACCTGCCGGAATCCGATGCGGACGCGGTCGTCACGCATTGACCTGGAGGATCGGCCGGTAACCATGCCGGGCGGGCTCCATCCCCAGGAATGACCGAAAAAGGGCCGATTCACCCGGTAAAAACCGCGGGAATCGGCCTTTTTCCTGGCTTCTTGCCTTGCCCCTCGCGGCGCGGACGCCCTAGATTTCCCGCGGTCGCCTTGGCGATTCTTCAAGAAGGAGCCGTTGCCGTGAACAAGAACGATTTGATCCAAAGATTGTCGGACCACACCGGGCTGGCCAAGAACGACGCGGCCAAGGCGGTTGACGGCGTCTTCGACTTGATTGCGGCCGCGCTCAAAGGGGGCGACGAGGTGCGCCTGACCGGCTTTGGTGTGTTCGTGGTTGCGACCCGCGCCGGCGGCAAGGGGCGCAATCCCCAGACTGGCGAAGAAATCACCATCAAGCCCTCCAAACAGCCCCGCTTCCGCGCCGGCAAACAGCTGAAGGATTCACTGAACTGAGACTGCGCCAGCGAAGGCATCCCCGGAGCCGGGCGCGAGCGCGGTGAATGGGTTCAGTTTCAGGCGGAGGGACGAGCGAGCCCTCCGCCTTTTTCATGACCGCCGCCACGGTGCCGGCACCGTGTAGAGGGGCGCCACCGTCCGCGTCGCCCACCGTGCACCGATGCATCCCCGCTGCCTAAGGCGTCGCATGGCCCTTGCACCGGATTTTGACAGGCCCGTTTCGACGGCGAGAGTGACTAGACCAAGTCGGGATCGGATTTGCTCGGCTGCGTTGCGTTGGCCTCCGGCGCGGCGGATCAATCCGATCACAATTTGGTCTGGGCTGAGGCCACGCCTGAAGGCCTGGCGGAGCCGCAGAATTGTGGCCGGGCCCGACCTGCTATAATGGGAGAACCGGGGCGGTTAGCTCAGCCGGTAGAGCACATCGTTTACACCGATGGGGTCGGCGGTTCGAACCCGTCACCGCCCACCACCCTCGGTTTGGCGCTGCAGGCAGCAGCGCCCTTGGACGGGGTGCGGGCCATCCTGAGCGCGACGGTGGCCGGGTCGAAGCAGTCGCGA